>NZ_JAFCMD010000026.1:0-121864 GCF_018130105.1 Bradyrhizobium sp. AUGA SZCCT0160
GGACGGGATAACGCAAACTCGTAGAGATGATTTGCCCGACGGCGAAAGCGAAATATTTTTTATTTCGGGGCTTGACATAATTTCTGACAATCGGAAGTGATTTGCCCGTCGTGTTACTTTGTCGCATGCTGGCCGCAAGATTACGCGTGCGCGCGAGGCGCCGCAGCCCGCCCGTAGGATGGGTAGAGCGAAGCGAAACCCATCAATTGCGATTGCGGAGAGATGATGGGTTTCGCTTCGCTCTACCCATCCTACATGCTTGAACCTTTATCGCCCCTACGCCGCCACCACGCGCGGGCTGCGTTCGGCCACATCCGACGGCTGGCACGGCTTGCGCAGCATCGTGACGTCGGCGAAGCCGACCGCCCTGAGCTGATCGCACATGATGCTGCGGGCGTCCGAATCCATCGAGGCGTCAGGGACTACGACCGCGCGGGCATGCGCGGTCAGTAGTTCCGCCGGCAGGTCGGAGGCCGAGCCGGCATCGAGCAACACATGGTCGTAGACCCGCAGCAGCGCGTCGATCGCGAGCGTCAGCCGCGGCGACTGCAGCTGCGAGCGATCAAAGCCCGGGCATCCGGCGCTGACGAGATGGACGCGCGACAGCCGGTCCTTGGTGATGATCTGCGCAAAGGTTGCTTCACCCTGCATCAGTTCGGCGAGCCCGGGGGCCGCCGGATCGACCGAGACCGCCGTCATCGCCGGCGAAGCCGCGGTCAGATCGACCACCACGATCTTGGCCTGCCGCGCCATCAGGCGCGCCAGCGTCAACGCGGTCAGCGTGATGCCTTCGCTCGACGCGGTGCCGAGAACCGTTACCTTGCGCGCCGCCTCACCCGCCTGGCCGAGCCGGTCGGCCAGTTGCTCGATTTCTTCGATTCCTGCCGCAAGCTCGGCACGAGGCTCGCTGAAGGCAGGCTTTGAGTCGTCCGTCACGGGATGTTCAGGTTCCGGTCCGAAATCATCATGGGGCTCGAAATGCGGTGCAGTCGGAGGCGCGGAGACGCGAGCCGGTTCTGCGGCTGAAGTCACAGCAGCGGGCACGGCTGCAGCGGCCGCGCGCGGCGCGGTCATGCGCAGCAGCTCGCCGGTCACGATCGCGCCTGAGGTCAGCAGCAAGGTTGCCAGCGTCGCGATCAGCACGATCGGGAGCTTCTTCGGATAGGCCGGCGTATTGGAAACGGTGGCGCGCGAGATGATCCGGCCATCCGCCGGCGCGGCGTCGATGTTTTCGCGGGCGGCGGCTTCGCGGTACTTTGCCAGATAGGATTCCAAGAGATCGCGCTGCGCCTTGGCTTCGCGCTCCAGCGCGCGCAGCTGCACGTCCTGGCCGTTGGACGCGGACGCCTGCTTCTTGACCAGCTCAAGTTCGTTTCTCAGGCTATCGACCCGGCCGCTGGCGAGGCGCGCGTCATTCTCCAGCGAGCGCGAGATCTTGCTCGCCTCCTCGCGCAGCTGCCGATCGAGATCGCCGAGCTGCGCCTTCAATTCCTTGATGCGGGGGTGACCGTCGAGCAGCGTTGACGACTGTTCGGCGAGCTGCGCGCGCAGCGTCACCCGCTGTTCGGACAGCCGGCGGATCAATTCGGAATTGAGGACCTCGGAAGCCTCGATCGGCTTGCCGCTCTGAAGCATGTCCTTGATCATGCGCGCCTTGGACTCGGCGTCCGATTTCAGCGCGCGGGCGTTGTTGAGCTGGGTGTTGATCTCGCCCATCTGCTGGTTGGACAGCGAGGTGTTGTTGGTGCCGATGAACAGGCTCGACTTCGAGCGGAAATCTTCCGCGCGCTGCTCGGCTTCCGCGACCTTCTTGCGCAGATCCTCTATACCGCCCGACAGCCAGCCGCTGGCGGATTTCGCCTGGTCCTGGCGCGCGCCCTGCTGCAACGCCAGATACCCTTCCGCGATCGAATTGGCGACGCGCGCGGCCAGCTCCGGATCGCGCGACTGGAATTCGATGACGATGACGCGCGACTTGTCCACCGCATACGCCGTGTAGCGCTCGAAATAGGCGTCCAGTACGCGCTCTTCCGGCGTCAGCGACAGCGGATCGCGTCCTATACCGAACAGCGCCAGCAGCGACTTCAGCGGAGAAAAGCCCTGCAGCACCGGATCGAATTCCGGGCGCTCGGCCAATTTGTTCTTCTTGATGATTTCGCGCGCCAGATCGCGCGACAACAGCAGCTGCACCTGGCTCGTCACCGCCTCGGCGTCGACCGTGTTGCGCTCTTCATTGCGCTCGCCGTTCGGCCGCAGGAACACGTTCTCGCGGCCATCGACCAGGATGCGGGCTTCGGATTTATAGCGCGGGGTGACCATGTTGACGGCGGCGATCGACAGCACCAGCGCCAGCACCGTCGGGACGATGATCCAGGCGCGCTTGCGGATCAGGGCCTGACCCAGCGCGTGGAGGTCGAGATCGCCGGATTCGGGCGCGGCAACCTGCTTCGCAACGGCAGGCTTGGTGACGACAGATTTGACGACGACGGGCTCTGTGGCGACGGCCTCAGTGACGGCCGGTGCGGGCTTTGGAAGCGCCCGCTCCAACACGGCCTTGATCCGGCCCGTACGCCAAAACGCAAAACGCATCGCACACTCCCGCGGACGCCACATAAAATCGTGACGCGTTTTCGCTCGAAAACGCCACGACCCTGTCTCAACCCCGGCGATTACACTCCATTAAGGTTGCCGCTGGGTTAATCCGCGCGATTTGCGGGCGGCAATGACCGCCCCGCAGGGCTGCGGTCATGTTTTGTTAACCATGAACGCCCTTAATCGGGCGGATACTTTTTCAGGATTCTCCCCCATGCGAGGCGCGCTCGCCCCGATCCCATGTCTGGTTGCTGCGCTGGCGCTTGCGGGCTGCATGGGTCGGACTACGCCGGTTGCCGTGGGCCCTGCCCCGATGGCGGTCGCCTATGCCGAACCGGCGCCGCCGCGCTTCGACGCGGCCTATCATCTGGATACTGGCGACAAGCTCCGCGTCGTGGTCTACGGCCAGGAAGGTCTCACCAACACCTATGCGATCGATGCCAGCGGCTCGATCACGATGCCGCTGATCGGTTCGGTCCCGGCGCGCGGCAGCACGCCCGCTGGCCTGGCCGCCGACATCGGCGCCAGGCTGCGCCGCGGTTTCATCCGCGAGCCCTCGGTCGCCGTCGAGGTCGAGGCCTATCGGCCGTTCTTCATCCTCGGCGAAGTGGCGGCGCCCGGACAATATCCTTATGTACCGAACATGACCGTGGAAAGCGCCGTTGCCATCGCCGGCGGCTTCTCGCCGCGCGCGCTGCGCGACCGGGTGACGGTCACGCACACCGACGGGTCCGGAACAGCGCGCTACGTGGTGCCGCCGGGAACGTCCATCAGCCCGGGCGATACGGTGCTCGTTGGCGAACGCTGGTTCTGATTATGCCTGTCGTCGACGGTCAGCCCCTTCGTATCCTGCACGCGACGCGCGCCCCGGTGGGCGGCATTTTTCGCCATATCCTGGATCTCGCCAACGGCCAGGCCGATAAAGGCCATCACGTCGGCATCATCGCCGACAGCCTCACCGGTGGCGAGCGCGCCGAGCAGGCGCTGGCGGAAATCGCCCCCCGCCTCAAGCTCGGCGTCCATCGCGTCGCTATCCACCGCGAACCGCGCCCCAGCGACACCCTGGCATGGGTGGGCTTCCTGCGCCTGGTCCGGCAGTTGAAGCCGGATGTATTGCACGGCCATGGCGCCAAGGCCGGTGTGTTCATACGCGCCGGAATCGCCGCCAGGGATACGATCCGGGTCTATACGCCGCATGGCGGGTCACTGCATTACCCGCTGTCGACGCTCAAGGGCAACTTCTATGCCCGCCTCGAGCGCGCGCTGATGGACTCGACGGACCTGTTCCTGTTCGAAAGCGCGTTTGCGCGTAACACCTATCAGCGCACCATCGGCACCCCGAAGGGGCTGGTGCGCTGCGTGTTCAACGGCGTCACCGCCAATGAATTCGACCCGGTCGTCAAGGCCGCGGACGCCACCGATGTGCTCTATGTCGGCGAGTTCCGGCACATCAAGGGCGCCGACCTCCTGATCGACGCGGTGGCCCGGCTGCGCGCCGACGGCCGGCCGGTGACGCTGACGCTCGCCGGCGACGGCGAGGAAAGCGCTGCCTTGAAGGCCCAGGTGCAGCGGCTCGGCCTCGGCGAGGCCATCCGCTTCATCGGCCACGTCAAGGCGCGCTACGGCTTCTCCAAGGGCTCGCTGCTGGTGGTTCCCTCGCGCGGCGATTCCATGCCCTATGTCGTGATCGAGGCCGCGGCGGCGGGAATTCCGATGGTGGCCGCCAATGTCGGCGGCATTCCGGAGATTTTCGGCGCCCACACCGAGGCGTTGTTCGCCCCCAGCAATGCAGCGGCGATGGCGGACGCGATCGAGACTGCGCTGGAGAATCCGGCGGCGACGCTGGAGCGGGCCAAATCCCTGCGCGAGCGGATTTTCCAGCACTTCTCGCAGAAGGCGATGGTCGAGGGCGTATCGACCGGCTATCGCGACGCGTTTGCCAATCGTTAACCGTTCTTTACCAACGTAACTGTTTCTTCCGATTTGTCCCTTAAGCCGGATGGCAGGGAATTCCGCATCGGCAGGCGCATCCCTATGTGCCGGCTTAAGAACGGAATCGGACTTGGAATCGGACTTGGAATCGGACTTGGACCAGTGGAACCGCTTAACGCTCGCTCGATGTTAGACGCCGCCGCAGCAACGGCCGCGGCGACCGCTACCGGTGAACGCCCGCCGATCGAACGGCGCCGCCGGCTCTCGCCGGCAGCCCTTGCCGTCACCAACCAGAAAGTCAGCCGCGCCTATTCGCCGATCGTGATCGCGGGTGCGGTGCGCCTGGTCGATTTCGTCATGCTCAGCCTGATCGGCCTTGCGCTCTATTTCGCCTATGTCGTGCGCCTCAAGGGTTTCCATTGGGAATATGTCGCGGCGATCATCGGCATGACGGCGACCGCCGTGATCTGCTTCCAGGCCGCCGACATCTACGAAGTCCAGGTGTTCCGCGGCCAGCTGCGGCAGATGACGAGGATGATTTCGTCCTGGGCCTTCGTGTTCCTGCTGTTCATCGGCGCCTCCTTCCTGGTCAAGCTCGGCAGCGAGATTTCGCGGATCTGGCTCGCATCGTTCTTCTTCGTCGGCCTTGTGGCCCTGCTGATCGAACGCGCCTTCCTCCGCACGCTGGTGCGCAGCTGGGCGCGGCAGGGCCGGCTCGACCGCCGCACCATCGTGGTGGGCTCGGACCAGAACGGCGAACAGCTGGTCGAGGCGCTCAAGACCCAGCACGATTCGGATATTGACGTGCTCGGCGTGTTCGACGACCGCAACGACAGCCGCGCGCTGGAAACCTGCGCCGGCAGCCCGAAGCTCGGCAAGGTCGACGACATCGTCGAATTCGCCCGCCGCACCCGCGTCGACCTCGTGCTGTTCGCGCTGCCGATCTCGGCCGAGACGCGCATCCTGGAAATGCTGAAGAAGCTGTGGGTGCTGCCGGTCGACATCCGTCTTTCGGCGCACACCAACAAGCTGCGCTTCCGTCCCCGCTCCTATTCCTACCTCGGCGAGGTGCCGACGCTCGACGTGTTCGAGGCGCCGATCACCGACTGGGATCTCGTGATGAAGTGGCTGTTCGACCACGTCGTCGGCTTCCTGATTCTGATGCTGGCGCTGCCGGTGATGGGGCTGGTCGCGCTCGCGATCAAGCTGGACAGCCCGGGGCCGGTGATCTTCCGCCAGAAGCGCTTCGGCTTCAACAATGAGCGCATCGACGTCTTCAAGTTCCGCTCGATGTTCCACCATCTTGCCGATCCCACCGCCTCCAAGGTCGTTACCAAGAACGATGCCCGCGTCACCCGCGTCGGGCGCTTCATCCGCAAGACCAGCCTCGATGAACTGCCGCAACTGTTCAACGTCGTGTTCAAGAGCAATTTGTCGCTGGTCGGCCCGCGCCCGCACGCCGTGCAGGGCAAATTGCAGAGCCGGTTGTTCGACGAGGCCGTCGACGGCTATTTCGCGCGCCACCGCGTCAAGCCCGGGATCACCGGCTGGGCGCAGATCAACGGCTGGCGCGGCGAAGTCGACACCGACGAGAAGATCCAGAAGCGCGTCGAGTTCGACCTCTATTACATCGAGAACTGGTCGGTGCTGTTCGACCTCTTCATTCTGCTCAGGACGCCGCTGGCGCTGATGACGAAGAACGAGAACGCGTATTGAGTTGGCGGGATTTATCAGCCGTCATTGCGAGCGCAGCGAAGCAATCCATAGCGCGGCATGGGGTTAGATGGATTGCTTCGCTTCGCTCGCAATGACGGAAGTCGCGGTTGTTGCCGTAATGTAGCGTTTAGTGTGTGCGTGAGTATCGAATGGCGTATGCGGCGACAGCCGAGGGCTCTCTTCCATCGTTGACGGCCGCGCCGGGCGTGCTCGCGGTGCAGCGCGCGATGGTGTGGCTGGTCGGCGCCTCCGGAGCCATCGTCTTCATCGAGCCCAGCCCCTATGAGATCGCAACGCTGCTGGCGTCGCTGATCTTCTTTGCCACCGGCGGTCTGCGGATGCGGCTGGTGTTCATTCCGCTGCTGCTGGCGCTGTTCCTGCTCAACACCGGCTACACGATCAGCGCCACCGCCGTGATCGACCGGCCCAATGTCAGCATGTGGATCGCGACGTCCTGGTACATGGCCATCACCGTGATGCTGTTCGCGATGGTGGTGGCGGAAGATACCGCGGCCCGGCTCGACATGCTCAGGCGCGGCCTCGTCGTCGGCGCGATGATCGCGGCGAGCCTCGGCATTGCCGGTTATTTCAACCTCGTCCCGGGCGGACGCGACCTCTTGACGCTGTACGATCGCGCCCGCGGCACCTTCAAGGACCCCAACGTGCTCGGCGCGTTCCTGATCCTGCCGGCGCTGTTCTGCCTGCAAAGCGTAGTTTCGGACAAACTCGGAAAGTCGCTGCGCAACACCGTCGCCTTCGGCATCATGTCGCTGGCGATCCTGCTGGCGTTTTCACGCGCGGCCTGGGGCGGGCTGATCCTGACCTCGATGTTCATGCTGGCGCTGATGGTGCTGACCAGCCGGTCGCAGGCGCAGCGCTCGCGCATCATCATGATCGCGCTTGTCGCTGCGATCCTCGCGGCGGCGCTGGTGGCGGTGCTGCTGTCGTTCGACTCGATCGCGCAAATGTTCAAGCAGCGCGCCAGTTTCGATCAAAGCTATGACTCGGGCCGCTTCGGCCGGTTCGGCCGCTACATCCTCGGCGCCAACATGGCGCTCGATCTGCCGTTCGGAATCGGTCCGCTGCAGTTCACCCGCTACTTTCCCGAGGACACCCACAATTCCTATTTGAACGCGTTCATGTCGGGCGGCTGGCTCTCCGGCGTCTGCTATCCCGCGCTGGTGTTCGTCACCGCGCTGAACGGATTCCGTTACATCTTCGTCCGCGCGCCCTGGCAGCGCGCCTATCTGGCCGTCTTCGCCGCCTATCTCGGCACCGTCGGCGAGAGTTTTATCATCGACACCGATCATTGGCGGCACTTCTGGATGATGCTGGGGCTGATGTGGGGCATGTTCGTCGCCGCCGAGCACTACAAGGCCCGCGCCGGTCAAGCCTTCAACGCCGCGCCCGCGCCGGCTTCTTGAGCGCCTTCTGTTTCGGCGCGTCGATCAGCCCCTTCAGCGCCTCCGTCGCTCCCAGCACCGATGTATAGGCCTGGCTCACGAAGCGCAGCAGCTGCTGCAGTAGGAATTTCGAGGCCGAGCGCCGTCCGCGCGCCGAAACGATCGTGGCGCTGGCGCGCCGCAACGGCAACAGCAAGCGCGAGTTCAGCCCGACCGGAGCCTGGATCAGTGACCGCATGCTGAAACTGCTGCTGCCGGTCACATCCAAGGGCATGGACTGGATGTACAGATACGATCCCCGCGCGGCGTAGCGGTCGCGGCACGCGCTACGCTTCGCCGGGCGACCTCTCCCCGCAAGCGGGGCGAGGTAAGAAGAACCTACTTCTCCACGGCGAACGTCAGGCCGGCGTGGTCCTCGAGCCGCTTGATCAGCTTGTGCTGCATCGCCGCCCCTGGCGTCCAGATGCCGGCGGGCACCTCAGGTGTATCTCGCAGCAGACAGATTGCACATTCCGAAATCATCTTCGACGTCGAGCCATAGCCGGGATCGCGGTCGCCCTTGACCGACGCGCGGGCCTGCCGGCCGTCGGGCGCGACGGCGACAAACAGCAGATCGTAAGAGCCGCTTTCGCGTTCCTCTTTCGACGGCCCCTCGCCCGGCTTCGGGACAGCGGATAGCGCTATCTTGTTGTTGGCCGCCTGGATGCTTTTGGCCAACGCCTCGCCCTCCGCGCCGGGGCCGGCGACCTGCATCTCGTCGTAAACAAAATCCCGGCCATAGGGGAAGCCCAGCAGCATGTTCGAACGATGCACGTTGCGGGTGTTGATGTTCGCCATGAAGAACGGCGTTACCCAGGCCTGCAAATCCTCATCCAGCATTGGCCTGTTGCCGGGCGGCTGCTTCGGTCCCTGAAAGCCCGGCGTCAGCGCGAACGGATCGCGCATCAATGCCAGAATGCCTTGATCTTTTGCCGCAGCCTCAAACAGCGATTTGCTGCTGGCCGCCGTCCCGCCCGAGAAGGTCCCCTTCATCGTGCGGATGCGACCCTTGACCCGGGAGACCGGCGCCCCGAACGCTTTCTTTGCGGCTTCCTGCGCGCAGAACACGCCGAGTTCAAATGGCAGGGAATCATAGCCGCAGGAAAACATGATCCGCGCCCCGCTGCGCTCTGCGTCGGCCTGATGCGCATCGATGATGCGCCGCATCCATGGCGTCTCGCCGCACAGATCGAAGTAGTCCGTACCCGAGGCCGCGCATGCCGCTACCAATTCGTTGCCGTACAGCAGATACGGTCCAACCGTCGTGATGACCGATTTCGTCTGATTCACCATCGCCTTCAGCGATGCGGCATCAGACGCGTCAGCCACGATCAACGGCGTATCCGAGGGCGCGCCGATCGCATCGCGCACCGTGGCGAGCTTGTCCTTGCTGCGCCCGGCCATCGCCCATTTCAGGTTGCTGTCGCCCTTATAATGCGCAGCGAGATATTCGGCGACGAGTTGGCCGGTGAAGCCGGTGGCGCCGTAGACAACGATGTCGAATTTCGACGAAGACATATTTGAATCCCTGAGGTGCATTGCTGCCCGAAGCAGCCTGTTCGGGCCGCTTCTAGCGCTATTTTTTCGCGTAGGAAACGCCCATGCCGGCGCGGACGTCGGCCTGGATGCCATAGGGTGCGATCGGATAGCGCAGGCCGTTTTTCGCCAGTTGCTTCATGCCGACAATGGCCTTGGCGAGATGCGCCGGCTGCAGCGCCATCAGCATCTCTTCGTCAGGCACGCCGCCATAGCGCCGTTCGGCAAAGCACGGCAGCGACAGGCTCGGCTCGCCGGTCTTGAGCGCCCGCCCCCAGGAATCCGCGCAGGCGGTCTCGCCAACCACGCCCCATTCGAACTTCTTGTAGCCGGTATATTGCAGCCCGTTGATCAGGATGATCATCTGGCCTGGGGTCGCATACACCAGACAGATGTCCGGCGGATTGAGCCGGCCACTGGTGAGCGGGCTCACCGCCATCGCCTGGTACTGGCCATACGGCACGACGTCGAGCGCTTCCTGGCGCTTGCGCGCGTCCTCCTCGGTGCCGTGCCAGACGCCGACATAGTTTTTGCCTTCAAGGAATTTTTCATCCCTTTGTGCGAGGCCAATCACGGCGCGGCATTGCGCGCCGACGAGGTCTTCGCCGGTGATGCCGACGGTCCAGCCGAGCCTTGAAGCCATGCTGACGATCTGGTCGGTGGTGTGGACCGCGGACGGGCGCCGAATTTTCGGGATCGCCGCCATCTCCTCGACGGTCGCGAACATCTTGATGCCGATCACGGTGGTCCTGAGCCGCAACAGGCCGATGAGATCGGCAGCCATGCCGTTCAAATCGAACGCTTCCGGCGGCGTTTGCTGTTGCATGGCGTAAACTCCCAAATTGTCGGTGCGCCCCTTGGCGTCACCCGTTGCGCATGTTGTTGGCGTCAATTCTAGCCCGGCCGGTCCGCTGTTGCGACCTCTACTTCGGCGCAGGTCCCGGCAGCAAATCGTCGATCTTGCCGGTGGCCCGGTACGCAACCAGTCCCATCCATTCGCGCACCGCGGTTTCGGTGCGTCCGAGGCCATCAAGAATGGCGATCGAGAACTTCATGAGATCGCCGCGGCCACCGACCCGCCAATCGACCGGATAGGCCTCGACCGCAAATCCGGCCTTTCGGAACAGACCGACCGATCGCGGCATGTGAAAGGCCGAGGTCACCAGCAACCAGCGCTCGCCGTCCTTTGGCGCCACCAGCGCTTTCGAGAACTGGGCGTTCTCCACCGTGTTGCGCGACGCCCGTTCCATGATCAGACGTGATTTGGCGATGCCAAGGCTTTCAAAAACGGCGCCGGCGAAATCGGCTTCGCGCGCGTCGTTCGAAATCAGATTGGCACTGCCGCCGGTGAAGACGATGCGCGCATTCGGATAGCGATGCGCCAACGCCGCCGCCGCGATGATACGGTCGGGCGCGCCGCGCACCACCGGCGTGCCACGCGCAGCCGATAGATCAGCGTCGATCGATGCGCCGAGGACGACGATGCCGTCCGGCGGCGCACCCGCTCCGGCCTCCCATCGCGGAAAGCGCTGCTCCAGCGGATAGAGCAACAGGTTTCCGAGCGGCGACAATCCGCAGATCACCAGCAGCAGCACCGCCGCCATCACGAGCTTGCGGCCGAGCGATGCAAAACGCGTCAGCAGCAGGATGGCGCCAACGAAACCGACGCCGATCAGGAAATTCGTCGGCATCAGCATGTAGCCGAGCGTTTTGGAGAGAACAAAAAACAAGGGGAAGCCTCTTGGAATTTCTAGTCCGTCATACGCGGGCTTGACCCGCGTATCCATCTTCTTCGCAAAAAGCGTTATGCGAAAATGATGGATTGCCGGGTCAAGCCCGGCAATGACAAATAGGAGCCAACAGGACAAGACAACACCGACAAGAAGGTCCCCCATGACCCATCATCACCTGCATTCCAGCCCCAAAACCTGCCACTGGGGCTTTTTCGAAGCGAAATTGAAGCCGGTCCTGACCATCGCCAGTGGCGATGAGGTCACGGTCGATACCATCACCGGCGGCCCCGACGTGGTCCCGGACCGCAGCAAATTTCATGTGCCGCCGGAGCTTGCCGACGTGCACGCCCAGAACGAGCGGATGGTGCCGGGCCATATCCTGACCGGCCCGATCGCGGTTGAAGGCGCCGCGCCCGGTGACGTGCTGGAGGTCGACATTCTCGACGTCCAGCTCCGGCAGGACTGGGGCTACAACCTGATCAAGCCGCTGTCAGGCACCCTGCCCGACGATTTCCACGAGACGCGCCTGCTCAACATTCCGCTCGACCGCGAGCGGATGGTTGGCCGGATGCCGTGGGGGCTCGACCTGCCATTAAAGCCGTTCTTCGGCGTGATGGGCGTGGCGCCGCCGCCGGCCTGGGGCCGCATCACCTCGCTGATCCCGCGCGCGATGGGCGGCAATCTCGACAATAAGGAGTTGGGCGCCGGCGCCAAACTCTATCTGCCGGTGTTCGTGCCCGGCGCGCTGTTTTCCTGCGGCGATGGCCACGGCGTGCAAGGCGACGGCGAAGTCTGCGTCACCGCGATCGAAACCGCGCTGCAGGGCCGCTTCCGCCTGACGCTGCGCAAGGATTTGCGGCTGGAATATCCGCGCGCGGAAACGCCTGATCATTACATGACGATGGCGATGGACCCCGACCTCGACCAATGCGTGGTGCGCGCGCTGCGCGACATGATCGTGCTGCTCGGCGAGAAGCGCAATCTGTCGCGCGAGGACGCCTACACGCTCTGCAGCCTCGCCGCCGACCTGCGCGTGACGCAGACGGTCAACGGCTCCAAGGGTATCCATTGCATGATCGCAAAGAGCGTCGTGCACGGCTGATTTCAGCGCGGTGCGCCGTCACAGTGGCGAAAGCAGCTCCAACGTGGAACGAATCCTGACGCTGGTCTTTCCAACCAGCGCCGCGCCCTGCACTTCCGCGCGATCGGCGGCATAGCTGCCGCTGAAGCCGGTGGTCACCTCGCGCCCGCCAAACAGCGGCAGCACGCCGGCCGATTTGGTGTGCTGGTTCGTGGTCAGTTCGCCGCGCCATTTGCCGCGATCGGCGGTGTAGGAGCCCGTATAATAGAAATGCGAGTCGCCGCCGGCGATCCTGCCGTCCAGCAGCACGATGACGCCGCTGGCATGGCCATGCCCGCCCTCCATCATCTCGGTCAGGATCGAGTAGAGACCGTTGGTCATCGTCATCGCAGGATTGTCCCTCTGCGAAGCAGCATCGACCGTGCAGACCACCTGAGCAATCGGGAAATGGGTTGAGGAACTGGATCGTTTCGCCGCGGCTGCGTTGGCGCCGTCAGCTCTGCCCGATGGTCGCGCAGCGCTGTCCAACGTCAGAGCCTGTGTGGCAGCAGTCGACTTTTTCGACGCCGTTACAATGAGATAGAGTGCGACGCAGGCGGCAATTGACTTATCCCCACGAAACTTAATAGAATCTAAATAGATACTTTTCAGTACAGCGTTTAAAAGTTAGCGTTCTTGCATGGCTACAGAAAAAGCCGAAACCGACCGCATTCCCGTGACGTTGGCGATCTCGACCATCAGCTATCTCGAAAAACTGGTGAGACAGGGCACCCACGGCACTAGCGTTCCCGGCGTTGCGAAGACCCTGATCGAGGAAGGCATCCGGCTCGCCATCAAGGACGGGCTGCTGTCGATCCGTGACAATGGCAGGCCCTCCTGACGGCAGGATTTGCCTGACTGGAAGACGCACGACGGAAAGCTCAGGGAGCGCGGCGGTTCCTCAAAGAATTTGGGACCGCAGCATGTTCGCCAACATACCGACCTGGACCACCGAGCGCGTCGAACTCCTCAAGCAACATTTCGAATCCGGCCTCTCCTGCCGCGAGATCGCCGCTCACATCGGCGTCAGCCGCAACGCCGTGATTGGCAAACTGACACGGCTCGGTTTGACCCGCGGCCCGACCAATATCGAACAGCATTTGCAGGGGGCCACCAGGGAACGCAGCCCGAAATCCGCTCCCCGCGCGCAGTACCGGATGCTGCAAGTGGTCTACCAGAACGGGCAACCGGCGCCCGACGCGCCGATCGCCAGCGAGCGGCCCTGCTCACTGCTCGAACTCAGCCATGAGCGCTGCCGCTGGCCGATCAGCACGCCCGGCGCGGAAGACTTCTGCTTTTGCGGCAACACGCCGCTCAAGGGTATGCCCTACTGCGCCGGCCACACCCGCCTCGCCTACAAGCCCGGCTCGCGCCAGCGAGTGGCGCGGGCGTGATTTGCCTCTGCCTGGCTAAAGCGAATTGCATCCGCGACGTAGCTGCGCTCCCTCTCCCGCACTTGCGGGGGAGGGCTGGGGTGAGGGTCTATCCGCGATACGACTCGTTGAGAGAGCCCCCACCCGCCGCGCTTCGCGCGTCGACCTCCCCCGCAAGCGGGAGAGGTGCAGCGAGTCTGCCGCCAGACCTGAGCATTTAACTTCATCAAGTGCTACGCCAGCTTCCAGCCAACCTCATCCCGATAGCTCTGGTAGAAATCGAGGGTATACGCCTCCTCCGGCGTCTTGCGCACGCGCTCGTCGAGCTTGTGGGCATCGTCGCCGACCAGGATGCGCCAAGAACCGGCCTTGACGCCGTCGAGAATGATTTTCGCGGCGGCCGCCGCCGTGGTCGGCGCATCATCATGAAACGATCGCGCGCGGTCGAGCGCGAGTTGCTGGATGTCCTCATCCGACATGGCAGAGGTGTCGGTGCCCATGCCCTTCAACCGCTCCCGGGTCACGCCGATTTCCACATCGGTCAGGCGCTCGGACTCGCTGCCGCTCTGGATCTTGCGCGAGTTGGCCACGATCGAGGTGCCGATGTGGCCGGGCATCACGACCGAGCACTTGATATGCGGCGCGTTGAGCCGCAGGTCCGTCATCAGCGCCTCGGAAAATCCCTTCACCGCGAACTTGGCGGCAGCGTAGGCGGTGTGCGACACACCAGGGCCGACCGACGCCCAGAAACCGTTGACGCTGGACGTATTGATGATGTGGCCCTCATCGGCCTTCAGCAGCAACGGCATGAAAGTGCGGACGCCAAGATAGACGCCGCCCCAGCAGATGTTGAAGGTGCGTTCCCATTGCTCGCGCGCGTTGGTGAACAGGCTGCCGCCACCGCCGATGCCGGCATTGTTGAACAAGAGATGGATCTTGTCGGTCGCCTGTTGCTCGATCAGCTCATCGCGAAACCGCTTGAGCTGGTCCTCGATCGCGACGTCGGCGATATGCGTCGTGATGCGCAGGCCCTGCGGCAGCTTCTCGGCTTCACACAGCTGCCTGGTCTCGGCCATCGCCTCGGCGGAGACGTCGCACATCGCGACATTGCAGCCCTCGGCGACGAGCTGCCGCGCCAGCTCGCGGCCCATGCCCGTGCCGCCTCCGGTGATGACGGCGATCTTTCCGGCGAATTCCTTCATGGAGATGTTGATCCTTTTTTCTTTTTCATTACCAATGAAAATATAGATGGTCATGGCCGGGCTTGTCCCGGCCATCCACGTCTTGCTTGCTGTTAGACCGTATAGACGTGGATGCCCGGGACAAGCGCGGGCATGACGATCCGTTGAGTATCTGCCCTACTCCGCCGCCTCGACGCGCTGGCCGGCCGCACCCAACCCCTCCAGCGCTTTCTTGATCGCGGCCTGTTGCGTCGCTGACGCTTCCGGCATCGGCGCGCGCGAAAACGTCTTCGGCAGTCCCTGCAGCGACTGCGCGTAGCGCGTGCAGGCCGGCAGATTGTCCGAGACAACCGCGTTCCACAGCGTCAGCAGTTTCTTGTGCAGATCGAGCGCGCGGACGTGATCGCCGGCCTTGACCGCATCCCAGAGCTCCACGGAGGCATGCGGCGCGGCCGAGAGGATCGCGGCGATCGAACCATGCGCGCCAAGCGCGTAGGACGGATACATCAGCGCGTCGACTGCGCTGTAGATCAATTTATCCGGCGCCATCATCATGAGATCGGCGAACAGTTTCAGATCGCCGGCGCTCTGCTTGACGCCGACCACCAGCGGCACCTCGTTCATGATCCGCGTCAGCAGTGCGGGCGACAGATACGACCACGGCACCACATTGTAGATGATGATCGGCATGCCGGTCTCGTCGGCCATCCGGCGGAAATGATCGACCATCGCCTGATTGTCCGGCTTGAACAGATAATGCACCGGCGTCACCTGCAGCGCCGCGACATCCATGTCGCGCACCAGTTTGCCGCGCCGGATCGCGTCGCGCGTGGAGTCGACGATGATGCCCGCGATCACGGGCGCGCGGCCCCTGGCGGCCTCCACCGTTGCCGCCACCAGGTCGCGATACTCTTCATGATCGAGCGTATGCCCCTCGCCGGTCGAACCGCCCGCCGCCATGCCATGGCTGCCGGCGCCGATCAGCCAGTCGACTTGCGGGGCGACCTGCTTGAAATCAATCTCGCCGTCTTTGCGAAACGGCGTTGTCATCGGCGGTATCACGCCTGTCGGGCGTATTTTCATGATCGACCCCTTGCGTTTCCGTTTCCCAAATCCGACCCCGCTCCTTGGCTGAGCTTATCGATCGGCGGGTGAAGCCTAACCGCTGCCGTAGGGGCAATCCAGTTGAGACATCAGTGGGCTGGGTCGTAGCGGCGTCATAACGGAAGGCGCGGCTCCAAGTTCGAGCGGAGCAAGCATCTGAATCTTTGCACGAAAACCCCGGCAAGTCATGCCGGGGCTATTTGCTCGCTTAGCGGGGCGGCTTCGGCGGACCGAAGGGGTTGCGGGGCGGAAGGTGCGTGGGGCCGGTGCCCAGCCTGCCGCCGGTCACGATATCCAGCTGCTGCGTCGTCAGTTCGACCGGCTTGTCAGTCCTGCGTTCCATGGTGCTTCTCCTGTTGCTGTCCCGGTGCAACATTGCATCGGCATGACCGGGACAATGACGGATCGGCGCCGGCCGCGCTGTTCCCCAGGTGACAGCCAGACCACAACAATCAGCGCGTGATTTGCAGCGGGCCACCAGGAACTTTCGCAACTTCCGAGAGTCGAATCGCTGCTTCCGGTCCCAGCCCCCAAGGCCCTCCGGAAGAAAACTCCGGTTGGCGGCCCCGCGTTCCTCCCGCGCCGGGGCCATTTACCGGCCGGGTACACCGGACGCAGCTTGCCAGCGGTCGCTCTCATCAGGAACCGGATTGGAAGCCCAACATTGTCTTTGCAAAGGAGGCTTCCATGGGATTAGCGAACTACGAAATCATCGGCACAGCCGGCGAATGGCGGGTGCGGCATGACGGACATGCCGAGAATGTCTACCAGACCAAGGAATCGGCTTTCGAGGCCGCCGTGGCCGCCGCATCGCTGGCACTTCGACAGGGCCACGAGGTCCGCGTGTCGGCGCCAGGCACCGAAACGGCGACCGGCGCGGAGAACGCAGGCTAGCTTGCGGCGTGAAGCTGGCTCGGACACGGCCAGGCGCAACGCGTGAACTAGTGATCGCTCCAAATAGCCGCAAGCTCGCTCGAGTTGATGAGCTCGATCTGCTCCTGCATGCGGGTGCGGTACATCGTCATCTGCGCCTCGTGGCCGGTGTCGGAAGAACTGCAGAGCGCATCCTCGACAATCACGACTCGAAAGCCGCGGTCGACGGCGGCAAGCACCGTGGAAAGAACGCACACGTCGGTCTCGGCTCCGGTGACGACCACGCACCGCACGCCCTTCTCTTGCAGAAAGACGTCCAGCCCTGAAAGGTAAAACGCCGAATAGGCCCGCTTGTCGATGACGTGCGCCGGCGGCACGAAGCGTGCGAGTTCGGGGACAAGTTCAAGCTGATCGGGCTGCAGATGCTCCCGGGTCGCGGCCTTCCAGCGCTGATAATATCGTTGCCATTGTCCCGGCCGCTGCTCCCAGCTTTGCGGCGTGATGAAGCGGGTAAAAATGGTGCGCTCGCTGTACCGCGCCGCGATTTCGGTCACAACCGGCAACACCCGCTCCATCCACGGCGTCTCCCAGACGCCGCCCTTGCTGAAAATACGTTGCATATCGACGCAAAGATGCACCGTGTCCTTCAACGGGATCATCGCAAAATGGCCTCCTCCTTGTCTCTCGCTGAGGCGGCAACCGAAACTCTGTTGAAAAGTTCCTGCGGATCGGCGATGGACCCCATCCGTGCCTCCGTAAAGCTGTTGGCGGAAGCACAAGACCTCAATTGACCTGCGCCGCCCCGTGAAGAGCAGCATGAATGCCGTCATCAGATCGATGACACGTTCGTGCCATGCGACAACGACGCCCTGGCGCGCTTAACCATACGAAAACTCGGGGCGACGGCGCCGGCGCGTCCGTAGTATGTTTGCGCCCATTGGATTTATTAATTTTTGGTGCCTTATGAACGACGCGTATTTCAAGGAGCAGTCCCGGCGCGTCCGCGCGATTGCGGACAAGGCCGATCCCTTCACGAAAAAACGACTGCTGGCGCTCGCAGAAAGCTACGATGCGCGGATTGGACGGCCTTCAAGGGCAACGCGACAGCTGCCCTTCGTCGCAATCAATCATGAAAAACCCGCCGATCAGCGCGACGTTGGCGAGACCACGCGCTGATTGCGGCGACATCCGCATAGCGATCGCCGCTCGCATATTCCGCGACAAGGCATTACGCCCGTACGCGACAAGGGAGCGCAGGCGGAAACGGTTCGGCAAAATGGGCGTGACGGCGCGCGCGGTGCATGCCAGTATCGTCGAATAATCAAAGCGCGCGCACGTCGGACGAAGCGCCGCTGCCAGGGAGGGGACTGCAAAGCGTTCGCGTAAGCGGACGCGCTGCAAGCGTCTGCGCAAGCGGGCGCGCCGTC
The DNA here is from genome assembly GCF_018130105.1 of Bradyrhizobium sp. AUGA SZCCT0160. Classification (NCBI taxonomy): domain Bacteria; kingdom Pseudomonadati; phylum Pseudomonadota; class Alphaproteobacteria; order Hyphomicrobiales; family Nitrobacteraceae; genus Bradyrhizobium; species Bradyrhizobium sp. AUGA SZCCT0160. The sequence goes on from NZ_JAFCMD010000026.1 coordinate 18,030, forward strand.
CGTTGGCCTAACGGTCCGTTGGCGCCGCATGGGACAACAGATTGTCCATCGTCTGCTGATTTCGTTCCCCGCATTGCTCGGGGTTCTCTTCCTCTGTTTTTGTCTGTTGCAGGTGGTGCCGGCTGATCCGGCGATGATCATCGCCGGTCCCGACGCCAAGGCCGAGACCATCGCGGCGATCAGGCTCGAGCTTGGCCTCGACCGCTCGATCCCGGTGCAGTTCTTCGAATACATCATGCGGGTTCTGCGCGGCGATCTCGGCCGCTCGATCATCTCGAACCGGATGGTGAGCGAGGAACTCGCGATGACGATCGGTCCGACGGTCGAACTGATGCTCGGCGCGATGCTGATCGCGGTGCCGAGCGGGCTTGCGTTCGGAACCCTGGCCGCCGTCAATCGTGGCCGGCTCGCCGACCGCATCATCATGGCCTGCTCGGTGGCCGGCGTTTCGATGCCGGTGTTCTTCATCGGCCTGATCCTGATCCAGTATGTCGGCTTCAAATGGGCGTTGTTGCCGTTCACCGGCCGCACCGGGCCGATCTGGGACGGCGGATTGCCGAGCCTGATCCTGCCCGCCACCACGCTCGGCCTCGTGCTGATCGGACCGATCGCGCGGCTGACGCGCACCGCCGTACTTGAAGTGCTGGGCGCCGATTTCGTGCGCACGGCGCGCGCCAAGGGGCTGCGCGAGACCGTGGTGATCGTCCATCACGCGCTGCGCAACGCCATGATCCCGGTCGTCACCCTGATCGGGCTGCAGGCGGCCTTCCTGCTCGGCGGCGCTGTCGTCACCGAGACGATGTTTTCCTGGCCCGGCGTCGGCCGGCTTGCGGTCGGCGCCATCGTCTCCAGCGATTTTCCGACCGCGCAGGGCGCGATCATGATCCTCGCCATCGCCTTCCTGTCGATCAACCTCATCGTCGACGTGCTCTACGTCTATCTCGATCCCAGGGTGGCGCGCCGATGAGCGTTCAGGCCCTCGAACCCGTCTTTGTCGCCGAGCCCGAAACCGGCGCATTCGCCCGTGCCGGCCTGCTACGGCGCCTCGCGCGCGACCGGGTCGCGGCCGGTGCGGCGTTGACGCTGACCACCATCGTCACCGCGGCGGTTTTCGCGCCCTGGATCGCGCCCTACGACCCCTACTTCACCGACCTTACCAAGGTGATGCAGCCGCCGGGCGCCGAGCACTGGTTCGGCACCGACAACACCGGCCGCGACGTATTGAGCCGCGTCATCTTCGGCACCCGCGCCACGTTGATGCTCGGGCTGGTCGGCGTCATCATCGGCGGCCTGTTCGGCGGCGTGCTCGGCATTCTCGCCGCCTACTACAAGCGGCTCGACGGCTGGATCATGCGGCTGGTCGACGTCATGCTGGCGTTCCCCGCCATCCTGATCGGGCTCGCGGTCGCCGCGATCTTCGGCGCCGGCCTCACCGCCGTAGTGATCGCGCTGGTCGTCGCCACCGTGCCCGACGTGGCGCGGGTGGCGCGCGGGGCCGCGGTCGGCGTCATGGGCCAGGAATTCATGGAAGCCGGCCGCGCGGTCGGCGTCACCGACGGCGCACTGATCTGGCGCTATCTCACGCTCAACTGCATCTCGACGATCTTCGTGTTCCTCACCTTGCGCTTCGGCCAGATCATCCTGATCGGCTCGGCGCTCGGCTTCCTCGGCATGGGCGCGCAACCGCCGACCGCCGAACTCGGCATGATGGCGGCCCAGGGCCGCGACTTCCTGTTCATGGCGCCGCACATCGCGACGATCCCAAGCTGCGCGATCTTCGTGATCGTGCTGGCGGCCAACCTTCTGGGCGACGCGTTCCGCGACGTCCTCGATCCGAGGCTGCAGACATGATCAGAACCGTTCTGGGTGTAGCATTGGCAATTGCGCTCGCCGGCTCCGCATCGGGGCAGACGCTGACATTGATGAAGGGCATCGACGCGCCGCATTACGACGCGCAGCGCACCACCTGGGGTCCGACCTCAGACATCGTCAACATGTTCCAGGACACGCTGGTGGCGCTCGACTGGGACGGCCGCACGCCGATCCCCTATCTCGCCAAGTCCTGGACCATCAGCGAGGACGGCCTGACCTATACGTTCAAGCTGCGCGACGACGTCTCGTTCTGCAGCGGCAAGAAATTCACCGCCGAGGACGTGATCTACAGCTTCAAGCGGCTGAAGGATCCCGCGATCAAGGGCCCGTACGCCTGGCGCGCCGGCAGCATCAAGGAACTGCGCGCGCCTGATCCCTACACCGTCGAATACGAACTCGAGGAGCCCTACTCCGAGCTGCTGTTGCAGCTCACCATGTTCACCAACGTGATCCACAACAAGGAAAGCGTCGAGGCGCTGGGCAAGGACTACGGCATCAAGGGCGCCGACGGCACCGGGCCGTGGTGTTTCGATTCATGGCAACCGCGCACCGAGATCGTGCTGAAGCGCCACGCCGCCTACAAATGGGGCCCGTCGATGTACCAGAACAAGGGCCCGGTGAAATTCGAGAAGCTGGTGGTCAAGATCGTGCCCGAAGAATCCAGCCGGGTTGCGGCGATGATGGCCGGCCAGTTCGACATCACCCACCAGTTTCCGCACCAGTTCATCACCCAGGCCCGGGCCGCTCCGATGCTCAACGTGAGCGAGGCGAAGCCCAATTTCCAGCTGCTCTATTTCGGCTTCAAGACCACCCGCCCCATGGTTGCCGACAAGCGCGTGCGCGAGGCCATGAGCATCGCCATCAACCGCGCCGAGATCGCCAAGGGCATCCTGCTCGGTAACGCCACGGCGGCCTTCACCATCGTCGACAAGGATGCGCTCGACCACGATCCGAAGACGGCCGGAATCGTCAAGGAAGACCTCGAACGCGCCAAGAAATTGCTCGACGACGCGGGATGGAAAGTCGGCGCCGACGGCGTGCGCGAAAAGGACGGCACCAAGCTGGCGCCGAAAGTCTATTACACCGCGAACGCCAACTCGGCCAAGGTCGCCGACGCAATCCAGGGCTATTTGCGCAAGATCGGCGTCGACTGGCGGCTCAACCCGCAGGACTCGACCATCGCGGCGGCCAAGATGGCCGAGCAGGATTACGAAATCTGGTCGGTGACGGTGCCGTATCTGTCGGCCGGCGACCTCATGAACATCTACTTCGATTCACGAAACATCCCGACGCCCAACCGAATGAACTGGAAGGACGCTGAGACCGACGAGTGGCTGAAACTCGGCCGCTCGGCGCTGACCGAGCCCGATCGCGCCAAATATTACGCGATGGTGCAGCAGAAGGTCATGCAGGAGCATTTGTGGATTCCGGTCCTCAACATCAACATGGACCAGGTCGCCAACAAGAAGATCAAGGGCGCGCGGCCGCACATGATCTACCAGAACACGTTCTACAAGGGGTTGGACGCGTCGCTATAACAAACAGGAGCAAACGACGATGCGCGGATTGTTCATGACGGTTGCGGTGCTGCTCGGAGTGGCGGGAGCCTCCCCGCTGGAGGCGCAGACCCTGAAGATGATGAAGTCGCTCGATGCGCCGCATTATGACGGCCAGCGCACCACCTGGTCGCCCTCCTCCGACATCGTCAACATGATTCAGGATACGCTGGTCGCGATGGACTGGGACGGCAAGACGCCGATCCCCTATCTCGCCAAATCGTGGACGATCAGCGAGGACGGCAAGACCTACGTCTTCAAGCTGCGCGATGACGTGCAATTCTGCAGCGGCAAGAAGTTCACCGCCGCCGACGTGATCTATTCCTTCAAGCGCCTGACCAGTACCGAACTGAAAGCGCCGCTGGCCTGGCGCGCCGGCAACATCAAGGAGTTGCGCGCCCCCGATCCCTACACCGTCGAATACGAACTGAATGAGCCGTTCGCCGACTTGCTGCTCCAGCTCACGATGTTCACCACCGCGATCCACAACCAGGAGAGCGTCGAGGCGCTCGGCAAGGATTACGGCATCAAGGCGATCGACGGCACCGGTCCGTGGTGCTTCGAGAGCTGGCAGCCGCGCACCGAGATCGTGCTCAAGCGCCACGACGCCTACAAATGGGGCCCGTCGATGTACCAGAACAAGGGCCCGGTCAAATTCGAAAAACTCAGCATCAAGATCGTGCCGGAGGATTCCAGCCGCGTCGCCGCGATGCTGGGCGGACAGTTCGACGTCAGCCATCAGATCCCCCTACAGTTCATCCAGCAGGTCAAGGCCGCGCCCACCCTCAACGTGCAGGAGGCGCAGCCGAACTTCCAGCTGATGTATTACGGCTACAAGACCACGCGGCCGATGGTATCAGACAAGCGGGTGCGCGAGGCGATGAACATCGCGATCAACCGCGCCGATATTGTCAAAGGCATCATGCTCGGCAATGCCGAGCCGGCCTACACCTTCATCGACGACAAGGCGCTCGACTTCGCCGCGTCCACCAAGGGCATCATCAAGGAAGACGTCGAGCGTGCCAAAAAGCTGCTGGACGAAGCCGGCTGGAAGGTCGGCGCCGACGGCATCCGCGAGAAGGACGGCGTCAAGCTCGCGCCGAAGGTGCTGTTCACGCAGGTCGCCTATTTCGGCCGCGTCTCCGAGGCGATCCAGGGCTACATGCGCAAGATCGGCATCGACTGGAAGATCGTCGGCTTCGACTCCACGATCGCGCCGGCCGAGATGGCCAAGCAGGACTATGAATTGTGGACGGTGACGTTCCCCTACATATCGGCAGGCGACCTCCTGAACTTCTACTTCGATTCGAAGAACATGCCGGCGCCGAACCGGATGAACTGGAACGACCCCAAGACCGACGAGTATCTGAAGATGGGCCGCGCGTCGCTGACCGAGGCCGATCGCTCCAAATATTACGCGCTGGCCCAGCAGCGGGTCACCGAGGAGCATCTGTGGATGCCGGTGATGAACATCGCGATGTACACGACGAGCCAGAAGAAACTGAAGGGCGTGCGGCCGCACATGCTCTACCAGAACACGTTCTACAAAGGCCTGGATTACTCGTTCTGATGGAAAACCTGCTCGAGGTCCGCGGCCTGAAGACCCATTTTGCCACCGACCGCGGCCTGTTTCGCGCGGTCGACGGCATCAGCTTCAGCGTACCGCGCGGCCGCACCGTTGGCCTGGTCGGCGAATCCGGCTGCGGCAAGAGCGTGACGTCGCTCTCGGTGATGGGCCTGGTGGCGAGCCCGGGCAAGGTCGAGGCCGACGCCGTTATGTTCGGCGACCGCGACGTGCTGAGGTTGTCGGCCGACGAGCGCCGCCGGCTGCGCGGCGGCAAAATGTCGATGATCTTCCAGGAGCCGATGACCTCGCTGAACCCGGTCCACACCATCGGCCAGCAGATCGTCGAAGCGATACTCGCCCATACCCAGTTGTCGCCGCAGGACGCGAAAGCGCGTGCCATCGAGATGCTGGAACTGGTGCGGATTCCATCGGCGAAGCAGCGCATCGACGACTTTCCGCACAATCTGTCGGGCGGCATGCGCCAGCGCGTCATGATCGCGATGGCGCTGTCCTGCGAACCGGCGCTTCTGATCGCCGACGAGCCGACCACCGCGCTCGACGTCACCATCCAGGCCCAGATCCTCGATCTGCTCGGCGAATTGCAGCGCCGGCTCGGCATGGCGATCCTGATCATCACCCACGATCTCGGCGTGATCGCCGAGGTCGCCGACCAGGTGCTGGTGATGTACGCCGGACAGATCGTCGAAAGCGCTGACGTCGCCGATCTGTTTGCCGATCCGCAGCACCCCTACACGATCGGTCTCTTGGGCTCGATCCCGCGCCTTGACGTTGATCGCGCGCGGCTCGCCACCATCGAAGGCACGGTGCCGAGCCCCAACAACCAGCCAAAGGGCTGCCGCTTCGCCCCCCGCTGCCCGTTCGCCGACCGGCGCTGCCGCGAGGCGCCGCCGCCGCTGCGCGAACTCGCGCCGGGTCACATGGTCGCCTGCTGGAAAGCCCCGGTCGAGGTGGCGTCATGAGCGCGGTCCCGGTGCTGCAGGTCGATGGCCTGGTGAAGCATTTTCAGCTCAGCCGCGGCATCATCCTGCGCAGGCAAGTAGGACTGGTGCGCGCCGTCGAGGACGTCAGCTTCGAGATCGGCCGCGGCGAGACGCTGGCGCTGGTCGGCGAGTCCGGCTGCGGCAAGTCGACGACCGGACGCCTGGTGCTGCGTCTGATGGACCCGACGGCGGGCTCGGTCCGCTTCAAGGGCGAGGAAATCGCTGACCTCGGCAAGGATGAACTGCGGCGGCTGCGCCGGCACATGCAGATCATCTTCCAGGACCCCTACGCCTCGCTCAATCCGCGCATGACCGTGGGGGAGATTTTGGCCGAACCGCTGCGGGTGCATGACATCGGCGATCCCGCCTCGCGCGAGACGCGGGTGAGCGAGCTTCTCGATATCGTCGGCCTGCTGCCCGAACATGCACGGCGCTATCCGCATCAATTTTCCGGCGGGCAACGCCAGCGCATCGGGATTGCGCGGGCGCTGGCCGTCAATCCCGACCTGATCATCTGCGACGAGCCGGTGTCGGCGCTCGACGTCTCGATCCAGGCGCAGATCGTCAACCTGCTGCAGAATTTGCAGCAGCGTTTTGGTCTGTCCTATCTATTCATCGCGCATGATCTGGCGGTCGTAAAACACATCAGCGATCGCGTCGCGGTGATGTATCTCGGCAAGCTGGTCGAGATCGCTGACAAGAAGACGATCTACGCGAGGCCGTTGCACCCCTATACCCACGCGCTGCTGTCGGCGATCCCGAAGCCCGACCCGAGCCTGCGCACCAAGCGCGTCATGCTGCAGGGCGACGTGCCGAGCCCGTTCAACCCGCCGTCCGGCTGCCGCTTCCACACGCGCTGCCTGCACGCCCAGCCACGCTGCTCGGCCGAGGAGCCCAAGCTGCGCGAGGCCGCGCCCGGCCATCGCGTCGCCTGTCATTTCTTCGAGACGATCCAGGCCCCCGTCATCGTCGCGCGCGCCGGCGCTGCGAACGGCAAGTTCGCCGAACGGCTGGCCGCCTTTGAAGCGGCCAAGCACGCGCGAACGCCGGCCTGACGGCAATCCGTGGCAGGCAGGATCGGAATTCAGGCCAGGACGGGGCTTGCCTTGTCGTAATGCTTGATAAACACAAACGGGCTGGGCGTGGTTTTTCCCTTACCGCCGCTGACATTGGCGAGTTCGCGATCGGACAGCGCGTCGGCCTGACGGTCCCGCTCGCATGATTCAACGCGATTGATGACGGTGCTCATGGTGACGGCTCCCTTTCGATCAAAGTCGGATGATTGCTGATGAAGGGGGATTTAGCCGCCCGGCCGTCGCCGTCGCTGTGACATCAATCACAGTCACGAGCCTCTCACCGGGGTCAGGATGGTTGGCATCATCCAGTCACCGGAGCGCATCATGACCGCATTTCAGAAACAGCCGAGCGTCGACCAACGGGCCGCCATGAGCAGCGAACTTTGCGCGACCGAACTGGATGCGGTGATTGGCGGCACGTCCTGGTTTGAAGTCCTTAGCAATATTTTCAAAGCGCAGAACGAGACGCTCAAATCCATCGCCGGGAATATTCGGTAAGAACTTGTTGCGGTGCGATTGACCGAACCGGAGCCAGCTACTGGTTGACAAGCCAACGAGAGCGGATCGTAATACTACCTAAGATCGAACAACGGGCGAACGGCAGCTGGCGCAACGTCAAGCGGCCCGGCCCCTAAGCGTCTTGAATTCCTAAGCGTCTTGCTTCCTGAACGTGTTGGCTTCGAGGGCAGCGACCGCGGGAAACCGCGGCGCTCAGCAATGGGGAGGACGGTCGTGATTGAATCTCTCATCGTCTGGCTGATCATCGGCGCGATCGCAGGCTGGCTGGCCGGGCAAATCGTCAAGGGCTATGGCCTCGGCCTGGTCGGCAATATCGTGGTCGGCATCGTCGGCGCCGTGATCGCCGGCTGGCTGTTGCCGATGATCGGGTTTGTCCTGGTCGGAGGCTATCTGGCCGCGATCGTCAACGCCGTCATTGGCGCGGTGATCCTCCTGATCATTGTCGGCTTCTTCAAGAAGTAGCCCGATCAAGAACCAGGTTCGGCCGTTCGCGCGCGATCTTTGCGCCGCGGCAACGCTGCTGAAAGAGGCGGCCCCAGCGCGGGGGGAGAGCTGAGGCCGCCTTTGGCCGGACGCGACGGGGCTGGTTCGTGTCCGGACGTGCCCGACTAAGCTCCCCGGCAGTTATTTGTTCCCAACAGACGGCGGCGGCAATAATTTCGAGGCATCGGCCGGGAACCCACGGCGACGTCGCGGATTATGAGTTTCGTGGTGGGATGCCCATCATCATCTTGCGGCTGGGGGCCGTTTTCCTGTGACCGGAGCTCGACGACGAATGGATGGTGCCGAAGTACCAGTGAGTTTTGATGTTCCTGCCATCATCCGCAAATGGCCGTCGCTCCACAACGCCCGCCGCCTCGACAGCTCCGGCCCCTATATGGTGTTCGAGGGCACGCTCGATGAGTGCATGAGGGAATTCATGGCCAAGCCCGAATCGACCCGGCACCTGTACGAGATTGTGACAGCGCCGCAGCCGCCAATGATCCCCGAGGTTATGTCCGCCGAGCACGTCGCCGAGTTGGTGAGGCTGCGCGAATTTCTTTAGCAGCAGCGGGCTTACCAGCGTTGCTGACGCGCCTTAGGGCCAGAAAATTCATTAACCAGCGAGCGCTATGGTTCGGGCAATCGCGGACGGCTCAAGACCCCCGCAAGACGTAAATGCGTAGGGAAACCCACCGCCTCAACCCGGTGGGTTTTTCCGTCGGAAGGGCGACGCCAATGTCACTATCATCAGCCAAGAATTATGCGCTGCGCGCGGAGCGCTGTCAGGACGCCAAGGAAGCCGCCGACCTTCTGGCAAAGGCGATCTTGGAATTGGCGGCATCGATCGAAGCCACCGATGCAAAAGTGAAGAAGATCAACAAGTCGGGCTGAGATTCCGCTTCCCACCCCGGCGGCCCGCAATCGGGCGCGCCGGTTCCCCGTTTACGTTAAAATCACATCCTCGACCACGCCGAACGGCCCGGTGCTAATGATTCCTTAACGAGGGAATTATGATCAACGGACGCAAAAACGCAGTCGTCGGACTGACCACGATTTTCACTTTTGTGATCGTCGAACTGGCCGTGGTCGTTTGCGCGGTCGGATTGGTGCTCGAACTGGTGTTCGACGTGGACGTTCCGCTTCTTGCTTTCAACGACGGGTGAGGCGGGGGACGGCGGGCCTCATCCGCGGACCGGCTGCGAGAATAAGTCCACCACCGAAATTGAAGTCATGGGGGCTGTCTAGGCTAGCAGTCAAAGCATTGCCAAGTCCGCGTATGCACCGATGTTACTTCCGCATTACGCCTCGGCCCGAGCGGCCTCATATCAATTAGTCCGCTACTCGATCACCTTGTCGGCCATGAGCAGCACCGACTCCGGAATGGTCAATCCAAGCCCTTTGGCTGTGCGGAGGTTCACGACGAACAGAAATTTTGTGGGCTGCTCGACGGGTATCTCGGCTGGCTTCCCGCCCTTGAGAATACGATCGACGTATCGGGCGGCTAAACTGAAAAAACCTGGGACATCAGGGCCGTAACTCATCAAGCCGCCCTCCGTCACGTAGGTGTTCACCTGATAAATGGTCGGCAATCCGGATTTAAGGGCGATACCAGGAATGGCCGGACGCACTGGGTCTGCTAGAACATACACAGCGTCGCAGTTAGCGGACTTCATTTCCGCAAATGCCCTTTCCAGGTCGTCAGGATTTGGCGCGACAAAGCCCTCTGCGAAAATGGCCATTGAGGCGGCAGCCTGTTTGGCGACCTCCAACAGGCGCGGATGGGTTGGATTATTCGAGATCAAGACTCCGATCATTTTTACGTTCGGAAGAACCAGACGGATTATGTCCAGCGTCTTCGTCGTGGCATCGCCGAACATGTTTGCCACGCCAGTGATGTTTCCACCCGGCCGAGCAAAGCTCTCGACGAATCCGGAGCCAACAGGATCGCTCGCCGGGGACATCACAATCGGAATAGTCGACGTCGCCTTCTGTGCGGCCGCGACGGCTGGTGTGGCCTCTGCAACGATGACATCTGGCCTCAGGCCAACCACCTCTTTCAGGAGATCGGGTAGGATGGCGTAGTGCCCATTCGCGGCGCGGACATCGAGGATGAGGTTCTTACCCTCTTCATAGCCCAGCTGCCGAAGCGCTTCCCTTAAGATCGGTACGGCTATAGTGGTTCTGCCAGAGCCGACATAGGCCACGCGCCACTGCCGCGAACGATCCGCCTTCGCCGCTCCGGCCACCAAGAGACCAAGACAAGCCGTCAGCATTCGGCGGCGGGCGATCGGTCGACGCATGAGCCAGCGCTCCACGTTGATGGATGAGACTAGCCCAGATACGCCTAAGAGAAATAAATTCTTGATGTCTACAAGATCATACCACCCACGGAGGTGTTGGGAGCTCTCCGGTGGTTTCAGGTAGTAGAAAGCTCCCATGTTGGGGCTTTTAATGGTCGGAGCGAGAGGATTTGAACCTCCGACCCCTAGTCTCCCAGACTAGTGCGCTAACCGGGCTGCGCCACGCTCCGATGCCGTTCCATTAGCTGCGATCGGCGCCCTGCGCAAGGCGCGCGATCCGCACCGTAAACGAGCTGCATTCGGCCCCAAAAACCACCCGCCTAACGCCGGTTCCGGCCCTGCCCTCAGCCATCCTTCAGCGCGTTATCCAGCAATTGCCGGCAGGCCACCAGATCCTGCAGCACGCGTTCGAGGCGTTCGCGGTCGGGGCTGCCTACCGGGCCCGGCGCGGCAGCCGCCTTGCCCTTGCCGAAGGGGGCGAGGAAACCGTCCTCATCGGTATCGACGAAGCGGTAGTCGATTTCCGTGGCTTCGCCCTCGTAATCATCGTCATCGGATCCGGCGAGCGCACCTGCGCCCTCTTCCGGCTCCTGCAGGCTGAGGCCGATCGCCTCCTCGACCGCGCCGAACGAGACGGCAGAGTTCTGGTCGCTCAGACCCTGCACCGATTTGACGCCGTGTTCTTTCAGGATCCGCTGCACACCGCGGATAGTGTAGCCCTCGCCGTACAGCAGGCGGCGGATGCCCTTGAGCAGATCGACGTCGTCGGGGCGGTAATAGCGCCGCCCGCCGCTTCGCTTCATCGGCTTGATCTGGGTGAATCGCGTTTCCCAAAATCGCAGCACATGCTGGGGAATATCGAGATCGTCCGCGACCTCGCTGATGGTACGGAACGCATCCGGCGCCTTGTCCAAATGCCAGCTCCTCTCAGCTCTAGAGAATGAAGAGAAACTCTAAACGCTTAACATGACTATCTTCACGCGCATTCCTGACGCGAACTGAACTTCGCCTCGCGCTGAAAACGCCTCAATCGTCCTTGGCATCACCGTTGGTCACCGCGTGACCATTGATGCGCTGCTTCAAAATGGCCGACGGCTTGAACACCATCACGCGTCGCGGAGAGATTGGTACTTCGGTGCCGGTCTTCGGGTTACGTCCGATCCGTTGACCCTTCTTGCGCACCATGAACGAGCCGAACGACGAAAGCTTCACCGTCTCGCCCTTCTCAAGACAATCGGTGATCTCTTTCAAAACGAGTTCGACGAACGCAGACGACTCCGTTCGCGACAAGCCCACCTTCTGGTAGACCGCCTCGCACAAATCAACGCGTGTGACTGTTTTTCCTGTCCCGGTCATCGCCTGCCCCGCACTCTCGGCGAACAATTTATTCCCTGAAATTAGGAGGTTAGCACGCGATGGTCAACAGCGACCATCATGCACACGCATGAAACAGCGCAACCTAATTTGTCGGGTGTTTTACTTAAGTCTCACCACCGGACGAGCGCGGAACCCCAGGTGAAGCCGCCACCCATCGCTTCCAGCAGCACCAGATCGCCCTTCTTGACGCGTCCATCCTTGACCGCGACGTTGAGCGCCAGCGGGATCGATGCCGCTGACGTATTGCCGTGCAGATCGACCGTCAGAACCACCTTCTGCGGCGCAATATGCAGCTTGTGCGCTGAAGCATCGATGATTCGCTTGTTGGCCTGATGCGGGACGAACCAGTCGATCTGCTCGGCGGAAGCCCCGGTGGCGTTGAACGCATCGACGATCACATCGGTGATCATGCCGACCGCGTGCTTGAAGACTTCGCGGCCCTCCATGCGGAGGTGGCCGACGGTCTGGGTCGAAGACGGCCCGCCATCGACAAACAGCTTTGACTTATGCCGCCCGTCGGAACGCAGATGCGTGGTCAGGATACCACGGTCGGTGGGCTTGCCGGGCTGGTCCTGGGCCTCGAGCACGACGGCGCCGGCGCCGTCGCCGAACAGCACGCAGGTACCGCGGTCGCTCCAGTCGAGAATGCGCGAGAACGTTTCCGCACCGATCACCAGCGCCCGCTTGTGCGAGCCGGAGCGGAGGAAATTGTCGGCGGTCGCCAGCGCGAACACGAAGCCGGAGCAGACCGCCTGCAGGTCGAAGGCGACGCCGTGACTGATGCCCAGCGCGTGCTGGACCGCAACCGCGGTCGCCGGAAAGGTGTTGTCCGGCGTCGAGGTCGCCAGCACAATCAGATCGATTTGCTGCGCGTCGATGCCGGCATGGTCGAGCGCGGCGCGCGCGGCGTTGATCGCCAAATGCGAGGTGAACTCGCCGTCCGCGGCGATATGGCGCTGCCGGATACCGGTGCGCTGCACGATCCACTCGTCCGACGTATCGATCCGATCAGCCAGTTCGGCATTGGTCAGGACCTTCCGCGGCAGATAGGAGCCGCAGCCTAGCACGACCGAACGTTTAGCAGTCACGAGACAGCCTCCTGCGCGGTTTGCGCTTGAGCCAGCGCACTGCCGTCGCGATTAAGCATCTGATTGATCTTGGTGAGGAGATCGCAGCGGACCATCTCATAGCCAACATCGACCGCGTAAGCAAAGCCTTCGGCGTTGGTTCCACCATGGCTTTTGACCACCACGCCCTTGAGGCCGAGCAGCACGCCGCCGTTGGATTTATTGGGGTCGAGCTTGTGCCGCAAGGCCGTGAAGGCGTTGCGGGCGAACAAATAGCCGATACGGGACCGCCAGCTCGACGCCATGGCGCTGCGGAGGAACTCCGACATTTGGCGCGCGGTTCCCTCGGCGGCCTTCAACGCGATATTGCCGGAAAAGCCTTCGGTCACGATCACGTCGGCGGCGCCCTTGCCGATCCCGTCGCCCTCGACGAAGCCGATATAGTCGAGCTCCGGCAGGTTCATCGCGCGCAGCTGTTCGGAGGCGGCGCGGATTTCCTCGCCGCCCTTCACTTCCTCGGTCCCGATATTGAGCAGGCCCACGGTCGGGCGCGGCTTGCCGAACAGCACGCTCGCCATCGCGCCGCCCATCACCGCCAGCGCCACCAGATGATGATGGTCGCCGCCGATGCTGGCGCCGAGGTCAAGCACGACGGAATCGCCGCGCATCGTCGGCCACACGCCGGCAATGGCCGGCCGATCGATCCCCGGCATGGTGTGCAAATGAAAGCGCGCCATCGCCATCAGCGCGCCGGTATTGCCGGCAGATACCGCGACGTCGGCCTTGCCCTCTTTCACCGCGTCGATCGCAAACCACATCGACGACTTCTTGCGGCCGCGGCGCAGCGCCTGGCTCGGCTTGTCGTGCATGCTGACGGTGACGTCGGTATGGGTCACCCGTGACGCCTTCTTCATGGCCGGATGCTTCGCGAGCTCCGCCTCGATCAGCGCGCTGTCGCCGTACAGCAGAAACTCGATGTCGGGATGCCGGGCCAATGCCCTTGCAGCGCCGGGAATGACGACCGATGCGCCGACATCGCCACCCATGGCGTCAAGCGCGATTCGAACCTTTTGAGGCATGAACGTCCCGGAAACCTGATCTCTTGCAGCCCTGTTAGAGCCCGGCCGCGCGCTGGAAGCATCCGCCGATAGCGGTGTCGGCGGAGCGCATCGCTATCGCCCCCGCCGGGCCGCGACAATAGCGTGTCCCCGCTCTGACACAACCTCTTGACCACGGTCTTTGGGGAATGGGACCCAGCACCGCCCGCAATCGGGAATACAATGTAATATTAGCAAATTCAGTATCTTATGCAAGATTCCTGATGAAGCATCAGAGCCACATCAAGTGAAATCCTGCTTCACCGGCCACTTTAAGTGTCGGTTACTTGTCTTTGGGCTTCTTTGAGCCCGACTTTTTCGGCGTAACCTTTAGCGCCTTGAGCGCCGCAAATGGGTGATCCTCGGGGTCAGGGGCTTCGACCAACGGTTCAAAAACCGCGTCCGGTTTGCGCGGATAGGGATCGACCGCGAGATACAGCGCGTCGGTCGCCAGCCGGCCGAGATCGATGATGCCGTTGTCGATCGGCTCCGGCGGATCAGGTGTGTCCTCGTCGCTCTCTTCAGCCTCGTCGACCAGTGCGGCCATCTGCGGAATCTGGTCCGGCGGCGCGAAGATCAGATCGATCGGCTCGTCGATATCGCTCTCCATCTCATCCAGCGTCACCACGCAGGTCTGCCCGATCCGCGCCCGCACGCGTCCCTCGACCTGAAAGCGGCCGCCGCTTTTGGGCATCACGTCGAACGAGGCCTGCAGCATCAGCACCTCGCGCAGGCTTCCCATATCCGCCACCGCAACACGCGTGGCCTGATCGGCCTCGAGGTCGCGATGCAGACCCGTGTCCGGGATTTTCTCCACCGCGACGGGAACGCGCCACGGGTCCGGCTTCTCGATCATGGCACTCTTGGTCATCGCCGTTTGCTCATGCTTGTGCGCCGGCCTGCTCCGGCGAAGGAAACTTGAAAGTGCCGCCGGCCAGCGCCGCCTCGTCCTGCCGGTCGAGCGCTGCCATGACAGCCTCGGCATAGGCTGCGAGCTGGCGCGCCTTTTCGATGTTCTCACCGTTGAGGACGTTCTTGCACAGCGCCTGCGCCAGGGCCTCGCGGCCCTCGGTCAGCGCCAGATCATAGGCCGCGGTGCGGCCATAAAAGGCCTCGCCGAAGGCCTGCATCTTTTTCGGCACTTTGAGGTCGCTGACGCCCAGTTCGCGCAGATTATCGTCCATATCATTGCAAAAATGGTCGAACAGCGCCTGCGACAGGCCCTTGCCCGCCTGGACCGATTTGAGCCGCCGCAATACCAGCCACAAATGCATCAGAAGCAGGTCAAAACGGCCGTTAACCGTGTCCGGGACGCCCAAGTCCCGATAAAACAACGGTTCTCGCGCCTGCGTCACGATCATGCCATAGATGGCTTCAATGGTGCCGCGCGGGGCGGACCGGGGTTTCCTGAAGTGATTGAACGGCCAAAGCATTGTGGGTTCCGCATGCGAGCCCCAAAGGTTTCCGCCATGAAGGTTTCGGCCTTCAGGGTTTCAGCTTCGGGCGCCCGCGCATGTTGCAATCCTGCGTGCTGCCCGGTACGTCAACGCCTCGCGCGATGCAAGGGGACGGGATCGATTCCGGAATGACCGAGACGGGCCAACCAAGCTCATGCGCGCCCTCGCCGCGCCGCCAGACCGCGCGCTGGCGCGGTTTTCGCGGCTTTGCGGCCATGGCACTGCTCTGCGCCGCGCTCGGCGGCTGCACCGGCGAGCAATTTCAGAAGGGCTATATCCTGCCCCCCGGCGCGCTGGAACAGATCCCGATCGGCGCCAGCCAGGACCAGGTGCTGATCGTGATGGGCACGCCCTCCACGGTCGCGACCCTGAACGGCGAGGTGTTCTACTACATTTCACAGCGCTCCGAGCGCAAGGTCGCCTTCATGAACCAGCAGGTCGTCGACCAGCGGGTGATCGCGATCTATTTCGACAAGAATCGCCAGGTGCAGCGGCTCGCCAATTACGGGCTGCAGGACGGCAAGATCTTCGACTTCATCAGCCGCACCACGCCGACCTCAGGCCAGGAGCTCAGCTACCTGACGCCGCTGTTCAAGCTGCTCAGCCTTAACTAAGCCCTCCCGTGTCCCGGACGCGGTGCAGCACCCTTGTGCTGCTCCGCAGAGCCGGGACCCATCTGCCGCTTCGTGGACCCCGGATCAGCGCAGCGCCCTGCGCCAAGTCGCCCGCTTGCCCTGCGCGTGCGCGCTGCCTACGGTCGCCTGCAAAATAAAACCCCGCAGGGAGTGACCTAGTGACCAGCCGATTTTTTTCCCGCCGCCATATTCTGACCGGAGCCGCCGCGCTCTCCACTGCGGCCATTCTGCCGCGCAGCAGCCTGGGCGCCGACTGGCGGCCCACCGAAACCGTCCGCCTGATCGTGCCGGCCGCGCCGGGAGGCACCACGGACGTGATGGGGCGCTTGCTGGCGGCTCATTTGCAGAAGGCCTGGGGCCAGTCCGCGGTAGTGGAAAACCGCTCCGGCGGCGGCGGCACCATCGGCACCGCCGAAGCCGTACGCAGCAAGGGCGACGGGCACACGATCCTGGTCGGCAATCCCGGCCCTAACGCCATCGCCTACACCATCTTCCGGAATATGACCTACAAGGCCGACCAGCTGCAGCCGGTCTCCAACCTGATCCGGATTCCCAACATCATCTCGGCGCACCCCTCGGTGCCGGTCAAGTCGATCGGCGACCTGATTGCCTACATCAAGGCCAATCCGGACAAGCTGACCTACGGCTCCTCCGGCATCGGGCAGAGCCCTCACCTCACCGGCGCCTGGTTCCTGCAATTGACGAAATTGAAGATGGTGCATGTGCCGTTCCGCGGCGCTGGGCCGGCACTGCAGGCCGCGCTCGCCGGCGACATCCAGGTGCTGTTCGACAATCTCTATCCGACGCTGCCGCAGGTGCAGGATGGCAAGCTCACCGGGCTGGCGGTGACCACGACCGAGCGCAGCGCGCTGGCGCCCAGCATCCCGACCATGCGCGAGAGCGCACCGGAGCTCGCCAAGTTCGACGTTTCGTCCTGGTTCGGCATTTTCCTGCCGAAGGCCGCCCCCGCCCCCGTCCTCGATGCCCTTAACAAGGAAATCAAGGTGTTCCTGGAGCGCGAGGACATCAAGGAAAACATGGCCAAGATCGGCGCGCGCACCGACTACGGCACACCGCAGCAGTTTTCCGACTTCATCCAGGCGGAGACGGACAAGTTCGGCGCCATCATCAAGCAGGAAGGCCTGCAGATGGACGCCGGCTGAGAGGCGTAACTCCCGCGGCGCTCGATCCGCGCACGCAGCCGTCATCCCCGCGCAACGGCAAAGCCGTTGTCGCTGGAGGAGCCGCGCTTGCGGCGTCTCGAAGGATGGCCACACACACCTGCCTGTCATCCTTCGAGGCTTGCAAGAGCTCGCACCTCAGGATGACGGCGGGCAAAAAAGAAAAACCCCGCGGCTCGCACCGCGGGGTTTTTATTTTGATCGGCTCAGCGCCGCTCAGTGCGCCAGGATCGCCAGCAGCAACAGCGCCACGATGTTGGTGATCTTGATCATCGGGTTGACGGCGGGGCCGGCCGTATCCTTGTAGGGATCGCCGACGGTATCGCCGGTCACCGCCGCCTTGTGCGCGTCGGAGCCCTTGCCGCCGTAATGGCCGTCCTCGATGTACTTCTTGGCGTTGTCCCAGGCGCCGCCGCCAGAGGTCATCGAGATCGCGACGAACAGGCCGGTCACGATCACGCCGAGCAGCATGGCGCCGACGGCCGAGAACGCCGCCGACTTGCCGGCCGCGCCGCCGCCCGCGATTGCGAAGATCACGAAGTAGACGAAGATCGGCGACAGCACCGGCAGCAGCGACGGGATGATCATTTCCTTGATCGCCGCCTTGGTCAAAAGGTCGACCGCGCGGCCGTAATCCGGCTTGTCGGTGCCCTGCATGATGCCAGGCTTTTCGCGGAACTGACGCCGCACTTCCTCGACGATCGCGCCGGCCGCACGGCCGACGGCCGTCATGCCCATCGCGCCGAACAGATACGGCAGCAGGCCGCCGAACAAGAGGCCGACCACGACGTAGGGGTTGTTCAGCGAGAAGTCGGGCAGCACGCCCTGGAAGTACGGATACTTCGCGGCATTGGCGATGAAGAATTTGAGGTCTTCATTGTAAGCCGCGAACAGCACCAGCGCGCCGAGACCGGCCGAGCCGATCGCGTAACCCTTGGTGACCGCCTTGGTGGTGTTGCCGACCGCGTCGAGCGCGTCGGTCGACTTGCGGACTTCCTTCGGCAGGCCGGCCATTTCGGCGATGCCGCCGGCGTTGTCGGTGACGGGGCCGAAGGCGTCGAGCGCCACGATCATGCCGGCCAGCGCCAGCATGGTGGTGGTCGCGATCGCGATGCCGAACAGGCCGGCAAGGCTGTAGGTGACGAGGATGCCGGCGATGATGACGATCGCGGGCATCGCGGTCGATTCCATCGAGATCGCCAGACCCTGGATCACGTTGGTGCCGTGACCGGTGACCGAGGACTTCGCGATCGACTTCACCGGACGGTAGTCGGTGCCGGTGTAGTACTCGGTAATCCAGATGATCAGGCCGGTGACGACGAGGCCGACGACGCCGCACTGGAACAGCGCCATGCCGGTGTACTTCACGCCCGCCAGCGGACCGAAGCCGATCAGCCAATGGATGACAGCAGCAACGCCAAACAGCGACAGGATGCCGGTCGCGATCAGGCCCTTGTAGAGCGCACCCATGATCGACTGGCTGGCGCCGAGCTTGACGAAGAAGGTACCGATGATCGAGGTGATGATGCAGACGCCGCCAATGGCGAGCGGCAGCGTCATCATGTTGACCAGCAGCGGCGAGGTCGCGAAGAAGATCGCAGCCAGCACCATGGTGGCGACCGCGGTCACCGCATAGGTCTCGAACAGGTCGGCGGCCATGCCGGCGCAGTCACCGACGTTGTCGCCGACGTTGTCGGCGATGGTGGCGGGATTGCGCGGATCATCCTCGGGGATGCCGGCCTCAACCTTGCCGACGAGATCGCCGCCGACATCAGCACCCTTGGTGAAGATGCCGCCGCCGAGACGGGCGAAGATCGAGATCAGCGAGGCGCCGAAGCCGAGTGCGACCAGCGCGTCGACCACGACGCGGTCGTTGGCCTTCAGGCCCAGCATCTGGGTCAGATAGGCAAAGTAGATGGTGACGCCGAGCAGTGCGAGGCCCGCCACCAGCATGCCGGTGATCGCACCGGCCTTGAAGGCGAGTTCAAGTCCGCCGGCCAGCGAGGTGGTCGCGGCCTGCGCGGTACGCACGTTGGCGCGAACCGACACGTTCATGCCGATGAAGCCGGCGGCGCCCGACAGCACCGCGCCGATCAGGAAGCCCACGCCGACCTTCATGCCGAGGAACCAGACCAGCAGCGCGAAGATCACGACGCCGACCATGCCGATCGTCATGTACTGCCGCTTCAGATAGGCCTGTGCGCCCTCGGCGACCGCGGCTGCGATCTCCTGCATGCGCGGATTGCCGGCGTCCGCCTTCAACACCGAAGCCGTCGCCCAGATCGCGTAAACAATCGAAAGCGCTCCGCAGAGCACAATCACCCATAATGCTGTCATTGAATTTGCCTCAGACCTTGATGTTCCCCCGCCACACCGCGAGCGCGGCAAGCGCATAAAAAGGAGGCCTTCCCCGCCCAAAAGGGTGGCCCCTCAAATCGCCGGGACCTTGCCAAAATCGTTTCCCCGGCGCAACGCCGCGGAGGCCAGAAACCGTCTATTTTTGAAAGGAATCCCCGGGAACGACTGAAGGTGCCGAGGCCTGGCTGGCGGCTGGACCGTCCGGCGGAAAATCCGAGGCCTGCCAGGCGCCCACGGGGCGGACCATCGAATCGTCTGCTGAGAGCGACCTGCGGGTGCAGCGACCTCAAAATAGCGACCAAGAAACACATGGGCCTAAAAATACATGGGCCCGCCCAATCCTCGAAGGGATTGAGCGGGCCCGCGATCCATTTCAGTACGTCCGTGAAACGACCGTTTCGAGGCCTCAGGCCAGCGACAGGTTCTCTGCGCTTACCTTGCCACGCATCTTGTCGGTCTTGAGTTCGAACTCGACCTTCTGGCCTTCGGCCAGACCGGTCAGACCGGCCCGCTCAACGGCGCTGATGTGAACGAACACATCCTTGCTGCCGTCGGTCGGCTGAATGAATCCAAAGCCCTTTTGACCGTTGAACCACTTCACAGTTCCCGTAGCCATCTTCTATTCTCCAAAGCACGTAGGCTTTCATTCCGTACGGCGATCGCACGGATTCAAATCCAATCGACGATGTCTCTGGAAAATGCCCTAACAGGCGCGTTCAGCAAGGCACGGCGGCAATCGAATGCGCGCACAACTATAGATTTTCCGGAAAATTGCAATGGCCGGTTGCAAATAAAGGCCCGCGGGCGGCGCTGCGACGCTCAAAAATGGCTGTAAGAGCGCCGTTTCAGCACAATTTCGCCGCCCTGCCCGTCGAGGAATTTTGGTGCTCCACTTCCGGCGAGCACGGTCCCGATGGAACTTACCGCCACGCCAGCGCCCTGCGCGGCTTGCACGAACGCATCGACGCGGTCTTCCGCCACCGTGCACAGGATTTCGTAATCGTCGCCACCGGCGATCAACGTTTCGATTCCGACGATGCCACGCGACAGCAGATCGCGCGCGGTATCCGACAGCGGAACCTTCTCCAGATCGATCGCAGCGGAAACACCCGACACGCCGCACAGTTTGGTGAGATCGCCGGCGAGCCCATCGGACACGTCCATCGCCGCTCCGGCATGGTCGCGAACGATTTCCGCGAGCACCATGCGCGGCTGCGGCACCCGATAGCGCCCGACCAGCAGATCGCGCGCTGCTGCATCGCTCACCGCGGCATGGACCTTGCCGCCGCCGAGCACGGCAAGCCCGAGCGCGGCATCGCCGATCGTGCCGGTCACCAGCACCCGGTCGCCAGGCTTGGCGCCGCTGCGATGGACCATTTTGCCTGACGGCACGCGCCCGAACGCGGTGACCGAGACCATCAGCGGACCTGATGTCGACACCGTATCGCCGCCCAGCAGCGGACAGCCGAATTGCGCCGCGTCCTCGCCGAGCGCGGCCGCGAACGGCTTGAGCCAGGCTTCGTCGGTATCGCGAAGCGCCAGCGTCAGCACGAAACCGGCCGGCACCGCGCCCTTGGCGGCGAGATCCGAGAGGTTCACCCGCAACGCCTTGCGCGCAACGGTATCAGGCGGATCGTCGGGAAGGAAATGCACGCCTTCGACGATCGCGTCCGTCGTCACCACGATGTCGTCGCCATCAGGCTTCAGGGCCGCCGCGTCGTCGTCGAGATTGAAGGCGCCAGGGTCGGTCGCGATCGGCCTGAAATACCGGGCGATCAGCGAGTCCTCGCCGGACATGGGCGCGCTAGCCACGCGCGAACTCGTCGGCGCGGAACTGGCGCGCGATCTGATCCAGCACCGCGTTCACCATGCCGGTCTCGTCCTTTTCGACAAAGGCGTGCGCGACATCGACATATTCGGACACGACGACGCGGCCGGGCACGTCCTTGCGATGCTCCAGTTCATAGGACCCAGCCCGCAGCACCGCGCGCAAAATCGCGTCGATCCGCTTCAAGGGCCAGCCCTTCGACAGCGCGTCGTCGATCAGCGGATCGAGTTTGGCCTGATCCCGCACCACGCCCGAGACGACGTCGCGGAAAAACGCGGCTTCGGCCGGCAGGTATTTGTCGCCCTCGACCTCGTTGCCGAGCCAGTGGCTCTCGAACTCGGCGAAGATATCGTTGATCCCGGCGCCGCCAATGTCCATCTGGTACAGCGCCTGCACGGCGGCGAGTCGCGCGGCACCGCGCCGGTTGGCTTTCTTGTCCGGATTTTTGAGTGCGGGCTTCTTGGTGTCTGCCATCGTCAGGCCTTTGCCAGCCGGCGTTTGATCCGCAGCATCGCGAGCGCCGCGCGGGCGGCGTCGCCGCCCTTGTTGAGTTCACTGGCGCGCGCCCTCGCCCAGGCCTGCGCCTCGGTGTTGACCGTAATGATGCCGTTGCCGAGCGGGAACTTTCTGGCCACCGCAAGGTCCATCAGCGCGCGTGAGGATTCCATCGAGACGATCTCGAAATGAATGGTGTCGCCCCGCACCACGCAGCCGAGCGCGATCGCGGCGTCATAGGGCCTTCCGTTGTTCTCGGCGGCGTCGATCGCGATCGCGATCGCGGCGGGGATTTCCAAAGCGCCGGGCACGGTGATGACGTCATGCGTGACACCGGCCGCCTTCAATTCGGTAACGGCGCCTTCCAGCAGCGCATCCTGGATGTCGTCGTAGAAGCGTGCCTCGACGATCAGCGCGCGCGCGCCTTTGATGTCGGTCTGGTCCTTCAGGGGTGCGCGTCGTGCGTCTGCCATTATCTACCTTCTTGTCATTGCCGGGCTAGAGCGCGGAGCGCGTCTGCCGATGGGGCCCCGGCAATCCATCCTATCAGGAATCCATCCTGTTAAGAGGATGGATACGCGGGTCAAGCCCGCGTATGACACAATTGTTGCTGTTGCTATTTCGTTTCCGACAGCCGCGCCGCATAGCGGGCCATCAGATCGACCTCGATATTGACCTCGCTGCCCGCGTTCCAGTCCGCCAGCGTCGTGACGCTGAGCGTATGGGGAATGATCAGCACCGAAAACACCACGTCTTCGACCGTATTCACCGTCAGCGACACGCCATCCAGGGTGATCGAGCCCTTGACGGCGATGAAGCGCGCCAGTTCCCGCGTCGTGCGCAGTTCGAACCTGGCCATATCGGGCAGATCGTCGCGCTTGACGATGCTGGCGATGCCGTCGGCATGGCCGGCCACGATGTGGCCGCCGAGTTCGTCGCCGATCTTCAGCGCGCGCTCGAGATTGAGGTTTGTGCCTTTGCCCCAGTGCTTCGCCGTGGTCATGCCGAGCGTCTCGGCCGCGGCATCGACGTCGAACCAGGTCTTGCCATCATCGACGCCGGAGGCGACCACGGTGAGACAGACGCCGTTGCAGGCGATCGAGGCGCCATCGGCGATGGTGGCGCGATCGTAGTGGCAGGCGATGCGCAAGCGGTGCAACTGCCCCTGCGCCGTCGGCGTCAGGCTGACGATTTCGCCGATATCGGTGACTATTCCGGTGAACATTTAGGGGCGCTCGTAGATCGTGAGAGTATCTAGACCAAGGCTTTCGCTAGCACGGACTCTTAGCGCGGGCGACCCGGTGAGAGCCGACAGCGGCAATGCGTCCAGCGCGGGAACACCATCCGCGCCGACCGCATCAGGTCCGCGCAGCAGCCAGACCTCATCGACCAGCCCCGCCGATACAAAGGACGACGCGACGCGCGCCCCGCCCTCGACCATCAGCCGCGAAACGCCCTTGTCGGACAGTGCACGCAGCACCGCCGTCACATCCAGCCCCGGCGGCGCGCTTGACGCGGCGACGCGGATCACCTGCGCTCCGGCGGCGCCGAGCTTCATGGCGGCCGGCGCTTCCGCGAGATCCGACGTCATGACCCAGAGCGGCGTCTCGCGCGCGGTCTGCACCAGACGGCTGGTGCCGGGAATCCGCAAGCTCCGATCCAGCACTACACGTACCGGCGATAAATGCTCCATCCCCGGCAGCCGGCAGGTCAGCACCGGATCATCGGCCAGCACGGTGCCGATCCCGACCAGGATCGCATCGCACTGCGCGCGCAGCAGATGCACGCGTGTCCTTGCTGCCTCACCCGTAATCGCGACGGGCTTGTTGCCGGCGGCGCCGATCTTGTCGTCAGCGGAGATCGCCAGCTTGAGGATCACATGCGGGCGCCTGTCGCGGATGCGGCGGAAATGCCCGGCATGATCGTAGGCTGCTTCCGCGGAATTCAGGCCGACATCGACGATAATCCCGGCCGCGCGCAATTTGGCGTGGCCCTGTCCGGCCACTTCCGGATTGGGATCCTCGATCGCCGACACCACGCGGGCAATGCCCGACGCGATCACGGCATCGACGCAAGGCGGCGATTTGCCGAAATGCGAGCACGGCTCCAGCGTCACATAGAGCGTGGCGCCGCGCGCGGCGTCACCGGCGCGCTTGAGCGCATCCGGCTCGGCATGCGGCCGACCGCCGGGCTGGGTCCAGCCGCGCCCAACGATGACGCCGTCCTTGACGACGACGGCACCGACGGCGGGGTTCGGCCAGGTGCGCCCCTGCCCGCGCCGGCCGAGCGCCAGCGCGAGCTGCATGAAGCGCGCGTCCGCGGCTTTGGATTCCCTGGATTTCTGCGCGTACTGGTCTTCCAGGATACGGAAGATCATTTGCGCAACGCGGTGACCCGTGCGTCTTCCTCGCCGGACAGCTCACCGAGCACGGCTTCAAAGTCCTTGGCCTCGCGAAAGTTGCGATAGACCGAGGCAAAACGCACATACGCGACGTCATCGAGCTGGCGCAGATGCTCCATCACGATCTCGCCGATCGCTTCCGAGGAAACCTCCGCCTCGCCGCCGCTTTCGAGCTCGCGCACGATGGCGGAGACCATCTTTTCGACGCGCTCCGGATCGACCGGGCGCTTGCGCAGGGAGATCTGCAACGAGCGCACCAGCTTGTCGCGGTCGAACGGCACGCGGCGGCCGTTGCGCTTGATCACGGTCAGTTCGCGGAGCTGCACCCGCTCGAAGGTGGTGAAGCGGAAATTGCAGGCGATGCAGACCCGCCGCCGCCGGATCACGGCGGAATCCTCGGTGGGGCGCGAATCCTTCACCTGCGTATCGAGACTGTTGCAGCTGGGGCAGCGCATCCCAAGTATCCCTTACTAGTGACCCTTACTGATAAATCGGGAAGCGGTCGGTGAGTGCCTTGACGCGTTCCTTGATCGCGGCTTCCACCAGCGGCGCCTTGCCGTCGGGCGATTGCGCCAGCGCGTTCAGCACTTCGGCGATCATGGAGGCGACCTGCTGGAATTCGGCGACGCCAAAACCGCGCGTGGTCGCCGCCGGCGTGCCCAGACGCAGGCCCGAGGTGACGAACGGCGTTTCGGGATCGAACGGAATGCCGTTCTTGTTGCAGGTGATCGCAGCGCGAACCAGCGCCTTCTCCGAGACGTTGCCTTTCAGGCCTTTGGGGCGAAGATCGACCAGCATCAGATGGTTGTCGGTACCGCCTGAGACGATGTCGAGGCCCTGCGCGCGCAGCGCTTCCGCCAGCGCCTTGGCGTTCTCGACGACGTTCTTGGCGTAGATCTTGAAGTCCGGACGCAGCGCCTCGGAAAATGCCACCGCCTTGGCGGCGATGATGTGCATCAACGGACCGCCCTGCAGGCCCGGGAAGATCGCCGAGTTGAGTTTCTTGGTCAGCGTCTCGTCATTCCACAGCATCAACCCGCCGCGCGGGCCGCGCAGCGATTTGTGCGTGGTCGTGGTCGTGACATGGGCATGCGGCACCGGCGAGGCATGGACGCCACCGGCGACGAGGCCGGCGAAATGCGCCATGTCCACCATCAGATAGGCTCCGACGCTGTCGGCGATCTCGCGGAAGCGCTTGAAGTCCCAGGCGCGCGAATAGGCGGAGCCGCCGGCGATGATCAGCTTCGGCTTCACTTCCTCGGCGCGGCGCGCCACCTCGTCCATGTCGATGATCTGGTCGTCGCGGCGCACGGTGTAGTGCTGCGCCTTGAACCATTTGCCGGACATGTTGACGGGCGCGCCGTGGGTGAGATGGCCGCCGGCGGCAAGATCAAGGCCCATGAAGGTATCGCCGGGCTGCAGCAGCGCCAGGAACACCGCCTGGTTCATCTGGCTGCCCGAATTCGGCTGAACGTTGGCAAACTGGGCGCCGAACAGTTTCTTGGCGCGATCGATCGCCAATGTCTCGGCGACGTCGACCCATTCGCAACCGCCATAATAGCGCGCGCCCGGATAGCCCTCGGCGTATTTGTTGGTCATCACCGAGCCCTGCGCTTCCAGCACCGCGCGGCTGACGATGTTTTCCGAGGCGATCAGCTCGATCTCGTGGCGCTGCCGGCCGAGTTCACCCTTGATGGCGGCGGCGATTTCCGGATCGGCCTCGGCGAGAGTGGCCGTGAAGAACGAGTCGGGCGCGGAGGCGGTTTTGCTGCTGGAGGTCATGGGCCGAAATATCTCCACCGCCGCAAGGCCTTAAGCGGCACAGCGGTCGGTTACGTGTGGCGGTCGAAAGAAGCGCTTGCGAGATACCACATCGGCCCGGGCCGGCCAAGCACTTGCGGTATCCGTCTGATATTTATGCAAGATATGGTGGGGATGGCGGGGATGCCAGTCCGGCGCCACTCCCCCCGCTGTCGCCCCGGCCTTGAGCCGGGGCCCATACGCCGCAGCCGCCATTGTTAAAAGAAGGTCTCAGACACCTTTGTCCTACCGAGGGGCCGCGGCGCCGCGATGAGCGCAAATGCGCTCACGCTGGGGTTCCGGCGTTCGCCGGAACGACGGCCTATTTCGCAAACCGGTACGCCCCGCCCTTTTCGATCGAGCGCTGGAACGCCGGGCGCGCGTGCATACGCGTCAGCCAGGCCGCCAGGTTCGGATACGGCCCAAGCTTTTCGAACACCTTTGCCATCTCGCCGACAAAGCTCATCTGGATATCGGCACCCGACAATGACGGGCCGATGAAGAACTCGCGCCCCTTCAGCGCGCGGTCGACATAGCCGAGATGATTGGCCAACTCGCTGTCGATGCGCGGATGCAGCGGCGCGCCCGCCTCCTTCAGCCTGCCGACATAGAGGTTCAGCATCAGCGGCAGCATCGCGGACCCTTCCGAATAATGCAGCCACTCATTGTACGCCTCATAGTCGGCGCTGCCGGGCGCCGGCATCATCGCGCCTTTTCCGTATTTGCGGATGATGTAGTCGACGATCGCACCGGACTCCGCGATCGTGGTGCCGCCATCGGTGATGACGGGCGACTTGCCGAGCGGATGGATCGCCGTCAGTTCCGGCGGCGCCAGCCGCGTCGTGGCATCACGCTGATAGCGCTTCATCTCATAGGGCGTGCCAAGCTCTTCGAGCAGCCACAGGATCCGCTGCGAGCGGGAGTCGTTGAGATGATGAACCGTGAGCATGGCAGTTTCCTCAATAGGTTTCTTGTTGGTGTTGTTGTTTACCAGAGATTTCTAACGCCGTCATTGCGACCAACGGGTCGCGCGAATGCGCGCCCGATGACAGGCTCCGCGAAGCAATGACGAGGCGCAAACACACCTTTGCCTGGTATCGGCCTGCGGTGCTAGGTTTTTGCCAACGAGGAGAGAACGATGCGTATCGCAATTGTCGGCACCGGCGGCGTAGGCGCCGGTTATGGGGCGGCGCTGGCGAAAGCCGGCGCGGATGTCACCTTCATCGCGCGCGGCGCGCACCTGGCGGCCATGAAGCGCGACGGATTGAAGGTTCAAAGCCCGCGCGGCGACATCCATCTGGTGCCGACACAGGCGACCGACAATCCCGCCGAGATCGGCAAGGTCGATTTCGTGCTGTTCTGCGTCAAGCTGTGGGACGTCGAAAGCGCCGGGATCAGCATCAAGCCGCTGATCGGCCCCGATACGGCTGTCATCCCGCTGCAGAACGGCGTCGATGCCGCAGAAAGGCTGATCCCGATACTCGGCGAAAACGCCGTGATGGGCGGCGTCGCGCAAATCAGCGCCAACATCATAGCATCAGGCGTGATCCAGCAGGTCGGCACCTTCATGCGCATCGTGTTCGGCGAACTCGACGGCAGGGCTAGCCCGCGCGGCGAAGCATTTCTTGCGCTCTGCCAGAAGGCCGGCTTCGAGGCGAAGCTGAGCGACGCGATCCTCACCGAACTTTGGATGAAGTTCATCCTGCTCGCCGCCAACGCCAGCGCGGTGGCGCTGGCGCGCCAGCCGATCGGTGCGCTGCGCGACGATCCCGATATTCGCCCCTTGCTGATGTCGGCCTACCGCGAAGTGATGGATGTCGGCCGCGCTTACGGCGTGGCGCTGCCGGACAACGCAGTGGAGACGACATCAGGATATTCCGACAGCCTGCCCGCGCACCAAAAGCCGTCGATGGCGCTCGACCTCGAACGCGGCAACCGGCTGGAGCTGCCCTGGCTCGGCGGCAAGGTGGTCGAACTGGGCAAGAAGCTCGGCGTCCCGACGCCGACGCACAGCCTGATGTATGCGATGCTGAAGCCGTACATCATGGGCAATCCGGGCTGAGGCGCGAGGCGCCATGTCCTTTACATCGCCGGACATCTCGGCACTGTAGCCACCACTTTGCGACGCGCCTCGATGCGTGACATCACGGAGAAGCAAATGCCGCTTGTCGAGAACGCCACGATCAGGAAATTGCGGGCGGGCGGGCTCGCCCTCGGATTCGGCCTGCACCATTTGCGCACCGCGGCAGCGGGCATGATCGCCGCGGCGACCGGGCATGACTGGATCTTCATCGACGTCGAGCACGGTGCATTTTCGCAGGATGACGTCGCGCAGATCTGCATCGCCGCGTTGCCGACCGGCATCACGCCGATCGTCCGGATTTGCGCAGGCGCGATTGATGAAGGCACGCGGGCGCTCGACAACGGCGCCGCCGGCGTCATCGTACCGCATGTCGATACGGTCGATCAGGCCCGGCGCATTGCTAGCGCCTTTCGTTATCCGCCGTTGGGGTCGCGGAGCTGGGGCGGACCATCCGCGCTGTTCGGTTACAAGCCGCCCGGCGCCGCCGAGGCCCAGGCCGCCATCAACCAGGAAATCCTGGTCGTCGCGATGGTCGAGAGCCCTGAAGGCGTGGCCAATGCCGCCGGGATTGCCGCCGTTGACGGGATCGACGGCTTGCTGATCGGAACCTCCGACCTGACCGCGGAGATGGGTATTTCCGGTCAAATCCTGCATCCGCGCGTCGAGGAAGCCTATCGCAGCGTCGGCGCGGCGTGCCGCAAGGCAGGCAAATTCCTCGGCATGGGCGGCGTCTACGAACCGGACGCCATGAAGCATTATGCCGATCTCGGCGCGCAGTTCATCCTGACGGGATCGGATCACGCTTACATGCTGGCCGGCGCCAGTCTCAAGTCGGCCTCGTTGCGGAAGCTCGAAGCGGATCGCAAGGCGGGCTGAGCCAACTCACATCCCGGTATAGCCTGCCTTCACCGGATCGGTGGAGCCGTCGAGCTGGCGCAGATAGGTCAGGCCGCACACGGTCAGGCGGTGGGTGTCCTTTTCGCCGGCCTCGAATAGCGTCTTCACATAGTCGGTCACCTTCTCGCGCGCTTCATCGTTCGCGGCAGAGCTACGGTTCACCAGCAGGTCATAGGTGTGCATGATGCGGTCGATGGCGGCTTCCATGAAGTTCTCCGGTGGGATCAGGCGATGTAGGTTTCGGCTTCGAATTTGGCGATCGCCTTGTTGGCGAGGCGGATCTTGTTGAGTTCGCCGCGCTGAAACATCTGCACGATGATTTCGAGCAGCCGCTCGTCGGTGGCGAAAGTATCCGGGAGGGCGCCGGTCCTGCGGAGATAATTTGAAGCGATGGCGTAAGCGTCGCCCACCACCTCGACATTCATCACCCGCAATCCGCGCTCGACGAGCATGTTCTTCGGTCCCCGTGTCAGCGATATAATGCGCGAGCCCGGCACAAGTTCCATTGCGGGAAACCGGCTGTTTGCTGGGCGCGCGCCTATGGCCCGCGTGACCTTAGAATCGAGGTGCAGCTTGTTGTTTTGATGCGCTTTATCAGGTGAAACTGTGTCCGCCATCACTCGAAGCGGCTATGCCCGAAGCGGTTCTTTGCGCGCGTCGCGAAGGATGAAGCCGCGGCACTCGGCACTCAGGTCCAAAAAGCAAAACGCACCGGATCCGGTAACCCGGAGCCGATGCGCCTTGGGCAGGGCTTACTGCCTTGCCAGTTCATGATCCGCTCTTGGCCGCCGGTCTTCTGCGTGGCCGGCTTGGCCGCGGATTTCGAATTCTTATTTGCCGCGTTTCTTCACGCGAACCGGAAGTCCACTTCGCTCGAAAACGCTATGTAAATCTCAGAGCCGATACAGGATCTGGTCAGTCCAGAACCGCTCGAGCCGATGCAGCGACTTGTTCAGCGTCGCGAACTCCTCGTTCGAGATGCCGCCGACCTGCTCCACGGTCTTGACGTGCTTCTGATACAGCGCGTCGACGATCTTGCGGATTTCCTGGCCCTGCGAGGTCAGACGGATGCGGACCGAGCGGCGATCAACGCGCGAACGCTGATGATCGAGGAAGCCGAGCTCGACGAGCTTCTTCAGATTGTAGGAGACGTTGGAGCCGAGGTAATAGCCGCGCGTGCGCAGCTCGCCTGCGGTCAACTCCTTGTCGCCGATGTTATAGAGCAGCAGCGCCTGCACCGAGTTGATATCGGCGCGGCCGCGACGATCGAATTCATCCTTGATCACGTCAAGCAGCCGGCGATGCAGCCGCTCCACCAAAGTCAATGCTTCAAGATAGAGCGGCTGCACCGGAGCTTGACCGGCAGAGCGTTCAGCGGTTTCCACCGCCGTTGCAACGGCTTTCATCATGACATTCCCCTGTTGTCGTTTTTATCGACTTATTCGACGAAACTTTTGTCCCGCCTGATAGCTTCAACTTAAGGGGGCCGTTTGAAGATCCGCTTAAATAAGACAATAAAGAGATCATGAATTTAAGACAGTGAATCGCGGATTAAGCCCATGGATAAAGGGCTTTTCGCAAGATTTCATTGACGGTGGTGGGCCTCTGTTCACGCTTCGTCTGGAAGGGTTGTCGCATTCCAAAACAGGTTCGTTTGAATTCGAAACGCCTGGGTAACCGACGCGAGGGAACCCTTTACGGTGACTGAAAAGTTACCGCGAAAATCGTCGAAAATCTTACGGGATGGCGCGGCCCATTCTGGGACGCAGGTGCGCTGGCGCAATTAACAGTTCGGGCTTCATCCTTCGAGACGCCACTGCGTGACTCCTCAAGGTGAGGTCGAGCAGTTCAGTTCAGGATGCGCTCTTAGGACCCTCATGGTGAGGAGCGCGGCAACGCCGCCCGTCTCGAACCATGTGGCCGGCTATTCGCAGCAAGATTCCAGCAAAACGGAGGACGTGCGCACGACTGCTATGGCGGCCGTTCGCGCGCGGCCATCCAGGCGAGTGCGAGATAGGCTGCCAGCATTACGGCTTCGACGCCGACCACCGTCAGGCTGCCGCCGTAGATGCCCGGAAACATCAATTCGATCACCGCCATCGACACGACTGTGGTGAGCCACACCACCGCGCCCCAGGGCGTCGCAAGCCACAGGCCTACGGCGGCGACGAGTTCAATCACGGCGAAATAGATCGTCGCGGTCTGCCAGGCCATCGACTGATTTTCGAACGCCTCTTCCTCGCCGCCGATGAAACCGGTCACCTGCGCCCAATGGTAAAGGCCCTTGGCGATCGAGATGACCGCCATGATGCGCAGGAACAGCACCAGCCGCCGGGTCCAAGCGTTGTCATCAGGCTCGATCCGCTCGGACGAGATCGCCGCCACCGACATCGCATTGTCCCGGGCATTGTCCCTGTTATCCCGCGACGGGTCGCGCGCGGAGGTGTCAGACATGAGAATCGGTGCTCACAGGCGAAAACGGGTCCTTATAGGCGGAGTCTTGGTATAGGCAGAGTCTTGGCCCGCCGCGTCGGCAAAATCAATTGCCGCTGGCGCAAATCAAGCTGCGGTGACGCGGCCGTTCCGGAATGCTAGAATTAGACCAAGTCCAAATCAGGCCAAATCAGCCTTCCGCCGGGGAGTACCATCATATGGCGATCAAATTCGGGCGTCCGATCGAAATGCGCGACGCTCCGCGGCACCAGACCGCCCTCACCTCGGCCCCGCTCGACCTCGCGATCCGCCCCCGGCGCAACCGCAAGGCCGAATGGGCGCGGCGGATGGTGCGGGAAAACGTGCTGACGACCGACGATCTGATCTGGCCGTTGTTCATCGTCGGCGGCCACAATACCCGCACCGCGGTCGCCTCGATGCCCGGCATCGACCGCATCACCGTCGATCAGGCGGTCCGTGATGCCGAGCGCGCGGCGAAGCTCAACATCCCCTGCATCGCGCTGTTCCCCTATACCGACCCTTCACTGCGCGACGAACAGGGTTCCGAGGCGCTGAACCCCGACAACCTCGTCTGCCAGTCGGTGCGCGCGATCAAGAAGGAATTCCCGGGCCTAGGCGTGCTCTGCGACGTGGCGCTGGATCCTTTCACCAGTCACGGCCATGACGGCCTGATCGAGGACGGCCGGATCCTGAACGACGAAACCGTCGCCGTGCTGGTCCGCCAGGCGCTGGTGCAGGCCGAAGCCGGCTGCGATGTGATCGCGCCTTCCGACATGATGGACGGCCGCGTCGGCGCGATCCGCGAGGCGCTGGACGATGAAGGCTTTACCGACGTGCAGATCATGTCGTACGCGGCGAAATACGCCTCCGCCTTCTACGGCCCGTTCCGCGACGCCATCGGTTCGGCAAAGACGCTGACCGGCGACAAGCGCACCTATCAGATGGACAGCGCCAATTCCGACGAAGCGCTGCGCGAGGTCGAACTCGACATCGCCGAGGGCGCGGACATGGTGATGGTCAAGCCCGGCATGCCCTATCTCGACATCGTGCGGCGGGTAAAGGACACCTTTGCGATGCCGACCTTCGTGTACCAGGTGTCGGGCGAGTACGCGATGATCGCGGCAGCCGCCGGCAATGGCTGGATCGACGGCGAACGCGCGATGATGGAAAGCCTGCTCGCCTTCAAGCGCGCCGGCGCCGACGGTATTTTGACGTACTTCGCGCCGAACGCGGCGGAGAAGATCAAGGCGGAGAGCTGAAGCCTTCGTAGGGTGGGCAAAGCGCAGCGTGCCCACCAACTTTAGCGGCGGAGACAATGGTGGGCACGGCGCAAGAGCGCCTTTGCCCACCCTACGCGTTCCTCAAGTCCCCAGCCCCCGAATCGCCTGAATATTGCCGTTTGGTAACCGTCGCGGCCCTTGCGCGCGCAGGCGCGGTTCCCATGTCTCCGCTTGATGTCTCGGCATGCGGGAATATGCACGTTCTGGAGGACTGATCATGTCGTATAGCGGTTCGGGTAATACCGGTGGCGGCGGCTGGCGTAACGATGGCGGCGTGCAGCCGCATGCGTTCGACCCCGATTTGCAGCCGGAACTGTTTCGCGGCCTGCTGACGCGGCGGGTGTTCGCCTTTTTGATCGACCTCGTCGTGCTCTCGGTCCCGGTGATCCTGGGCTACATCTTCATCGCGGTGTTCGGCCTGATCACACTCGGGCTCGGCTGGGCGCTGTTCTGGCTGGCCTGGCCGGCCACGATCGTCTGGGCCATCGTCTATTACGGCTCTTCCCTCGGCGGGCCGCATTCGGCGACCGTGGGCATGCGCGTGATGGATCTGGAACTGCGCACCTGGTACGGCGCGCCGGGCTATTTCGTGCTCGGCGCCACCCACGCCGTGCTGTTCTGGGTGTCGATCTCGTTCCTGACGCCGCTGGTGCTCCTGATCGGCTTGTTCAACGGCCGCCGCCGGCTGCTGCATGACATCGTGCTGGGAACCGTCGTCATCAACAGCTCGGTTCGCACACAGGTTGTACCTCCGGCGCGCGCCTATTGAAGGGATGTCACACTCCAAATTGATTGACCGTCAGCCCGCGCGGCGCGATGCTCAGGTTTGTTCGGCCCGGATCAGGATCGGGGCCGAACTGCCCTCACCGGTACCAATTGTTCACTGGAAAGCGTTATTGTTCGTGTTTCGGAGGCCTGACGACCCGACGTGACCCAGCATTCGCGTGATACCCCGCAGTTCTACCTGACGGCGCCCTCGCCCTGCCCCTATCTGCCGGGACGGCACGAGCGCAAGGTGTTCACGCATCTGGTCGGCGACAAGGCCGGCGACCTCAACGACCTCCTCACCCATGGCGGCTTCCGGCGCAGCCAGTCGATCGCCTACCGGCCGGCCTGCGACCAGTGCCGCGCCTGCGTTTCCGTGCGCGTCGTCGCCAACGAGTTCCGGCCCTCGCGCAATTTCCGCAAAATTCTCGCGCGCAATGCCGACATCATCGGCGAGCAGCGCAGCGCGGTGCCGACCTCGGAACAATATTCGGTGTTCCGCGCCTATCTCGACCGGCGTCACCGCCATGGCGGCATGGCCGACATGACCGTGCTCGACTACGCCATGATGGTGGAAGACAGCCACGTCGAAACCCGCATCATCGAATACCGCAAGCGCAACGTCGATTCCGGCATCACCGGCCGCGGCGACGAGCTGATCGCCGTCGCCCTGACCGATGTGCTCAGCGACGGGCTGTCGATGGTGTATTCGTTCTTCGAGCCGTCGGAGCAAAGCCGCTCGCTCGGCACCTTCATGATCCTCGACCATATCACGCGCGCAAGGCGGCTGGGGCTGCCTTACGTCTATCTCGGCTACTGGATCGAAGGCTCCAAGAAGATGGACTACAAGGGCCGCTTCCTGCCGCAGCAGCGGCTGGCCCCCTCAGGCTGGCTGCGCATCGACGCGTCAGGCGAAGTACTGACCGAGCCGCAGGATTGAAGATGGCGAATGGCGAATAGGGAGTGGCGAATAGGGTAACTTCCATTCGCTACTCGCCCTTCGCGACTTCTTCAGCCAAACAGCGTGTCGTACAGCAGCTTGACGTTCAGCGTCACGATGATCCCGGCGACGATCCACGCCAGCGTGGCGACCGAACGCGAAATCGCGAAATCACCCATCTTGCGGCGGTCGGAAACGAATCGCACCAGCGGGATCACCGCGAACGGCAATTGCATCGACAGGATGACCTGGCTGAAGACCAGCAGGTTGGACGTGCCCTTCTCGCCATAGAGTGCGGTGACGATCACGACGGGGACGATCGCGACGCCGCGGGTGACCAGCCGCCGCGCCCAGTTCGGCAGGCGCAGGTGCAAAAAGCCTTCCATCACGATCTGGCCGGCCAGCGTGGCCGTTACCGTCGAGTTGAGGCCGGACGCCAGCAGCGCGACGGCGAACAGCGTCGAGGCGATCCCGAGGCCCAATAGCGGCGACAACAGTTCATACGCCTGTCCGATCTCGGCCACATCGGTACGGCCGCTGGAATGGAACGTCGAGGCGGCAACGATCAGGATCGCGGCGTTGATGAACAGCGCCAGCATCAGCGCGATGGTCGAGTCCGTCGTCGCCCATTTGATCGCATCACGCCGGCCTTCGTCGGTGCGCGGATAGGCGCGGGTCTGCACGATCGAGGAGTGCAGATAGAGATTATGCGGCATCACGGTGGCGCCGATGATGCCGATCGCGATGTACAGCATCTCCGGATTGGTGACGATCTCGGTCGACGGCAGGAAGCCGCGCAGCATCGCGGCAACAGGGGGCGCGGCGGCGAAGATCTGGATCGCAAAGCAGACCGCGATGACGATCAAGAGCGAGATGACGAAGGCTTCGAGGAAGCGAAAACCCTTGTTCATCAGAAGCAGCAGCAGGAAGGCGTCAAGCGCGGTGATCAGCGCGCCGCCGATCAGGGGAATGCCGAACAATAGCTTCAGCGCAATCGCGGTGCCGATCACTTCCGCCAGATCGCAGGCGATGATCGCGGCCTCGCAGGCCAGCCACAGCATGAAATTGACCGGACGCGAAAAGCTGGCGCGGCAGGCCTGCGCGAGATCGCGGTCGGTGACGATGCCGAGCCGTGCGGCGAGCGCCTGCAGCAGGATCGCCATCAGGTTCGACAGCAGGATCACCGACAGCAGCGTGTAGCCGAACTTCGATCCACCGGCGAGGTCGGTCGCCCAATTGCCGGGATCCATATAGCCGACGGAAACCAGATAGCCGGGCCCAAGAAACGCCAGCAGCCGGCGCGCCCAATGCCCACCCAGCGGCACCGCGATGGTTGCGTTGACCTCCGCGAGACTGCGTTGCCTGTTTGCTGCGGCGTCGGCGCGCCAGCCGGCGTCGGCGTCTTGCAAGGCCACAGCCAAGCTCTCCGAATTAGTCTTTCGGCCCAATTCGGGCGTTCGTGCATCCATCTCATCAAGATGGTCGAAATTCGCCCTTATTGCAACTCATTTGCAACTGCATCTAGTGATCACCCTAAGATGATACCGGCAGACGAGAAATTCGCGTCGAGACCGGCCTGCGCGCACGTCTGGTGACCCTCGGCCTGCGCGACCGCGCCAGTTTACGTGGCTGGAACCATGAACCGGCGAATCCCGCTCGACGACAAACAGATCGCGATCAAGGGACCAACAACCATGACCATCAGCACAGTTCGAGGACGCGTCTTGGTTTCATTCGAAGT
This sequence comes from Bradyrhizobium sp. AUGA SZCCT0160, assembly GCF_018130105.1. Taxonomy (NCBI): domain Bacteria; kingdom Pseudomonadati; phylum Pseudomonadota; class Alphaproteobacteria; order Hyphomicrobiales; family Nitrobacteraceae; genus Bradyrhizobium; species Bradyrhizobium sp. AUGA SZCCT0160. The sequence continues at coordinate 54,260 of NZ_JAFCMD010000026.1, forward strand.
TCCGGGCTACCTTGCCGGTTGGGAGTGCCCCTTCCCGGCTCACCTGGTCTCAGACGGCCCGGCTTACGAGATCGACATCGCCGTCAAATCCCAACCGGAGAAGGCCATGACCCACGAAACGGCGATCACCGAACGCCTCGCGCGGATCAAATCCTCACAATGAGCGCCGTCATCGACCTCCTGCTGGCGGCGGACGTCCGCCCCTTCACGATCGCCGCGGCGATCGTGGCAGTGCTTGCCGTGATCGAATTGCTGTCGACCATGGTTGGGTTTTCGCTCAGCCACATCGTCGGCAAGGATGTCGAGATCGAGGCCGACGGCCACAGCGCCATCTCCGGCCTGTTTCTCTGGATCAATGCGGGGCGCGTTCCGCTTTTGATTCTTTTGATGTTGACGCTTGGCATGTTTTCGATCGCGGGATTTTGCCTGCAGGCCATCGCGCACAGTGTTGGAATTTCTCTCCCGGTTTCGCTCGCCGCCGTCGGCGCCATCATCGGCGCCATTCCGGCGGTCCGGGTTACCAGCCGCGCTATCTCACGCGTGATCCCGCGCGACGAGACCTATGCGGTCGATGAGGCCGACTTCGTCGGCCAGGTCGCCGTGGTCTCGATCGGTCCGCTCGACCAGGGACTGCCCGGCCGCGTCCGTCTCAAGGATGTCTTCGGCAACTGGCACTCTGTCCCGGCGCGCGCCGGCCCCGATTCGAAAGCGCTCGCGGTCGGCACCAGCGTGTTGCTGGTCGACCGCGACACCAGGAGCTTTATCGCGATTGCCGCACCAGCCAACCTCATTGCACAACAATGGTCATCAGACAGGGCATGAACATGTGGGAACTTGCAGTACCGATCGCTATCGGCGTCCTTCTTTTTGTCATCATCGGCTTCATGTTCGCGACGCTGTACCGGCGTTCGACCCGCGACGAGGCCTATGTCCGGACCGGTCTTGGCGGCCAGAAAGTCGTTCTCGACGGCGGCTCCGTCGTGCTTCCGGTTTTCCATTCCACGGCAGCCGTCAATCTGAAGACGTTGCGGCTGGAGGTCGCCCGTGGCGGCCCGGACTCGCTGATCACCAAGGACCGCATGCGCGTCGACATCGGCGCCGAGTTCTACGTCCGCGTCAAACCGGACATGTCGTCGATCGCGCTGGCCGCGCAGACGCTCGGCAACCGCACCAACGACGCTGCTGAACTGCGCGAACTGATCGAGGCGAAATTCGTCGACGGCCTGCGCTCGGTCGCCGCCACCATGCATCTCGAAGAGCTGCAGGAACAGCGCGCGACCTTCGTCAAATCGGTGCAGGACGCGGTCGGCGCCGACATCCAGAACAACGGCCTCGAGCTTGAATCGGTCTCGCTGACGAGGCTCGACCAGAGCGACATCAAGCATTTCAATCCGAGCAATTTCTTCGACGCGCACGGCCTCACCACGCTGACCAAGATCACCAAGGAGCGTGAGCAGGAGCGCAACCAGATCGTCCGCACCACCGAGGTCAACATCGCGCAGCAGGATCTGGTCGCCCGCCAGACCACGCTGACGATCGAGAGCACCAAGCGCGAGGCGGAACTGGCGCAGCAGCGCGACATCGCCAACAAGACCGCCGCGATGCGCGCGCAGACCGCGCAGGTCGAGCAGACGGCGCTGCAGAACGAGGCCGAATACCGCATCCAGCAGGAACTGGCCGTCGCCAACGTCCAGACCGAGGCCAACCAGGCCCGCGACACCAAAAAGATCGAGGCTGATCTGGCGGTGAAGCGCCGCACCACCGAAATGGAGCGTGATCTCCAGATCGTGGCGCAGGAAGCCGCGATCGTCGTCGCCACCAAGAACAAAGAGCAATCCGAAGCGCAGACCATCGCGGAAACGGCGCGCGCGCTTGCGATCGCAGCCGAAGAAAAGGTCACGACGGCACGGGCCACAGAAATCGCCGAGCGCGACAAGATCATCAACGTGATCGCGGCGCGCAAGGTGGCGGAAACCGACGCGATGCCGATCACCGTGATGGCGGAAGCCGAACGGCAGGCCGCCGCCAACAAGGCGGAAGCGATCAACGTGCTCGCCAAGGCCGACGCCGACGCCGCAACCACGCGTGCGACCGGCGTCAAGGCGCTCGGTGAAGCCGAGGCCGAGGTGGCGGCGCTCAAGGCCGAGGCCCGCAACAAGCTCGGTGCCGAGATGATCGAGTACGACCTCAACCTCGCCCGCATCAATATCATTCCGAGCGCGCTGGCCGAAGCGGTCAAGCCGATCGAGAAGATCTCCGACATCCGGATCTTCGATACCGGCGGCATGCTCGGTCGCGGTGGCGGCAACGGCGCGATGAACGGCGGCGGCAATGGCGGTCTCGGACTCGGTGATGGTCTCGCCGCTCAGCTGTTGTCGGTATCGGCGTTCAAGCCGATGATCGACAGGATTCTCGGCGAGGCCGGTTTCCCGGCTGGCCCCGACGGCATGACCAGCCTGTTGAATGCGCTGCGTGCCGGCAATAGCCCGCTGACTGAAGCGGAGGCGCCTGCCGACAGCCCCGCAACGCCGCCGACCACCCTCTCGGGCACGGGCAAGGCGACGCTCGGACCGAAATCGTAGTCGCAATGACGGTCTGAGCCGCCGTCAGATCGCAAATAGGCAAATAGAGAGAAGCCCGCCGCGGTCGATGCGGCGGGCTTTTTTACGCCTTGCCGGGCACGGCGCGTCCCTCCGTCTTCGATTTCCTTATTGCAAATGCCTCTCATTAGTGACACTAGTTGCGAATAATTCGCAATTGCAGGTCAGGGAGGCGGTCGATGCGTCAGCTCAAGCGGGCTTTTGGCGGCAAGGACGGAGACCATGACGATTTCCACTTCGGCCATTTTTCCCAGCATTTTTTCCTGCCGCACCAGCCTCACGGTTCACATGGCACGCACGACGCCCACCCCTCTCACGGATCCCATGGTTCTCACGGGGGCCACGGCTCTCATGGCCCGCATGACGGCCCGTCGTGCCAACCGGGTCCGCAGCCGGTAAAAATCGAGTACCGCAGCTTCGACGGCTCGCAGAACAACCGGTCCGATTCCACCCTCAACGCCGCCGGCACCGAATTCGCACGTATCGGGACGGCGCATTTTGCCGACGGCATTTCCGTGCCGCTGGGCGGCAACAATCCGCGCACCATCAGCAATCTCGTGGTCGGCGCCGGCGATGCCGACGTGGCGAACCCGGAAGGTGTTTCCGCGTTCATGTACGCCTGGGGCCAATTCATCGACCATGACATGACGCTGACCCGCACCGACGGCGTCAACGACATCAGCGTCGTGGTCCCCGCCGGCGATCCCGTATTCCCCGCCGGCACCATCATTCGGATCACCCGCGCCGTCACCGATCCCACGACCGGTCCGGGCACGTCCAATCCGGCGATGGCGGTCAATTCCAATTCCGCCTGGCTCGACGCCTCGATGGTCTACGGGTCGAGTGCAGCGGTCGCCGCCAGCCTGCGCACTGCCGACGGCCACATGAAGACGTCCGCGGGAGACAATTTGCCCATCGTCAACGGCATGGTGGTGGCCGGCGACGTCCGCGCCGCGGAAAATCCGGCGCTGACCGCGCTGCAGACGCTGTTCGTGCGCGAACACAATTACCAGGTCGACAAACTGCACCTTGAGCATCCGAACTGGAGCGGCGACCAGCTCTACAATTACGCCCGCGCCATCGTGTCGGCGGAAATCGCCAACATCACCTATTCCGAATTCCTGCCGAACCTCGTCGGCAAGGACGCGCTCACGCCCTATGACGGCTACGACCCCAATGTCGATCCGCATTTGACACTGGAATTCGTCGCCGCGGCGTTCCGCTTCGGACACTCGATCGTCTCGGGCGAAACCGAAGGCCTTGCGGAGAACGGCGAGGTCATCGCCGGCTCCGAGGAAGACCTGAAAGACGTGTTTTTCCAGCCGGCGGCCAACTTCATCGACAATGGCGGCGCCGACGGACAATTGCGCCATCTGGCCGCCGATCCCTCGCAGGCGCTCGATGCGCGCATTGTCGAGGATCTGCGTAATTTTCTGGTCGATGCGCCGGTGTCGATGGATCTCGCCGCGATCAATATCCAGCGCGCCCGCGACCTCGGCCTCGGCACGCTCAACCAGACCCGTGAAGCGCTCGGGCTCGACCCCTACACCGATTTCAGCCAGATCACGAGCGACCCGCAGACGCTGGCCGGGCTGAAGGCGGCCTACGGCAACGTCAACAATGTCGGCCTGTGGACCGGCGGCCTGTCGGAGAACCATGTTCCCGGCGCGCTGGTCGGCGAAACTTTTCAAGCCATTCTGACGATGCAGTTCGAGGCGCTGCGCGATGGCGACCGGCTCTGGTTCGAGAACCAGGGTTTCGATGCCCGGACGCTATCCGAGATCAAGGGCACGACGCTCGCCGACATCATCCTGCGCAACTCCGACACCAAGCACATCCAGGATGACGTCTTCGTCACCTATGTCCGGCACACCGGCCTTGCCGGCGGCGTCGAGTCCGAAGACCCCGACGCCCGCCAGATCGTGATCGGCTCCGATGGCACCGACACCCTGATCGGCGGTCCGCAGGGCGATTACCTGTTCGCCGGAACCGGCAAGCAGACCATGACAGGCCATGCCGGCGCCGATCGTTTCGTGTTCGATACCGGCGCCACCAAAGCCAGGATCACCGACTTCGATCCCGGCGTCGACCTGCTGGTGTTCGAGCATGCCGGCCGCCTCGACTTTCGCGATGTAAAAATCTCGGGCAATCACGGCAACACGATCGTGCACGTCGGCGACGACTGGATCGAATTGATGGGTGTGCGGCCCTATGAACTCAGCAGGCACGACTTTCTGTTCGACGTCTGATGGGTCAGCAAGACGTGGATGGCCGGGACAAGTGTTTAGCCGGACAGATCACTGGTGTTGGGAGACATCGCTGACACATCAAGGTGAGAAACCTCCACACGTTCACGTGTGGAGGTTTTTTCGTTGCCCCGCCGCTTGTCGGGAAACGGGTGGGTTGGGCCGTGCTGTCGTCGGACAATGAGGGCCGATAAAGCCATCAGGGAATCGCCCCATGTCCGCCGCCGAGACGCCGCGCCTGCCGCCGACCTTCAACCGCCTCGCCTGGTCGAACCTCGCCGCGCAATCGGCCGAACAAGTCGCGCTGGCCGCCGCCCCGATCGTCGCCGTGCTGCTGCTGGGCGTCGGCGAAGGCCAGACCGGCCTGCTGCAGACCGCGCTGACGCTGCCCTTCATCCTGTTTGCGATCCCTGCCGGCCTGCTGGCCGACCGCATCTCGCGGCGCTGGCTGATGGCGGGCGCCGAAGCGCTGCGTGCGGCGGCGCTCGGCGGAATCCTGCTGCTGATCTGGCTCGGCTGGATGACGCTGCCGCTGCTGGCTCTGCTCGGCTTCATCGCGGTGTGCGGCACGGTCGCCTACAGCGTCGCGGCACCGGCGCTGGTGCCCTCGCTGGTGAACCCGGAGCAACTGCCCGCGGCCAATGCGCGGATTGAACTGGCGCGCACTGTCGCCTTTGCCAGCGGCCCCGCGCTCGGCGGCGTGCTGGTCGGATGGGTCGGCGCCGCCCCCGCGTTCGGATTTGCCGCTGCGCTGTCGGTCATCGCGGTCGTGCTGCTGTCGGGCATCTATGAGCCCGCCCGCGCGCCCGCTCCCCGCCGCCATCCGCTGCAGGAGATCAAGGAAGGCGCCGTGTTCGTGCTGCACCACAAGCTGCTGCGGCCGGTGTTCATCACCCAGTTCATCTTCAACACGGCCTCCTTCCTGCTGCTTGCGGTGTTCGTGCCCTATGCCGTGCGTCATCTCGGCCTTTCCGCGACCGGCGTCGGCACCACGCTCGCGATGTACGGCGTCGGCATGGTGGTCGGCGCGCTGCTGGCGACGCGCGTCATGAAGCGCCTCGCCTTCGGCACCGTGATCGGGCTCGGCCCGGTGACCGGTTTCGTCGCCGCCGCCGTGATGGCGCTGACGACCATCTTTCCCTCACCGCAGCTCGCGGGCCTGAGCTTCTTCCTGCTCGGCGTCGGTCCGATCCTGTGGGTGATCTCCACCACGACGCTGCGCCAATCGGTGACGCCGCCCTCGCTCTTGGGCCGCGTCTCCGCCATCAACATCATGAGCTATGGCGCCCGCCCGCTCGGCTCGGCGCTCGGCGCCATCGTCGGCGGGCTCTACGGCGCCGAAGCCTGCCTCTACCTGGCGGCCGCGATCTTCGCCGCCCAAGCGCTGGTCATCCTGATGTCGCCCGCCGTCTCGCTGACGCGGCAGCCGGAAATGGTCGGCGACGGGCCGGCGCTGCGGGCGCATGCGTTCTGAAAAGGTCCTCGTCATGCCCGGGCTTGACCCGGGCATCCACGTCTTCCTTGGCTGCAACCGCGAAAGTAAGTCGTGGATGGCCGGGTCAAGCCCGGCCATGACGAATCAACGCCAATACAAAGCAAAATGGCATGGCTTATTTGCGTTTCCGCACCCCGTTTTATATGATATACATCATCTTATCGAAATGCGGGAACCCTCCATGGCCGACCAGACCGTAGCGATCGCGCGCCCCCGTCCCGAGGCCTCCTCCACCGTTCTGCAGATCGCGGTGCTGGCGGCGCTGGCTGCCACCGGGACGCTGGCGACCAATATCCTGCTGCCGTCGCTCCCGCAGATGGCAGCCTCGCTGCACGTCACGAGCGCGGCGGTCACGTCAGCGATCACGATCTTTCTGGCGGTGTTCGCAGTCGGCCAGCTCGTGGTCGGGCCGATCTCGGACCGCTACGGTCGCCGCTGGCCGGTGCTGATCGGATTTGCCGTGTTTTTCGCCGGCAGCGTCTGGTGCGGCCTCGCCACCGACCTGCCCAACCTGCTCGCCGGCCGCGTGGTCCAGGCCGCCGGCGCCTGCGCCACCTCCGTGCTGTCACGCGCTATTGCGCGCGACCTGTTCTCCGGCGCCGCATTGGCGCGCGCGATGGCGCTGATCATGATTGCGATGGCGGCGGCGCCTGGCTTCTCGCCGCTGTTCGGCGGCGCGCTCGACCATTATTTCGGCTGGCGTTCCGAGTTCGCGCTTGTCGCCGCCTTTGCCGTGCTCGGCGCGCTCGCCTACGGCATGGTTCTGGGCGAGACCCATCATGCGACGCGCACACCGCTCGACCCGCTCGCGATTGCCAAAAACTATCTTGGCCTGATCGCCGACCGGCGTTTCGTGGTGCCGGCAGCGACCGTGAGCCTGATCATGGGCGGTCTGTTCGCGGTGTTCTCGGCCGCGCCCCGCGTGCTGATCGAAGCGATGCACTTTACGCCAATTCAGCTCGGCCTGTTCTTCGCCGGCACCGTGCTGATCGTATTCGCGGCCGGAATGCTGGCGACAAAGCTGGCGCCGCGCTACGGACTCGACCGCTCGATCCGTGGCGGATTATTCGCGGCGGCAGCCGGCAGCCTCGCGATGCTGCTGGTGTCGCTGTATAGCCCGACCTTCCTGCCGTTTCTGGGCGCGATGAGCGTGTTCCTGCTCGGCATGGGCATCGTGAACCCCTTGGGCACCGCACAGGCGCTCTCCCCGTTCGGCGAGAAGGCAGGCGCGGCCTCCGCGCTGGTCGGCTTCTGGCAGATGATGAATGCGGCGATCGGCGTCTGGCTGGCCGCGACGATCTCGCACGAGGCGCTGTTCGCGCTCGGCGTGGTGCTGACGGTGTTTTCGTTGGTGGCGGTCGGCCTCTACTCGCTGCACGCGAAAGCGGCCTAGCTGCCGAGATACCGCTCGTATTTGCCAGCCACAACTTCATCCGACGCAATGTCCGGATCGAGCGTATAGAGATCCTGCGCGCGGCCGATGCCACGCAGCGCATAGCGGCCGGTGGAAACCAGATAGTTGCGCCCCGCAGCATCCAGTCCGGTCCGGAACGCCTGCGACGTCAGCAATTCGCGGTCGACCGAACGGCACATCGAGGCGATGCGGCTGACCTCGTTGACGGCCGGCCCCACCACGGTGAAGTCGAGCCGGTCCTCGCTGCCGATATTGCCGTAGAAGACCTCGCCGACATGCAGGCCGACATGGGCCGTCGTCACCGCCACCCCTTCGGCGGCACGGCGCGCGCTGACCGCAGCCATGTTGTGGCGGAAGCGATGCTCGGCGCGCAGCGCCGTGCGCTTGGCAACGGCCATGTTCTCATGGGTGAACATCGCCAGCACGCCATCGCCGATCAGTTTCAGCACCTCGCCGCCGGCATCGTGGATGGCGTCGATCGAGGCCTGCGCATAATCGTTCAGGAACGGGATGATCTGGCCGGGCTCGATGCTCTCGCTGATCGAGGTAGAGCCGCGCAGATCCGAAAACCACAGCACCGCGTTGATGCGCTCGGTGACGCCGCGGGCAATGCGGCCGCGCAGCACCTGCTCGGATGCGTCCCGGCCGAGATAGACCCTCCCCAGCGTCCGCGCGACCTCAGCCTGTGCGGCGGATTTGACCGCAAGCCCGAGCACCGGCACCAGCTCGCGCAAGGCGGCGAGTCCCTGCTCGCCAAATCCTTCGTCGCGCCGGGTCACCCATGTCGAGTAAAAGCAGTCCATCTGCCCCATGGTGCCGGCTTCGCCGAAACGGTGCACCATGCTGAGAAAATGCTTGTGACCCTTGGCGGTCAGGTCCTCGATCATGTTGAAATCGAGGCCTTCGCAATCGGACAGATCGATCAGCAGCTCGTCGCCGCCGGTTTCAAGCAAATGGTAAAATGTCGAGCGCCGCCAGTTATCCGCGACGGCGCCCTCGCTGCTCGAACCATATTCAAACCTGTCGGCCTCGTTGGTCTGGGAATCGCTCCAGCGAAATCCGCGGCCCTCGAACACCGGGTGCAGCGTGTCAATGATGACCATTGCGCGCGACAGCTCCAGGCCATGGGCGCGGCAGCGTTCGCAAAAGCCGCGGAGCAGATCGTTCTCGGGCAGGCCTGTCAGGCTCTGATGGGCGATCCAGTTCATCAGGCGCAGGCGGGGCGTGAGTTCCATGCCGCCATTATGCCGCGCAATCGTGACAGACGGAAGCCTGCGGAAATCCCTTAGGTTTTCCCGGATACGACGACTTCGCCGTCTTCCTTCACGAAGGAGGCCACGGGACGGTCGAGCAGGTCGAGCACCATCTCCGACGGCCGGCACAGCCGAACCCCCTTCGGCGTCACCACGATCGGCCGGTTGATCAGGATCGGATGGGCGAGCATGAAATCGATCAGTTCGTCGTCGCTCCATTTGGGATCGGCAAGGCCGAGCTCCGCATAGGGCGTGCCTTTTTCGCGGAGCAGCTCGCGCGCGGAGATGCCCAACGCGGCGATCAGCTCGACCAGCCGGGCGCGGCTCGGCGGCGTCTTCAGATACTCGATCACCTCGGGCTCTTCGCCGCTTTGCCGGATCATTGCCAGCGTATTGCGCGAGGTGCCGCAGGACGGGTTGTGATAGATCGTCACGCTCATGAGCGAGCTTCCTTCGCAGTTGCGGCCACCTCGCCTGCCTCGCGCAGCAGCCAGCCCATCAGCATCATCGCCAAGATCGCACCACAGAGTTCGGCGGCGATGAAACCGGGCAGATCGGTCGGACGAATTCCCGAAAACGTATTGGTGAACGATCGGGCGATGGCGACCGCGGGATTGGCAAACGACGTCGACGACGTGAACCAATAGGCCGCCGTGATGTAAAGCCCGACCAGCCAGGGGATCGCCGCCCGGTTGAACCGGATACCGGCCAAAATCGTCGCAAGCAGGCCGAACGCGGCCACCGCCTCCGCCAGCCATTGCGCGCCGCCGGTTCGCACCTTCAGCGAGGCATCCAGCAGCGGCAGGCCGAACATCGCATGCGCCATGATGGTCCCGGCGATGCCGCCCGCGATCTGCGCCGCCACGTACAATAGCGCCTCACGCGCTGTCAGTTCGCGCCGGAGCGCAAACACCAGCGACACCGCGGGATTGAAATGCGCACCCGAGATAGGACCAAGAATGGTGATCAGCACCACCAGGATCGCGCCGGTCGGCAGCGTGTTGCCGAGCAGCGCCAGCGCAACGTCCTTGGTGAGCGTTTCCGCCATCACGCCGGATCCGACCACGGTTGCGACCAGTATCGCGGTGCCGAGGGCTTCGGCGGTCAGGCGGCGCGGAAGATCAAAATCGGACATCAACTCGCCTTCTCGTGACCGTTAGTGGCACCATCGATGCGGCCGATATCGCGCAGCCGCGTTCCCAGCGACAGCGCATTGATGCTGCTCAACGGCAGGCTCGTGAACGCGGCGATGCGATTCTTCATGTACCGGAATGCCTCGACGAACGCCGCTTCGCGCTCGATATCGGTACCAACAACCTCCGCCGGGTCTGCAATACCCCAATGCGCCGTCATCGGCCGGCCGGGCCACACCGGGCAGGACTCGCCTGCAGCATTGTCGCAAACCGTAAAAATGAAATCCATCGCGGGAGCGCCGGGGCGCGCGAACTCCTCCCAACTCTTGGAGCGCAAATCGCCGGTCGGATAATCCAGGCTGTTCAGGACCCTGATCGCGAATGGATTCACCGTTCCCTTCGGCTTGCTCCCTGCGGAGAAGGAGCGGAAGTGGCGACGGCCATCCTTTCGCAGGATCGCCTCGGCCAGGATCGAACGGGCGGTATTTCCAGTGCAAAGGAAGAGAACATTATACATGCGATCAGACATGGACTTTCCTCCTCTTCGGTTTAGGTGAACAGCAAGGCGTGAGGTCTTCGATCAGCGGCGCGCAGATTTCCGAACGTCCGTCGCAGCAATCCCTGACCATGAACAGCATGACCGCCCGAAACGCGTCGAGATCGGCGCGATACACAATTGATCGGCTGAAGCGCTGGGCCGTCACCAGCCCTGCACGCGACAGGATCGCCAGATGCGACGACATGGTGTTCTGCGGCACCGCCAGCGCCTTGGCGATATCGCCGGCCGCCAGCCCCTCCGGTTCGTGCTTCACCAGCAGGCGAAACACCTCGAGCCGGGTCGGCTGCGCCAATGCAGCGAGCGCAAGAATGGCCTGTTCTGATTCCATATATCCAGATTTATGGATATATCTGAACATCGTCAAGCGGCTTATCGATATTGCCACTACGAGCGGCAAATTCCCGACTGGATCGGCGGGCACGGCACGGTGCCGTAAGAACAAAACACGCAGCAATCGCCCGAGCGAGGCTTGAGACGCTCGCCGCAGCCCTTGCAGTCGTAAAAGAACTGGCAGGCGTTGGTGGGCATGGTCTCGACGGATTGATGACTGCACTTTGGGCAAGTGAGCGTTGATTCCAACTGCATCAGGGATTTGCTCACACTCATTTTCAGCCGCATCGCGTTCAACGCCGCCACAAGGATCGTCGATCGCCCCACCGCGAACTGCGCAACGCGCACTGCGTCGCCTAGCGGTCAAGCACAATCTAGCAGCCAAGGCGCGACAAAACAACCCGACGGGCAAATCACTTACGATTAACAGAAATCATGTCAAGCCCGGGAAACAAAAATATTTCTGTTTTACAGAATCAAAAATCGGTTTATATAACAGCCATCCCGTCCCACTCAGAGGGCGTCGGCCGTCGTCACGGACGTTGGACGGGTTGCGGTGGACGCTGATGTTGCGGAGACGTAACGCGACAGCGGCGTACGGCGAAGACGCGTGGTCCTGGCGCCCGTTGCTGGCGTCAAGTTCCTGAGAAGCCAAAAGCTGATCAGGGGCGACGGAGTCAATCGAGAACTCGTCTCCGGGGAGAGCGCGCTATAAGCCGTAAAGCCATTGCGCAGGGAATGTCGGATGTTCTCCGCTGCCCTGTATGCTCGTGTGCAGCTTTGTTTGCACTATTCGCACACGAGACCGCGGGTGCAGCGCGCATCCGGCATTCCCTGCGCCCTCTCATTTGAGGGCGGGAAGTTTCTGGCAAAGCTCGGGCGCAATGCGTCGCGAGATTGCGAAAGTGCGTTTGGATGATGGTGCAATAACAAACACCGCCGTCGTCCCGGCCTTGAGCACAGATGCGCAATTGCCCATCTGAGTTCGCCGGGACGACGCGTTGATGGAGTTCGGGACACGCCACTATTTCCATAATTCTGGAAATACAGTTGACAAGTCTCGTACCGAATATCATGATGCCGTCATGAAACTCGACGACGCCGCTGCACACCTCGAAGCCTTGGGCAACCCGACCCGGCTCAAAATCTATCGCGCGCTGGTTCGTGCCGGCGATGCCGGAATGCCGGTCGGCCGGTTGCAGGACAAGCTGAAGATCGCGCCGTCCACCCTCTCGCATCATATCAAGACATTGATGGTGGTCGGCCTGATCAGTCAGGTGCGGGACGCAACCACACTCGTATGCCACGCCAATTACGACGTGATGCGCGGGCTGGTGGAGTTCCTGGTGGCGGAATGCTGCACCGGCTCCGAAAGCAACGATACGCAGACCGCGGCGTGAATTTGCGCCGCCGCTAATTTCGATATTTCTAGTTTGATGGGAGAACAGCATGAGCGAGGCAAAATCCGTTGCGATCATCGGCGCCGGCCCGGTTGGCCTTGCCGCTGCCGCCCATGTGATGGAGCGCGGGCTGCGGCCGATCGTGCTGGAAGCAGGCGACAGCGTCGGACATTCCGTCCGGCAATGGGGCCACGTCCAGCTGTTCTCGCCGTGGGAGTACAACATCGACCGCGCCGCGGAGCGCCTACTCGCGGCAACGGGGTGGAATTCGCCGGACCCGCAGCACTATCCGACCGGCGCGGAATTGCTGGAAGGCTACCTTGAACCGCTCGCAGCCAAGACCGCCCTCACCGATCACATCCACACGACGAGCCGTGTCACCGACATCAGCCGCGCTGGTTTCGACAAGCTCAAGACCAAAGCGCGCGAGTCCGCGCCGTTCGAGATTCGCTATCAGAACGGGCAAGGCCCGAAGGTCGTCAAGGCTGACGCCGTGATCGACGCGTCGGGCACCTGGCATTCGCCCAACCCGGCCGGCGCCAATGGCCTGCCCGCCATCGGCGAGACGCAGGCTGCGGCCAAGATCGCCTACGGCATGCCCGATGTTCTGGGGAGAGATCGCGCGCGCTACGCCGGCAAGACCGTCGCCGTGCTCGGCGCCGGTCATTCGGCGATCGGCACGCTGACCGATCTCGCGCGGCTCGCCGTCGAGGTCCCGGAAACACGTCCGGTCTGGCTGTTGCGGGGCAATGATCCCGCCAAGGCCTTTGGCGGCGGCGCGAACGACAAGCTGGTTGCGCGTGGCGAGCTGGGCGCGGCCTTTGCATCACTGGTCGCCGCTGGCCGCATCAAGGTCGAGAGCGAGTTTGGGGTTTCGCACATCACGGCGGAGGGCCCCCGCCTCACCGTCGCAACCGGTGCGGGCAGTTGCTGCCGTCAAATCGTCGTCGATGAGCTGATCGTTGCCACGGGCTTCCGGCCAGACCTGGATTTCGTGCGCGAGCTTCGCATCCAGCTTGATCCGGCGATCGAATGTCCGGTGGCGCTGGCGCCGCTGATCGATCCGAACGAGCATAGCTGTGGCACCGTGCGACCCCACGGCGCGCGCGAACTGACGCAGGCCGAGCCCGGCTTCTATTTCGCCGGCATCAAGTCCTACGGCCGTGCGCCGACATTCCTGATGCTGACGGGCTATGAACAGGTCCGTTCGATTGCCGCCGATATTGCCGGCGATCACGCGGCGGCAGAGCGTGTCGAACTGGTGCTGCCCGAAACCGGCGTTTGCAATCGCGCGGACGCGCCCGGCGCAAGCCAGTGCTGCGGCGGACCGGCGCCATCAGCTGTTGACGCCTGTTGCGCAGAGGACGCTAATGCCAAGCAACAAGGCAAAACAGGATGCGGCTGCGCGTCCTGAACGAACCGGGGTGAAACGCATTTCCTTAAACGGCCGATCCGTCATCGTCGCGATGTGTGTGGGGCAGCTCGGCAGCCTGCTCCCCCATGTCGTGGTGCCCTCCATTCTCGCGGCATTCCTGATTCCGGAATGGCATCTCAGCGGCGCGCAGGCCGGCCTGCTCGCAGGCTCAGGCGCTGCGGGCTACATGTTGACCGTGCCGGTGCTGGCGACGCTGACCGACCGGATCGACGCGCGAAAAATCCTGATTGCCGGCTCGGCGGTCAGTGCACTCGGTACATTGCTGTTCGGCCTGTTTGCCACCGGCCTCTGGTCCGGCGCGTTGTTCAACGCCATCGCAGGCATCGGATTTGCGGGCGCTTACATGCCCGGCCTCAAGGCGTTGACCGATCGGCTTGCGCCGGGCGATTCATCGCGCGCTATCACGTTCTACACATCAAGCTTCTCGTTCGGCGTCGGACTGTCGTTCCTCGTCTCGCAGCTCGTCGCCGACGCCTGGGGCTGGCGCGCCGCCTTCCTGGTGACGGCGCTGGGCCCGCTGGTGATGCTTTCGGTCTGCTTCCTGTTGCACCCGGTGACGCCAAAGCCCGCGCAAGGCCGTTTGCTGGATTTTGCGCCGGTGTTCCGCAACACCAGCGCGATGGGTTTCGTTCTCGGCTATGGCGCGCACTGCTTTGAGCTTTACGGCATCCGAACCTGGCTGGTGGCGTTCTGGACGTTCGTGGCGGCGAGGAATTCGGACGGCTCGATCCTGACCCCCGTCGTCGTCAGCGTGCTGTTCTCCGTGCTGGCGATGCCCGCAAGCATTCTGGGCAATGAATGCGCGATCCGGTTTGGCCGCCGCCGCGCCATCACGGCCGTGATGTTCAGTTCTGCGGTCGTGGCGCTGCTGATCGGCGCGTTCGCCGACAAATCGCCATGGCTGCTGCTGCCGCTGATCCTGGCCTACGCCATCACCGTGCCCGCCGATTCCGGCGCGCTGACATCGGGGATGACGATGGCGGCGGACCCGAAATACCGCGGGGCGACGATGGCCGTGCATTCGACCGTCGGCTTCAGCCTTTCGGCTTTGGGCGCCTGGGCCTTGGGCGTGGCGCTGGATGCGGCCGGTGGACCGTCGAGCGCCTCCGCCTGGACGGCGGCGTTTATCGTGCTCGCGGTGGGCATTCTGCTGGGGCCACTGGCACTCTACTGGTCGAGACGGACCACGGTTCAGGCATGAGTGCGACACAAGCCTGTTGCCACCTGGCATCATGGCGCTTAGGTTCCAAGTTGTCTATTATCATAGACAACTTGATTCCGGCACGCCGGAACGACGGCAACGACAACAAGCAGGCGCAACGAAAAAGATAAGCCATGAGCGCACGCCCCCTCCCCATCATCATCGCGCTCGGCACCACGCAGACGCTGGCCTGGGCGTCGAGTTATTATTTGCCGGCCATTCTGGCCGACCCGATGTCGCGCGATCTCGGCGTCTCCTCGAACTGGATATTTGCCGCCTTCTCGGCAGCATTGGTGCTCTCGGCTTTGCTCGGCCCGCGTGTCGGCCGGCAGATCGACCTGGTCGGCGGCCGATCGGTGCTGTCGATGTCCAACATGGTATTCGCGGCAGGACTAACGCTGCTTGGGTTCAGCTACTCCATTCCGGTGATGGCCATCGCATGGCTGCTGCTCGGTATCGGCATGGGCGCGGGCCTCTACGATGCGGCGTTCGCCGCGCTCGGGCGCATCTACGGCAATGACGCGCGGCGCTCGATCACCGGCATCACGTTGCTCGCGGGTTTTGCGTCGACGGTCGGATGGCCGCTGTCGGCCTGGGGGCTGGAGACCATCGGCTGGCGCAACACCTGCTTTGCCTGGGCGGCGGCGCATATCCTGATCGGCCTGCCGATCAATTTGCTGATGCTGCCGGCGGTGAAGGGCGCCAAGGCTGCGGTGGCGAACGCCGTCAAGCCGCACATCGCGATCGACCGCACCATGATCCTGCTGGCGTTCGTGTTCGCCGCCGCCTGGACCGTCACCGGTGCGATGGCCGCGCATCTGCCGCGCATCATGGAAGCCGCCGGCGCCACCACCGCGCAGGCCGTGTTCGCCGGCGCCCTGCTCGGCCCGGCGCAGGTGGCGGCGCGCAT
The DNA here is from genome assembly GCF_018130105.1 of Bradyrhizobium sp. AUGA SZCCT0160. NCBI lineage: Bacteria > Pseudomonadati > Pseudomonadota > Alphaproteobacteria > Hyphomicrobiales > Nitrobacteraceae > Bradyrhizobium > Bradyrhizobium sp. AUGA SZCCT0160. The sequence goes on from NZ_JAFCMD010000026.1 coordinate 70,236, forward strand.
TTTCGAGGCCGGCTTCCTCAGCCGCTTTCATCCGCTGGTCTCGACCAAGCTCGCATGTGTCACCAATCCGATCGGCGCGGCGATCCTCGGATTGGCCGGTGGCGGCGCGGCCAGCGTGTTCGCGATCTTCTACGGCGCCGGCAACGGCATCCTCACCATCGCGCGCGGCACGCTGCCGCTGGCGATCTTCGGCCCCCAGAATTACGGCTATCGCCTCGGCATTATCGGCGCGCCGGCGCGGATGGCGCAGGCTGCTGCCCCATTGCTGTTCAGCCTCCTGATCGACATCATGGGCAGCCGCGTTCTCATCGTCTCCTCCGCGCTGAGCCTTGCGGCACTGCTCGCGCTGTTTATGGTGCGCAGCCATCCGGCACTGAAGCAAGAGGATACCCATGTCGACTGACACGACGCCGTCGATCCGCCGCATCAATCCACCCGAACTCGGCACCCCACCCAGCTATTCGCAGATCGTCGACGTCAGCGCTGGCCGTCTCGTCTTCATCGCGGGCCAGACCGCGCTCGACCGCGACGGCAATGTGGTCGGCAAGAATGATTTTGCCGCGCAGGCAGAACAGGTGTTTGAGAACCTCACCATCGCGCTGCGGGCAAGCGGATGCACGACCGCCAACCTGGTCAAACTCACGGTCTTCCTCACCGACATGGACAATCTCGGCCGCTACCGGGAAGCCCGCAACCGCTTCTTTGCCTCCGTCACGCCGCCGGCGGCGCCCGCGGTGACGCTGGTCGAGGTCTCGAAACTCTATGGTCCCGACTTCCTGATCGAGATCGAGGCCATCGCCGCGGCGTGAGCAGTGCAAATTTGCTTCAGCCCAACGAAACGTCAGGACGACTCCTCGGGCGGCTTGATGTGGCGGAACGAGAACAGCAGCGCGAGGTCGTAGCCGATCTTCAGCGCGCCGCAGACCACCAGCGGCAGGCCGGAGAATGCCGTCATCAGCAGCGCGCCTGAGATCGCCGGGCTGATCGCGGACGCAAGGCTGCGCGGCACCGCGGTGACGCTGGCGGCGGCGGGCCGCTCTGCGGGTGTCACGACTGCCATGACGTAGGAAGTGCGGGTCGGCACGTCCATTTGCGACAGCGCCGAACGCAGCAACAGTAAGCCCAGCGCCAGGTAAAGATTGGGCGAGAACGCTGCCAGGATCAGGAACACGCTGGAGGGGATGTGCGTGAACACCATGGTGTTGACGAGGCCGATGCGTCTGGCGAGCCAGGCGGCGACCGGATAGGAGAAGGCGCTCAGCGTGCTCGACCAGAAGAAGAACAGCCCCGCCGCGGATAGTGAAAGATCGAAGCGCTCGAACAGCCACAGCACCAGCAACGACTGCGCGACAAAACCGCCGGCGAACGCATCGATGCTGAACAGCGCGGCGAGCTTGTAGACGGTGCCGCGCGAGGGCCCGAGCGGCGTCTGCGGCGCCCTCTCCTCGCCGCGCGTGTGCGGGACACGACGATAGAGCGCCGCGCAGAGAATACCGAGCGCGGCGTAGGCATAGAACATCAGGCGGAACGCGCCGAGCTGGGTGCTGCCGCCGGCGACGAGAAAATCGGGCAGCGACGCCGCCAGCGAGCCCGCCGCGGTGGCGAGCGCGCCGATCAGGCTGTAGCGGGCAAAGACCTGCGTGCGGCGCTCGTCGGTCGTGCTGTGCGCCAGCACCGTATGTTCGAGCGGCACCAGCACGCCGAGGTCGCCGCCGGACGGATTGATGGTGCCGATAAAGGCGACCAGCACGATCAGGACGAAATGCTCGACGCCCGGAAACGCAATCCCGGTGGCCGCCATCAGGCCGGCGCCGAACATCAGTAGCGGACGCAGATCATGCCGGGGTGCGATCCAGCCGACGATCAAGGTCAGCAGTGCCGTTCCAAGCAGCGCGGCTGTGGCGACAATACCGACCGCGACGGCGTCATACCCCAGCAGCGTCATGTAAGCCGGCAGGATAATGATCGCAAAACCGTCGCCGAACCCGCGCAGACCCCGCGCGAGATAGAGCAGCGTGATCAGCGAATTTGCCGACGAGACGTTCGATTCCGAGGGGATGCTAGCCATCGATCCATGCTTTCATGCGCAACTCGACACGTCGAGCGGTGCGCAGAGCTTGGACGGCGGACCGTCTGACGGGGAGCCTGCTTTGTCCCCGATGCGGAGCAGGCTAGGTCGGAATCTGCACCGGCGCAAGGTTGCAAGGTTGACAGCGGAACCGGCAAGCGGTTAATTCGCGCCATGGGGACTCTGCGATCTCCCCACGAGGCGACATGCCCAAGTATCGCGCCCGTTTTCTCTTAACGAGGGCGCAACCATGTCATCCTACACCACGATATCTCCAGATAAACTTGCACGGTTGATCGGCACGGCGAACATGCCTGTCCTGATCGACGTCCGTACCGACGAGGACTTTGCCGCCGACCCGCGGCTAATCCCCGGCGCCGTCAGGCGCAGCCATCAGGACGCCGCCAGTTGGGGCGAGGAGTTCTCCGGCCGTCCCGCCATCGTGGCTTGCCTGCGCGGCCAGAAGCTCGCGCAAGGCACCGCCGCCTGGCTGCGGCATCTCGACGTGCCGGCCGAAACGCTTGAAGGCGGCTTTGAGGGCTGGAAGGCCGCAAAGCTGCCGCTGGTGCCGGCCGCAAAGCTGCCCGCGCGCGATGCGCGAGGCCGCACCGTCTGGGTCACCCGGGCGCGGCCGAAGATCGACCGCATCGCCTGCCCCTGGCTAGTTCGCAGATTTGTCGATCCAAACGCGGTGTTCCTGTTCGTCGCACCGTCCGAAGTGCTCGCGGTCGGCGAGCGCTTTAACGCGGCGCCCTTCGACGTCGAGAACGTGTTCTGGAGCCACCGCGGTGAACTCTGCACCTTCGATGTGATGGTCGAGGAGTTTGGCCTGGCAACGCCGGCCTTGCTGCGGCTGGCAACCATGGTCCGCGCCGCCGATACCGGACGGCTCGATCTTTCGCCGGAAGCACCCGGGCTGCTGGCCGCCTCGCTCGGCCTGTCGCGAATGTTCGACGACGATCTCGAACAGCTGGAGGCAGGCATATTGCTGTATGATGCCTTCTATCGCTGGTGCCGCGATGCGACCGGCGAAACCCACAACTGGCCGACCAACAAGGCGAAGCCGTAATGGACGCGACCATCAACAAGACAGCCGAAGCCGGTGCCAACCGCGAATACGCACACGGCATCAGCTTCGGCGAGGCGTTCCGGGTCTGGCTGCGGGTGGCGTGCTTAAGTTTCGGCGGGCCGGCCGGTCAGATCGCGGTGATGCACCGCATTCTGGTTGAGGAAAAGAACTGGATCTCGGAGAGCCGGTTTTTGCATGCGCTGAATTACTGCATGCTGCTGCCGGGGCCGGAGGCGCAACAGCTCGCCACCTATATCGGCTGGCTGCTGCACCGGACCGCCGGCGGCATCATGGCCGGCGGCCTGTTCATCCTGCCGGGCGTCATCGCCATCATGGGGCTGAGCTATATCTACGCGGCCTACGGCAATGTCGGCTTCGTCGAGGCGGTGTTTTTCGGGCTGAAAGCGGCGGTGCTCGCCATCGTCGTGCAGGCGGTAGTTCGGGTCGGCAAACGCGCGTTGCGCAACCGGGTCATGATCGCGCTGGCAGGCATCGCCTTTGTCGCGATCTTCTTCTTCAATGTCCCCTTCCCGATCATCATCATTGCCGCCGGGGTGATCGGCTATCTCGGCGCCCGTAGCGGCCGGTCGGAATTCGCCGCGGTCGAACATGGCGGCGGCGGCAAGAAAACAGCCGTTGTCGACAGCCTGCTCGGTGAGGAGTTGCCCGAGCATGTCCGCCCGAGTGTCGCCAAGGCGCTGAAAGTCAGTTCGGTCTGGTTGCTGCTATGGCTGGTGCCGGTGGCCGCGCTGCTGATCGCGTTCGGCCAGGACAACGTGTTCAGCCAGATCGCGTTGTTTTTCTCGAAGATGGCGATGGTGACGTTCGGCGGCGCCTATGCCGTGCTCGCCTATGTCGCCCAGCAGGCAGTCGAGCATTATCACTGGCTGCAGCCGCGCGAGATGCTGGACGGGCTCGGCATGGCCGAGACCACACCGGGCCCGCTGATCATGGTGCTGCAGTTCGTCGGCTTCATGGCCGCCTTTCGCGATCCCGGCACGCTGTCGCCGATGATGGCGGCGACCCTCGGCGGGTTGCTGGCGACCTGGGTGACCTTCACGCCCTGCTTCCTCTGGATCTTCCTCGGCGCGCCCTTTATCGAGACCTTGCGCGGCAACAAGGGGCTTGCGGGCGCGCTAACCGCAATCACCGCCGCCGTGGTCGGCGTGATCCTCAACCTCTCGATCTGGTTCGCGTTGCATACGCTGTTCCGGCAGACGACGCCGGTTCGATCGTTCGGGCTGTCGTTCGACATGCCCGTGCTGTCGAGCATCGATATCGCCGCGTTCGTATTGGCGGCGGCCGCCGCCACCGCAATCTTCCGCCTCAATATCGGCATGCTCTGGGTGCTGGCGGGGTCCTGCGCGGCCGGCGTGGCGCTGCGGCTGACGGGGATGATTTGAGCGGCGGCGCTGCCGCCTACACTTTCTCCGCCGGCGCCAGCTTGCAGACCGCGCCGCTGGACTCGATCTGCAGCGTGGCGTGGTGAATGTTGAACCGGTGCAACAGCTCTTCGCTAACCCGATGCAGGAAGGCGTCGTCGCTGCCGTCAGGCCGCACCAGATGCGCCGTCAGCGCGGTCTCGTTGGTGCTCATGGCCCAGACGTGGAGGTCATGCACTTCCGAGACGCCATCGAGGGTACCGAGATAGTCCCTGACCTTTGCCAGCTCGATGCCGCGCGGCACGCCGTCGAGGGCGAGATTGACGCTGTCGCGCGCCAGGCCCCACCCGCTCACGAGCACCACGGCGGCGATGACGAGGCTGATCGCGGGATCGACCCACAGCCATCCCGTGAACATGATCACCAGGGCCGCGATCACCACGCCAAATGACACGCCGGCATCGGCGGCCATGTGCAGATAGGCGCCGCGAACATTGAGGTCGCCATGGCGGCCGCGGATGAACAACAAAGCCGTGCCGCCATTGACGGCGATGCCGAGTGCCGCAACCGCCACGACGGTCCAGCCGGCCACCGGCGCGGGCGCCGAGAGGCGATTGATCGCCTCGACGATGATGCCGCCGACCGCGACCAGCAGAAGGCCGGCATTGAACAGCGCCGCGAGGATCGAGGCCCGCCGGTAGCCATAGGTATGCCGCTGGGTCGGTTGCTTCTGCGCGAGCCACGCCCCGCCCCAGGCCAGCAGCAGCGCGATCACGTCGGATAGATTGTGAACGGCGTCCGAAATCAGCGCCAGCGAATTGGCGGCATAGCCGAAGATCAGCTCGGCGGCGACAAACGCCGCATTGAGCGATGCGCCGATGGCAAATGCCCATCCGAAACTGTCGGGCGCATGGCTGTGCCCGGCGTGGTCATGTTCGTGGGAGTCGTCGTGGTGGTGGTGGTGGTGGTGGTGAGCCTGCGCCATGGCGCGGATATATAGCGCACGGAAATCCGAATACTATCACAGCAATTGATCGTCGTCCCGGCCTAGTGCGCAATTGCGCACTAGGCCGGGACGACGCCGCAGAAACCTACTCCACGCCCCGCAGGAACTTGTTCGACTTCGGCAGGCCGTGCGCAAGGCGGCCAGCGTCGGCGCGGTTGCCGCGCCAATCGGCCAGTTCTTTCCAGCTCATGCTTTGGTCGCGGCCGGCGGAATCTTTCCAGTTCAGCCCCGCCTTGGACTCGAATACCGCGACGTCGGAGAGTTTGGCGCTGGTGTATTTCTGCAGCCGTACGCCGCGGCCGCGCGCCATCTCCGGCACCTGGTCGAGCGGGAACAGCACCATCTTGTGGTTGGTGCCGATCACGGCGACGGTGTCGCCGGCCACGGTCGTGATCGCGCAGGCCTCGTTCGGCATTTCGACGTTGAGCACCTGCTTGCCCTTGCGGGTATTGCCGACGCAATCGTCCTCGTTGACGATAAAGCCCTGCCCTTCGAGGCTTGCGATCAGGAATTTGCGGCCGCCCTTGTTGACGAACAGCGACACGATCGCGGTTTCCGGCTCCATGTCGATGAACATGCGGATCGCCTCGCCATGGCCGCGGCCGCCCGGCAGCTTGGCGACGTCGAGCGAATAGAATTTTCCGTTGGTCGCGAACACCAAGAGCTTCGAGGTGGTCTCGGCAAAGAAAGCGTGGTCGAGCTTGTCGTCGGTCTTGAAGGCGAGCCCGGAAATATCCTCGACATGGCCCTTGAGCGTGCGCACCCAGCCCTTTTCGGAGATCACCACCGTGCACGGCTCGCGCTCGACAAAGGCCTCCTCGATCGCGGCGAGATCATGCTCGGGCGCATCGGCGAATGTGGTGCGGCGCTTGCCGAGCGGCGTCTTCGGACCAAACATGTCGCGGACCTTGCGCACCTGGTCGCCGACCTTGGACCATTGCTCGGCCTCGGAGCCGAGCAGCGACTTGATGCCCTTCAATTCGGCCCGAAGGTTCTTGTCCTCGGTGCGGATCTCGAATTCCTCGAGCTTGCGCAAACGGCGCAGCCGCATGTCGAGGATGGCGTCGGCCTGGACCTCGGTCAGCTTGAACGCCTTCATCAACTCCGGCTTCGGTTCATCCTCGGTGCGGATGATCTTGATCACCTTGTCGATGTTCAGATAGGCGATCAGGTAGCCGCCGAGCACTTCCAGCCGGTTCTCGATCTGGGTCTTGCGGTAATTCGAACGGCGCAGCAGCACGTCGCGCAGATGGTCGAGCCATTCGCGTAGACATTCGGCAAGCCCAACCACTTTCGGGATCTTACCCTTGATCAGCACGTTGAGGTTCAGCGAAATCTTGCTTTCGAGCTCGGTGAGCCGGAACAGCGATTCCATCATCAGCGCAGGATCAACGGCGCGAGATTTCGGCTCGATCACGAGCCGGACGTCTTCGGCGGACTCGTCCCTGACGTCGCCGACCAGCGGCAGCTTCTTCTCGTTGAGCAGTTCGGCGATCTTCTCCACCAGGCGGGATTTCTGCACCAGCCACGGGATCTCGGTGATCACAACGACCCAAGTGCCGCGCGCGCCCTCTTCCTGGGTCCATCGCGCGCGGGTGCGGAACGAGCCGCGCCCGGTCATATAGGCTTCGGCGATCGCTTCCTTGGAGTCGACGACGATGCCGCCGGTCGGGAAATCCGGCCCCTTGACCCATTTCAGCAGCGACTTCGATTTGGCGTCCGGCTTGTCGATCAGATGCAGGGCGGCGTCGCACAGCTCGGCGGCGTTGTGCGGCGGGATCGACGTCGCCATGCCGACCGCGATGCCCTGGGAGCCGTTGGCGAGCAGGTTCGGGAAGCCGCCCGGCATCACCACCGGCTCTTTGGTCTGGCCGTCGTAATTGGGACGGAACTCGACGCCGTCCTCGTCGATGCCCTCCAGCAGCAGCTGCGCCACCGCGGTCATGCGCGCTTCGGTGTAACGATAGGCCGCCGGATTATCACCGTCGATATTGCCGAAATTGCCCTGGCCGTCGACCAGCGGGTAGCGCGAGGAGAAATCCTGCGCCAGCCGCACCATGGCGTCATAGATCGCCTGGTCGCCATGCGGATGGAACGAGCCCATCACGTCGCCGACGATCTTGGCGGATTTCTTGAACGCCGTGCCGGGGTCGAGCCGCAGCAGCCGCATGCCGTAAAGGATGCGCCGATGCACCGGCTTCAGACCGTCGCGGCCGTCCGGCAGCGCGCGATGCATGATGGTCGAAAGCGCATAGGTGAGATAGCGCTCTTCCAGCGCATCCCGCAGCATGACTTCATGGATTTCGGCCGGCTCTTCCGGCGGTAACGTTCGTTTTCCCATGGGGACGGGTTAAACTTTTGGGCTGACTCGGGCAAGCCGCGAATCGGGGCAACACCATCATGGCGTCGTCCCGGCGAAGGCTCAGATGCGCAATTGCGCATCGGGGGACCCATAACCCCAGGTGTTTTTGAAAGAAATCGACTGGAGCCACGGCTCTTATCGATAAGCCGCGGCGTATGGGTCCCGGCTCAAGGCCGGGACGACGGGCCCTGCCTTCAGACCGCGGAACTGATTCGCGCCCGGTATTTGGTCACCGCGTTGATGAATCCATCGCGGGCGTCGGAATGGCCCTGCCCGCGCGGCTCCAGCACGTGGCGGAGCAGGAACATGCCGGTGAGCCGAAAGCCGTCCTGCAGGTCCTGGTCCGACCAGCCATTCGTCCCGCCCTCGCCCTCTCGCAAAAATGCCGGCAGCGGCAGCAGCCGGTCGCGGTAGGGCTCGCCGGCGCGCCGCGACACCGCGCCGCCGGATTTCGGCGACACGTAGATCAATTCCGTTGTCTCGCCGGTCGCGGCGCAGTTTTCCAGGTCGAGGCCGAAGCCGAGTTCGGCCAGCATCGCGAGCTCAAACCGGATCAGATGCGCCGCGGCGCCGCCGACATCGTCGAAATCGTCCAGCGTGCGCTCGAACATCTCGTAGATGTCCTCGTGCGGGTCGCGCTCCGGCAACAGCCGCACCAGCGAGGCCAGATGGGTGACGCCATAGGTGGCGTGCGCCGACGCCAGCAAGGTCGCCGCGCGCAGCCGCGTGCCCTCGATGGCGTAATATCCGAGATGCTCGTCGAGCCGCGCCCGCCACACCGTGGTGACGCTGTTGCCGGGCTGCAGCAACGGCCGCATCCTTTTCCCCGCGCCGCCGCGCACCAGGCCAAGGTGCCGGCCATGGCTGCGCGTCAAGAGCTCGACAATGGCGGAGGATTCGCCATGCCGCCGCACCCCCAGCACGATGCCTTCGTCGGTCCATTCCATGGGTGGGAGTTTATCACGTAGGGTGGGCAAAGCGTAGCGTGCCCACCGCGATCAACAAAGCCGTCCGCGCGAGATTGGTGGGCACTGCGCAAGTGCGCCTTTGCCCACCCTACGCAGTGTCGCGGTTACGCGTTGAACCAGCCGACGGCATCGCCGGTGAAGGAAAAATACAACCCCGCCGTCGTCAGCGCGCAGGACACCACCTCGATGGCGCTGTCGAGTTGCAGGCCGTTCGCACCGATCACCTGCGCCAGCGAGATCACCGACAGCACCAGCGCCGCGGCCAGCACCCAGCGCGGCCAGTTCTTGCGCTCCCGCGCCGCGAGCCGGACGAAATTGACCAGCAGCAGGATCAGGCCGGCCGCCATCAGGGTCGCGACCATGATCATCTGTTCGGTCATGTCGCCTTTCGGCGTGCGGTCCTGGAAAGCGACCGACACCGCATCCAGCGTCAGCGACATATACAGCAGCACTTCAAACCAAACTACGTTCCTGGGCAGGGTCATCGAAGACGCCGATCATCGCTGATGTTTCTTGATTATTCTTTGGGGAAATCAATTCCCATTTCGCGGTAGCGCTCCGGGTCGTCGCCCCAGTTCTCGCGCACCTTGACGAACAGGAACAGATGCACGGGCTGGCCCAGTATCTCGGCGATCTCTTTCCGCGAATCCGCGCCGATCGACTTGATGGTGGCGCCGCCCTTGCCGAGGACGATCTTGCGCTGGCTCTCCCGCTCGACAAAGATGGTCTGCTCGATGCGGACCGATTTGTCCTTGCGTTCGGTCCAGCTGTCGGTCTCGACGGTGGACTGATACGGCAGCTCCTGGTGCAGCTGGCGGTAGATCTTCTCCCGCGTGATCTCGGCCGCCAGATGCCGCATCGGCGCATCCGACATCTGGTCTTCGGGATAGTGAAACGGGCCAGCCGGCACCATTCTGGCGAGTTCGGCGCGCAGATCGTCGACGCCGTCGCCCGACAGCGCCGAGATCATGAAGGTGTGTTCGAATTTCATGCGGTCATTGGCGGCCTGCGCCAGCGCCAGCAATTTCTCGCGCGGGATCAAATCGATCTTGTTGAGCACCAGGATTTTCGGATGCTGCACGCTCGCAAGCCTGCTCAGGATCGCGTCCGCCTCCTCGTCGATGCCGGCTTTGGCATCGAGCAACACGCAGACCAGATCGGCGTCATGCGCCCCGCTCCAGGCGGTCGATACCATGGCGCGGTCGAGCCGCCGTTTCGGCGCGAAGATGCCGGGCGTATCGACCAGGATAATCTGCGCGTTGTTCTCGATCACGATACCGCGGATCAGCGCCCGCGTGGTCTGCACCTTGCGGGACACGATCGTGACCTTGGAGCCGACCAACGCGTTGACCAGGGTCGACTTGCCGACATTGGGCGCGCCGATCAGCGCGACGAAGCCGCAAGCGGTCTGGGCAGGAGATTCAGCTGTCATTGCCACCACCGCCGCCGACGCCCTCGCGCTCGATCATCACCGAGGCCGCAACCTTCTCGGCCGCGCGCTTGCTGCCGCCGACGCCTTCGGCCAGCGCCAGTCCCGGCAGTTCAACGGAAACGCGGAACTGCGGATCGTGATGCGGGCCGGTGCGCTCGACCTCGCGATAAACCGGCGTCGGCATCCCCTTGCTCTGCGCCCATTCCTGCAACACCGTCTTGGGATCGCGCAGCGGCCGGCGCGGCTTGCGCATCCGTTCGGTCCAGTTGCGCTCGACGAATTGGGCGGCAGCGCCGTAGCCGCCGTCGAGAAAGATTGCCCCGATCACGGCTTCGCAGATGTCGCCGAGCACGGATTTGCGCAAACGGGCGCTGGCGCTGGCGCCGACCTGGCCGAGCTTGATGTCGTCGACCAGCCCGAGCGATTTGGCGACGTCGGCGCAGCTTTCCTTGCGCACGAGATCGGCGAGGCGTTTTGACAGCTCGCCCTCGTCGGCGTTCGGAAAGGCGCGATACAGCATGTCGGAGACGATCAGCCCCAGCACATGATCGCCGAGAAATTCGAGGCGCTGATAGCTTTCGGTGCGGTTGCGCGCCGGCTTGAGCGCGGACACATGCGTGAACGCTGATGTCAGGAGGTTGGGATCGGCGAACTTGTGGCCGATACGCGCTTCGAGCGCGGCAGCCGCGGCCTTGGCCGATTCCTTGGCCGAACCCCTGCCGCGCTTCTTCTTGGCCGCAGGTTCGCCACCGGCATCAGGCTGCGGGCTCTCGCCCGGTGTCGGGGTATCCCTGATGACGGGCGTTTCGTCGTTCATCGCACGATTGAAAAAATGCGATTCCAGCGCACCGCGGTCGGCCAGCGCCAGAACATCCAGGCATGTTCGCCCTCGGCAATGGAGAAGAAGATCATTTGCGCCCGGCCGACGATGTTTTCGAACGGCACATAGCCCACCGCCGACAACACGCGGCTGTCGGTCGAATTGTCCCGGTTGTCGCCCATCATGAAGAAATGGCCGGCCGGCACGGTATAGATGGTGGTGTTGTCGTAGAAGCCGTTGTCGACGCAATCGAGCGACTCATAGGAGACGCCGTTCGGCAGGGTTTCCTTCCAGCGCTTGACGCGCGCGGTGGCGTCGGAGCCGCACGGGTCCTCACCGATGAAATCGCTCAGGCGCTCGCGCTTGATCGGAGCGTCGTTGATGTAGAGCAGTCCTTCGCGCATCTGGATGCGGTCGCCCGGCAGGCCGATCACGCGCTTGATGTAATCGGTGGAATCGTCCTTCGGCAGGCGGAACACGACGATATCGCCGCGCGACGGCTCCGAGCCGAAAATGCGGCCCGAGAACAATGGCGGCGACAGCGGGATCGAGTAGTGGCTATAGCCGTACGAATATTTCGAGACGAACAAATAGTCGCCGACCAGCAGCGTCGCCTTCATCGATCCCGAGGGAATGTTGAACGGCTGGAACAGGAAGGTTCGGATCACGAGCGCGATCAGGAGGGCGTGGATGACGACACGGATGGTTTCGCCCAAGCCGCTTTCAGTTTTTGTCCCGGATGTCACGCTCATCGCTTTCCCAATTCCCGCAAGGCTGCTTCAAGCAAGGCAAGTACTAAACAGAGGCTTGGCCTGCACGGTGGCAGAACGTTTTCCTCACGCGAATCGAACAGTTCCGTTCGCGTCAAGAAAATGGTCTTCGATACTGATGTTGAAGGCAAATTCCGGCGCAAAACCCGAATTCGCCCTGGCTCGGTAGTGTCGCTGCGGCGTTTTAGACGGTTGTTCGCGGCCGTGCAATCAAGCGCCTCGGTAAAACTTCGTAATACATTGATAAATCAATGTTTTTTAGTTTTACGTCGGTCCCCCGGCGCGAACAGCCGCCTGCCCTATGATTTGCCCGGAACGACCGCCGAAATTATGACGAAGGCCTGCGCCAGCGGCCAGTCGTCGGTGATGGAAAGGTCGATCCGGGCCTCGAACCCTTCCGGCGTCAGTTTCTCGAGCCGGGCCAGCGCCCCGCCAGTCAGCTTCATGGTGGGACGGCCGCCCGGCAGGTTCACCACCCCCATATCCCGCCACCAGACGCCCTGACGGATGCCGGTGCCGAGGGCCTTGGAACAGGCCTCCTTGGCCGCGAATCTCTTGGCATAGGTCGCGATCACCATCTTCTCGTTGTTGGCGCGGCGCGCGGCCTTGGCGCGCTCGGCATCGGTGAAGATGCGCTCGAGGAAGCGCTCGCCATGGCGTTCGATCACCTTGGCAACCCGCGTGATATCGATCAGGTCGGAGCCGATGCCGATGATCATGTCGAAGCCACGCTGCGCTGCCGCCCGCGGTCCATCGCCGCGCGCATGCTGCGGACGGTTTCGCCGAGGCCGACGAACAGCGCCTCCCCCATCATGAAGTAGCCGATATTGAGCTCGGCAAGTTCGGGCAGCGCGGCGATGGTCTCGGCCGTGTCATAGTCGAGGCCGTGGCCGGCATGAACCTCAAGCCCCGCGGCGCGCGCCAGCCGCGCGCCCGCGACGATGCGCTGCCATTCCGCCTCGGCCTTGGCGGCATGGCCATCCACCACGGCGTCGCACCAGCCGCCGGTATGGATTTCGATCACCGGCGCCCGGAGTCGCGCGGCCATCTCGATCTGGGCGGGATCGGCGGCGATGAACAGCGACACCCGGATGCCGGCATCGTTCAGGCGCGCGATGAACGGCGCCAGCGCATTGTGCTGGCCGACCACGTCAAGCCCGCCTTCGGTGGTGAGCTCTTCGCGGCGCTCGGGAACCAGGCAGACCGCGTGCGGCCTGGTCGCCAGTGAAATCCGCAGCATGTCCTCGGTCGCCGCCATCTCGAAATTCAGCGGTTTTGAGATTTCGGCCTTGAGGCGCGTCATGTCGGTGTCGCGGATATGGCGGCGGTCTTCGCGCAGATGCGCGGTGATGCCGTCGGCGCCCGCCTCGATCGCGGTCAGCGCGGCGCGCACCGGATCCGGCCGCGCGCCGCCCCGTGCATTGCGCAAGGTAGCGACGTGATCGACATTGACCCCGAGGCGCAGCGGAAGAGCTTTCGGCATTTCACTCTCTTGGAATCCTGGCGGGCGACGTTACCCATTAACACGCTCGACCCGTGCGACGACGGCCTTGGCGCGCAACTGGGCGATAATAGCGCTGAGATGCTTCAGGTCATAGACCTCGAGATCGATGGTCAGCTCGGTGAAATCGGGGGAGCGGCGCGACATGCTGATATTGTCGATATTGCCATCATGCTCGGCGATCACGGTGGCGACCTGGGCAAGGCTGCCGGGCTCGTTGACGTTGTGCACGAGAATCCGCGCCGGAAAACGTTGCGGCATCGTCTCGTCGACGTCCCAGCGCACGTCGAGCCAGCGCTCCGGCTCTTCCTCGAAATCCTTCAGCGCCGGCGACTGGATCGGATAGATCGTGATCCCCTCACCCGGTGAAACGATGCCGACAATGCGGTCGCCCGGCACCGCGCCGCCGTTCGGGGCGAACTTGACCGGCAGGTCGGAATTGAGGCCGCGCACCGGGATCACGGATGCGCTGCGCGCCGGATGTGGCGGCGATTTCAGCTTCAGCTTGTCCGCGAGGCTTCGCTTGGCCCCGTAGCGCACCATCCGCTCTTCCTTGTAGTCCGGATACATCGCCCGCGCGACGTCGGACGCCTTCAGTTCGCCGCGCCCGACGGAGGCCATCACGTCTTCGATCGAGGCGCGCGCCAGCCGGGGCAGCGCGCCCTTCAGCTTGTCATCGGCGTATTCGATCTTGGCGCGGGCAAACAGGCGGTCGACGATACGGCGGCCAAGTCCGGCATATTGATCGCGCACGGCGGTCCGGGTGGCGCGGCGGATCGCCGCCCGCGCCTTGCCGGTGACCGCAAGCGACTCCCAGGCCGATGGCGGCGCCGCCTGTGCCTTCGAGGTCAACACCTCGACCTCGTCGCCGTTCTGCAATTCCGACGACAACGGCGCGAATTTGCCGTTGATCTTGCAGCCGACCGCGCTGTTGCCGACGTCGGTATGCACGGCATAGGCGAAGTCGATCACGTTGGCCTGGCGCGGCAGCGCGATCAGCTTGCCCTTCGGGGTGAAACAGAACACCTGGTCGTGGAACAGTTCGAGCTTGGTGTGTTCCAGGAACTCTTCGGGATTGGCGCTTTCGGACAGAATGCCGACGGTGTGGCGTAACCAGGCAAAGGCGTTGGACTCGTGCTTGAGCCGCTCGGTCGGCGAGCCCTCCCCCTCCTTGTAGAACGCATGCGCCGCGATGCCGAATTCGGCGATCTGGTTCATCTCCTCGGTGCGGATCTGCAGTTCGACGCGCTGCTGGCCGGGACCGATCACGGTGGTGTGGAGCGAACGATAGTCGTTCTGCTTCGGCGTCGAGATGTAGTCCTTGAAGCGGCCCGGCACCACCGGCCAGGTGGTATGGACGACGCCGAGCGCGCGATAGCAGGATTCGACGTCGGCCATCACGACGCGGAAACCGTAGATGTCGGACAATTGTTCGAAGCCGACGGACTTGCGCTCCATCTTGGTCCAGATCGAAAACGGCTGCTTGCGGCGGCCATAGACCCGCGCGGTGATTCCGTTCTTCTGCAAATTCTTCGACAGCTGGCTTTCGATTTCGCCGATCAGATTGCGGTTACGCTCGGCCAGTGCGTCGAGCCGCTGCATCACCACAGCATAGGCTTCGGGATCGAGCGTGTGGAACGACAGGTCCTCGAGCTCTTCGCGCATCTCCTGCATGCCCATGCGGCCGGCGAGCGGCGCATAGATGTCGAGCGTCTCCTCGGCGATCCTGCGGCGCGAGGCGTGCGGCACGAATTCCAGGGTCCGCATGTTGTGCAGGCGGTCGGCGAGCTTGATCAGCAGCACGCGGACGTCGTCGGCGATCGCCAGCAGCAGCTTGCGCAGGTTCTCGGCCTGCTTGGCCTCGCGCGAAACCAGCTCCAGCCGCTTCAGTTTGGTGAGGCCCTCCACCAGGGCGCCGATCTCGTGGCCGAACACGTTGTCGATCTCGGCGCGCGTCGCCTCGGTGTCCTCGATGGTGTCGTGCAGCAGCGCCGCGACGATGGTGGCATCATCGAGCTTGAGGCCGGTGAGGATCGCCGCGACCTCGAGCGGATGCGAGAAATAAGGATCGCCCGATGCGCGGGTCTGGGTGCCGTGCGCCTTCATGGCGTAGACATAGGCGCGATTGAGCAGGTCTTCGTCGGTGTCCGGATTGTACGAGCGGACGCGCTCGACCAGATCGTATTGCCGCATCATGCGCGAGCGGGGGGATTTGGGCCGCTCCACCGCGGGCAAGGCCGGCGCCACCGCGACCGAATCGGTCGCAGCCTGCATTTGCCGGGATATGCGGCGCCAGAACGCCATCGAATCACTGCCTCATCCGCGCGCCGAGCTCGGCCCGCTGCAAGAATGCCTCAAGAACACTAATGCGATTTCGAGCGAAGCTGCACCCCGTTGGGGGTCCGCAAGCGATCAATTTCGCATGGCTTGGAACGATTGTGATGCCGAACCCGGGTCAAGCTGCGGCCAACCCGGTTCAGGCGATCTCGCACCCATCCGCCAAGCACGCATCGTACCTGAAAAAATGTCAACAAAAGCAAAGGCCCGGACAAATGTCCGGGCCTCTGTCAGATCAGGGTGTTCGGGACGTCCCGTTGCCGGGTCTATTCGTCCTCTTCGGGCTGCTCTTCCGGCGGCGCCAGGCCCTCAAGGCCCTTCAGGAGCTCTTCCTCGGTCATGCGCTCGACCGCGACCTCGGTGTCGTCGGCATCGACGCTGGCGCCGGCCGAGCCGATCAAGGGCACGGTATCGGGCTCAGGCTCATCGACTTCGACGAATTTCTGCAGGGAATGAACCAGTTCCTCGCGCAGGTCTTCCGGGGAGATCGAGGAGTCGGCGATTTCCCGCAGCGAAACGACCGGATTCTTGTCGTTGTCGCGGTCAACTGTGAGTTGTGATCCGGACGAGATCATACGGGCGCGATGTGCTGCCAGCAGGACCAGGTCGAACCGGTTGTCGACCTTATCAATGCAATCTTCCACGGTGACGCGCGCCATAGACTGTCGCTCCGTTAAATGGGGCCCAATATGTCGGTTATAGGGGCTAGTTATAGGGGCGGATGGCGTTTCGCAAGACTAAATTTGTGATTTGCCTTCTTAATGGGCTCTGGTAACCCAATTCCCGGGGCCAGAAGGCCGGAGCGTCCGAAGACGGCGGGACACCGTTCGGGACAAGTATTCTCTCCTTACAACGTCAAAAGACTAGGTATTTCGCCCTCGCCTCACCATAATTGCAGTGGTGATTGTCGTGGGGAAAGATTCACCGAACTTTAGACAGCTGACCTGGAAAGTGCGCGCGGTCGATTCCCGCTGCGCTAAAAACGTTAACAACAACGCGAGAACCCTTTGATGTCACCCGCTTCCAACAAGATCGCGCTCTTCATCGATGGCGCCAATCTCTATGCAACCGCAAAGACACTCGGCTTCGACATCGACTACAAGCGCCTTCTCAAGGAATTCCAGAGTCGCGGTACGCTGTTGCGAGCGTTCTACTACACGGCGATTATCGAGGATCAGGAATATTCATCGATCCGTCCTTTGATCGACTGGCTCGACTATAACGGCTACACTGTCGTCACCAAGGCGACCAAGGAATTCATAGACGCCAGCGGCCGCCGCAAGGTGAAGGGCAATATGGACATCGAGCTCGCGGTCGATGCCATGGAGCTCGCCGAGCACGTCGATCAGATTGTGCTGTTCTCGGGCGATGGCGATTTTCGCTCCCTGGTTGAAGCGGTGCAGCGGCGCGGCGTTCGCGTCACGGTGGTGTCGACGATTTCGAGCCAGCCGCCGATGATCGCCGACGAGTTGCGCCGCCAGGCCGACGTCTTCACCGATCTGGTCGAGCTGCAATCGAAGCTCGGCCGCGATCCCTCCGAGCGCCCCGCTCCGCGCGAGCCGCGTCATCACGCTCCGCAATTCCTGCAGCGCGCGACCACCATGGCGCCGCGGGCCGGCGACGACGATTTCGAAGATTGAGAATAGTCCGCTGCACTGCTAGAGCCCGGTTCTGGAATCAGAACCGGGCTTTTGTTTTTGTCGCGACGTCCTGACGCGAACCGGTGCCCACATTGAAAACGCCATGGTCATGAATGGCTAGCGCCGCCGCCTTTTCCGCTATTGGACCGGACCGCAACTGCCCGCTTTGCCCGCGTCTCGCCGAGTTTCGTGACCAGGCTCGTGCCCGTGAGCCGGGCTGGCACAATGCGCCGGTGGATTCGTTCGGCGATCCAAGAGCCCGGTTGCTGATCGTAGGCCTCGCCCCGGGCATGCAGGGCGCCAATCGCACCGGACGCCCCTTCACCGGCGACTACGCGGGCGACCTGCTCTATGCCACCTTGCTGGAATATGGCTTTGCCAAAGGCAGTTACCAGGCGCGACCCGACGACGGATTGCGGCTGGTCGACTGCATGATCAGCAACGCGGTGCGCTGCGTGCCGCCGCAGAACAAGCCGCTGCCGGTCGAGATCAACACCTGCCGGCAATTCCTGATCACGACCATCGCCGGCATGCCCAGACTTCGCGCGATCGTGGCGCTCGGCAGGATCGCCCATGAATCGACGCTGAAAGCGCTTGGCCTGCGCAGCGCCGCGGCGTCGTTTGCGCACGGCGCCGTGCATAGTGCCGGCCCGATCAAGCTTTACGACAGCTATCACTGCTCCCGCTACAATACCAATACGCGGGTGCTGACGCCGGAAATGTTTCGCAATGTGTTTGCGAAAGTGCGCGCTGATCTGGATAAGAGCTAGACCCGGTTTTCCTTCAGCCACGCCAGCACGTCGCCGGCGTTCCGGTCCGGCGGAAACACCGGATAGAACACGTGGCTGATGCGCCCGCCATCGATGATCAGCGCCAGCCGCTTGATCAGCGTCAGCCCCGCCACCTCCATGGTCGGCAATTCGAGGGCGCGGGTCAGCGCCAGCTTCTCATCCGACAGCACCGGGAACGGCAAATGCAGCCGCGACGCCATTTCGGTCTGGTAGATGTTGCTTTGCGTCGACAGGCCGAAGACGTGCCTGGCGCCGGCGGCCTTCAGATCGGCGAACAGATCGCGGAACGAGCAGGTCTGCGGCGTGCAGCCGCGCGCCCCGGGGATCATGTCCCAATCGTCGACCAGGCTGATCTTGCCGGGCTCGCCAGTGCGGGGATAGGCGAATACGACGACCCGGCCCGGCAGCACCGACAGCGTGACCGAATTGTCGTCGGTCGCCATCAGGCTGATCGGCGGGATCGCCAAGCCGACAAGGTGGGCGGCTGCGCCATCGTCCGACGGCGCCGGGATCTTGCTCCAGTCGACTTCGAGCAGATTTTTTTGATTCATTGAATGCTCGCTCCCTCAAGGTGGCGAGTAGCGAATGGCGAATACCGAATAGAAGGGATAGCTGCCGAATTTACCATTCGCCATTCCCTGTTCGCCATTCGCCCCCTACCCCCGCGCGCGCAGCAGGCGGCCCTTCTCCCGGCCCCAGTCGCGTTTCTTCTCGCTCTCGCGCTTGTCGTGCAGCTTCTTGCCCTTGGCCACCGCCAGCAGCAGCTTGGCGCGGCCGCGCTCGTTGAAATAAAGTTTTAGCGGAATCAGCGTCATGCCGTCGCGATCGACCGCGCCCATCAGCTTGTTGATTTGTTTGCGGTGCAGCAGCAGTTTACGCGGCCGCTTGGGCTCGTGGTTGAAGCGGTTGGCCTGCAGATATTCGGGGATGTTGGCGTTGATCAGCCAGATCTCGCCGTCCTTGGTGTCCGCATAGGACTCCGCAATGGTGGTCTTGCCGTTGCGAATTGATTTCACCTCGGTGCCGGTCAGCGCGATGCCGGTCTCGATGGTGTCCTCGATCGCATAGTTGAACCGGGCCTTGCGGTTCTCGGCGACGACCTTGATCGGGCGCTCGTTCTTCTCGGCCACGTTAGCTCTTCTTGAGGAGATCGCGGATCTCGGTCAGCAGCTCTTCCTGGCGCGTCGGCTTCGGCAGCGCCGCGGGCGCCGCCTCGTCCTTGCGCTTCAGGGTGTTCATGGCGCGAATGACCATGAACAGCACGAACGCGATGATGATGAAATTCAGCGTCAGCGTCATGAAGCTGCCCCAGGCCAGCACGGCGCCCTGCTTCTTGGCATCGGCCAGATTGGTCGCCGTCACCGCCTTCGACAGTCCGGTGAAGTAATTGGAGAAGTCGAGACCGCCGGTGATCGCACCGATGACCGGCATGATGATGTCGCCGACCAGCGAGGTCACGATGGCGCCGAAGGCCGCACCGATGATGACGCCGACCGCGAGGTCGACGACATTGCCCTTCATCGCAAATTCGCGGAATTCCTTCAGCATAGTCGGTTTCCTTCGTGCATCGGGCGAAGTGAGAGGCCAGCCTCAGTTGATCAGGCCGGCATGGACCATGGCGTCGCGGATCACCTTGCCGGTTGCCGGCGTCACATTCATCAGCGGCAGACGCACTTCTTCTTCCAGCCGTCCCAATAGCTTGAGGCCATGCTTGGCTCCCGCGAGACCCGGCTCCTTGAAGACCGCATCATGCAGCGGCACCAACCGGTCCTGAAGCTTCAGTCCGGTGGCGTAGTCGCCCTTCAGGACGGCCGTCATCAGCTCGGCGCACAGTTTCGGCGCCACGTTGGCGACCACCGAAATGCAACCATGTCCGCCCGCCGCCATGTAGGCCAGCGCCGTCATGTCCTCACCGGACAGCTGGATAAAATCCGGTCCCATCGCATGGCGCTGTTGCGATACCCGGGCGAGATTGGCGGTGGCGTCCTTGACGCCGGCGATGTTCTTCAACTCGAACAGCCGGGTCATGGTCTCGACCGACATATCGACGACGGAGCGCGGCGGGATGTTGTAGATGATGATCGGGATGCCGATCGCGTCATTCACCGCCTTGAAGTGCTGATACATGCCTTCCTGGGTCGGCTTGTTGTAATACGGCGTGACCACCAGCACGGCATCGGCGCCGGCCTTCTCGGCGTGGACAGCCAGATCGACGGCCTCGCGCGTGGAGTTCGAGCCCGCGCCGGCGATGACGGGCACGCGCCCCTTTGCCTCCTCGATACAGATCTCGACCACGCGGTGATGCTCGGCATGGCTCAGCGTCGGGCTTTCGCCTGTCGTGCCGACGGGAACGAGACCGTGCGAACCCTGCTCGATTTGCCAGCTGACGAGACCGCGGAAAGCCGCCTCGTCGAGCGAACCGTTCTTGAAGGGCGTGACCAAGGCGGTGAAGGATCCCTGGAATTTTGTCTTGGCTGCCATGGATTTCCTCCCAACGCGCGCGTGACGGCACCGCTAAAAATGACCAGCCAATTCATATCGGGTCTGGCGATCTGGCGAAAGGGCCGAAGGATATGACCACAGGCCTTTGTTTTTGACGCATTTTCCGGCCGCGAGGCCTCGAGTGTTCCCGGATCGAATCCGACGGCTCGAAAATGCCGTAGCCGCGATTTTGCCGTGGTGTTGGCGCAAACACCCCCGGCCGCGACGTTTTTAGCATTTTGTACGCATATTCAATCAAATAGACCTAAGGCTTGAGCGATTGAGTGATTCGCCGCCGCAGAGGAAATTCGTGACCCGATCCGCCCGCGCAGCCGCATTGCGATCGACCGCACTGGCGACAGGTCTGGCGCTGTCGGTTGGGCTTTCCGCAGTTTCTGTGGAGGCCTGGGCCAAGCCGAAAGTTCCGTTGCCGAAGCCGCGGCCGATCGCCCGCAACGTCGTTCCGAAAACCACACCTGCAAGCCCGACAACGGCAAACCCGACGTCTGCGATCCCGACGCAACATTCAGCAGCGCAAACGACGGCTCCCGCTTCGCCAGGTCCAGCACCGATCCTCGCGCCTGCGACGCGCCAGCACGCCGCTCTGCCCGCGGCGCGCAAACACGTGACCCCTGCGGCGGTCGCCGCGACGTCGTCGACCTCGCAGTCCGACAAGGACGCGCTGGAGAATGTCATCGAGCTGGTTCGCAAGCGCAAGCCCGGCGATGCGACGCAGGCACAGGCTGCCATATCAGATCCGGTCGCCCGCAAGCTTGCGGAATGGCTGATCCTGCGCAGCGACGACAATGGCGCTTCCGTCGAGCGCTACCGCGCTTTCATTTCAGCCAATCCGAGCTGGCCCTCGCAGACCTTCCTGCGCCGACGCATCGAGGCCGCGCTGTGGGACGACCGCCGCGACGACGCCACGGTCTGGTCGTGGTTCGAAAACGAATCGCCGATCTCGGCCAAGGGCAAGTTCGCGCTGGCGCGGGTGATGATAGGGCGCGGCGATCGCGCCAATGCCGAACGTCTGGTGCGCGATGCCTGGCGGCACGACGGCATGACGGAGGACACCGAAAACACCGCGCTCGATCTGTTCGGCGCCCTGCTGACGGCCGGCGATCACAAGGCACGGATGGATTTTCTGCTCTATGGCACCGAGCAGGAAGCCGGCGGCCTGCGCGCCGCGAAACGGCTGGGTGCGGGCCACATGGCCTTGGCCAAGGCGCGCATCGCCGCCACCAGGAAGGGCTCGAACCTCCGGGCCTTGCTGGACGCGGTGCCGCGCGAACTGCACGGCGATCCCGGCTACACCTTTGCCAGGATCCAGCTGCTGCGTCGCGAGGAGAAATTTGCCGAGGCAGCCCAGTTGATGATGGGCGCGCCGAAGGATCCGGGCCGCTTGCACAATCTCAACGAATGGTGGGTCGAGCGGCGGCTGCTGGCGCGCAAGATGATGGACGTCGGCGAGCATCGCAACGCCTATCTGATCGCGCGGGATGCCGCCCTGCCCTCGCGCGACATCTACAAGACCGAGCAGGAATTCACCGCCGGCTGGATTGCGCTGCGCTTCCTGAAGGACCCTGCGGTGGCCGCCCAGCATTTCGCGCGGATCGGCGTCGGCAGCATGAACCCGACCGCGCTGGCCCGCGCCGGCTATTGGCAAGGCCGCGCGGCGGAAGCCGCCGGCCGCGCCCAGGAGGCCCGCGCCGCCTACACAAGGGCCGCCGAACAATCGACCAGCTATTATGGCCAGCTGGCGCGCGCCAAACTTGGATTGCCGCAGATCGACCTGAACGGCGTTCCCCGCGGGCGCGGCGCCGAGCGGCTCGAGATCGTGCGCGCGGTGCAATTGCTCTATGAACTCCAGGAGCGCGAGCTCGCCATCCCGATTTTCGGCGACATGGGCGAGAATGGCGATCCCGACGCGCTGGCCGGGCTTGGCGAGCTGACCGCGCGCTACACCGACGCCCGCGGCATGCTGCTGCTCGGCAAGGCCGCCCTCAATCGCGGCCTGCCGTTCGACCACTACGCCTATCCGGTCAACGGCATCCCGCCGTTCAAGTCGATCGGGCCCGAGGTCGAGCAGAGCATCGTCTACGCCATCTGCCGGCAGGAAAGCGCCTTCAATCAGGCCGTGGTCTCCCCGGCGCAGGCCTACGGACTGATGCAGGTGACCCCGGATGCCGGGCGCTATGTCGCCAAACGGGCCGGCGTCAGCTTCGACCTCAACCGGATGAAGACCGATCCGGTCTATAACGCCGCGATGGGCGCCGCCGAACTCGGCGGCTTGCTCGAGGACTATCGCGGCTCGTACATCCTGACCTTCGCGGCCTACAATGCCGGCCGCGGCAGCGTCAAAAAATGGATCGAGCGCTATGGCGATCCGCGCGACCCCAAGGTCGACGCGGTCGACTGGGTTGAGCAGATCCCGTTCTCCGAAACGCGAAACTACGTGCAGCGGATCATGGAGAACCTCCAAGTCTACCGCGCGCGGTTCGGCGGCGGGACCAGGCTTCAGATTGAAGCCGATTTGCGGCGCGGCTCCAGCGTCGAGTAGCGCCGTCGCACGGGTTTTGTGGGCCAGGATTCCCGGACGGTTGGATCGAGGTGCCGTAGAAAACCAGCACCTTGGAGATCCCGGCTAGACGTTGTTGGACGCCCGGGGGAAGTGGTTTAGAATCGACGTCGTGAGTAACAGGCAGAACAATTCCCGCGATCAGACGCTGCAGCAGGCCTCACAAGCGCTGCAGATGCAGCAGTTCGATCGAGCCCAGCAGCTGGTCTCCGGCATACTGAAATCGAACCGCACCGACAGGAGCGCGGTCCTCGTTCTGGCTCATGCCCTGATCGGTCAAAATCGTCACGTTGAGGCGATCATGCCGCTCGAAAGGATGATGCGCCGTAACAGCGACGGAGAGATCGAAACCTTGCTTGGTGCCGTGTTGTGCGGTGCACGCCGATCGTCGGACGGTATCGATCAATTGCGGCGCACCGCGGCGCGGCGTCCGCCATACTTGCCTGCGTTTCAGGAACTGGCAGGCCAGCTCTCCAAAGCCGGACAACTCAACGAAGCGATCAGGACCATCGAGGATGCCCTCGCATTGGCTCCTGCAAACATCGATTTGAAACTCGACCTGGGGCGCCTGCTGCTTGAGGACAATGATCGCGCAAGGGCTCGCGAAATTCTGATGGTCGCTCGCGATGCAGCGCCGGGGCGCCCGGACATCCTGACAGAGCTCGGGCGGGCATTGCTCCTTGACGGCGAATACGCGGCGGCGGCCAATGCCTTCCGCCACGCGCTCGGCCTGCGCCCTCAGGATGCGTTGGCGCGCGCCAACCTTGCCGCATGCCTGCTGGAGATGGGAGAGCGCGATGGTGGCGAGGCTGCCTTGCGTTCCGTCATGCGCGGACGCCCTCAGATGCTCGGCCGCGCCACCTACGCCCTTTCCGCTTCCTCACATGGGCGCTTTTTTTTCCGGCGGAGTGCGGTGGTGCAATTCCTCGGCGAGAAGCGCCCGGAGTAGCTACGTCCTGAAATTCCGTCTGTACAATCCGGGCTCGCGTCTGATCTGGTGCTGCAAAGCGCTAACCCGCCGCGCTTCTTCTTCCGTGAAGCAAGAAATTTGCGCGCTCCAGTTTTCTCGCTTGACGGGAATGCATTGCGCGATGGGCGTGCCTTTCGGAATAACACCCTCGAAGTCCCTGTCATGCCAATGCGCCGGGAAGTGCACCCAAGTGTCCTTGTAGCGGTCGCAATCGACCAGTCCGCTCAGCGTGGTAAAAGGCAGATCGAAGCGATTGACGGGATGCGTGAAGAATACGCAGTAGCCTTCCGGGGCTTCGATGGTCCACAAATTGTGGAACTTGACCACGAAGTGGTCGGTTGCACAAACACGCAGACGCGATCAGACTTTCTTGGTAACCAATTGTTTCAAATAGATATTTTTCAAAGTTCCATTAGACCCCGAATTGTTGCTGGCCGGCCGGCGGGCGGTTTTCCCTCTTCCCGCACGTGGGCGACGTCGAATCGAGCGTCCAAAATCACCGAATCCCCGTCAGGCCGTCACACTCGTGAAATGAGGATCAGCGAAAGGACCGCCGTAATGCCCGTTCGCCGCCATATATCTATCGCAGCCATATAAAGGCTCATGGGGCCGCGGTGTTGTTTTACCGGAACGGTTGCGGCCACAAACGGCTCTGCGAAACGCCCCCCAGGATTGCAAATGTCCCTGTTACCGGCGGCCCAAGGCCTTCAAGGCCAGCTTTATTGTATGGACGCCGCCTGGCCGGCTCGGGGCCCGGAAGGCCGC
Source organism: Bradyrhizobium sp. AUGA SZCCT0160 (assembly GCF_018130105.1). Classification (NCBI taxonomy): domain Bacteria; kingdom Pseudomonadati; phylum Pseudomonadota; class Alphaproteobacteria; order Hyphomicrobiales; family Nitrobacteraceae; genus Bradyrhizobium; species Bradyrhizobium sp. AUGA SZCCT0160. The sequence continues at coordinate 95,176 of NZ_JAFCMD010000026.1, forward strand.
ACGGAAGCTCTCAAACCGGCGCCGCCAGATGCGAATTGGCGTACGCGCGCGCCAGTAGGCGGCAGCGTCCATAAATGGCCCCGGCGTAACCTGAATCTGCCGCTTGCGGCCCGCCCCCGCGTCGGGCATATCCGCCCTTACGGAGCTGTGGCCGAGTGGCTGAAGGCGGCGGTTTGCTAAACCGTTATAGGGTTGTAAAGCCCTATCGAGGGTTCGAATCCCTCCGGCTCCGCCACCCTTCGCCCTGACGGGCTTCCGGTGGCAGGCCACCCGGAGACCGTCGGGGCGAAGGGTGTTGCCACATGTGGAACGTCTATTTTCCTTGAACGCAGCAACGGCGATATCTGCGTCGGCTCGACGGATGATCTCCGACGTCATTTGCGTCTCATCAACAAGGGCGCGTCGTTTCGACGAGCGCCGAGCCCGATCATAAAGGACTGGTCGCACCAGCGCCCTGTTGAATGCGTCGGGCAGCAAAGCCTATCCGCCCCACGAACTGCGGCTGGTCGCAGATTTCTTCTTCTTCGCCTTTGCCTGCTTCTTTGCCGAGAATTCGTCGATCGTGCTCTTCCCACTCAGGTCCGCAACTTGCGGTCCGGCCTGCCCTGCGAGCAGCCTCTCGGTGGCCACCGCGGGCGCCGCAAGGCCTACACAGGCGGTGGCCGCAAGGATCAATGTCAGCTTTCTCATCTGCTTCTCCATTCGAAGCCGATAAATGCCCACCAAGATCCAACGAACGAACGCACGCCGCGTTCCTATCTCCTCCCGCGGATCAGCGCCGAGGCGCGGGGCCAAGGTGGCATGTGGAGCATCGTCTCGACGGAGATGGCGTGGGCCGTGAAGCTGCAGCGGGTGCGCATTGCGGTGGCTTGTCAAACACGGAGCGCGAGAATGAATGGCCCGGAAGCCACGCGCGATAGTCGAGTGCCGCGAAGAGGCGTTTTCCTTCGTCCCCTCGTAACGAAGTCACCATGAACACCGTTGGTCGCCCGGAGAGAGCCTGCCAGCTCCAGGCGACGCGCGGACTGGCGAGCGGACAGACCAGAATGCGAGCCGTTCCGTAAGGCGACAGAGAGGTCGTGCCGTCGATCGTCGCCGCGCACTCGCAGGGAGCGCGCGAGGCCCAATCGGTGCGGATCGGCCCCGGCAGCACCGCCCTGCAGACCGGCGGCCCGTCACGATAGTGCGTGATGTTGTACCCCTGCGGATCAAGAAGCAGCGAGTCTTGAACCGTGATCCCAGCTTCCGCTTCCCCGAACGTTCGGGTGCGTTGTGCCGGCATGGTCCAGTCATACAGCACTTCGGTCGGGTATGGATTTTCATCGGAATCGAACGGTGTCACCAGACCTGTGATCGCGAGTTGCTCGGGCCATTCGGAAAACGGGACCGCCGCACAATCTGCCTTCAGTTCAGGCATGATCCGCTTGATCTCGTCCTCGGCAAATTCGCGCGATTGCGACATTGCATCGATCAGGCCATCCAACACACGCGGCGGATTAGCTGCCATCGCCGGCTTGGCCGGTTTGCAGGCGGCAGCGATCTCGGCGAGATCTGTCTCGTCCAGCGTCTCGAATCGAACCTGATAGCTGAGCGCATATCGGCTGAACGGCGGAAGCCGATCACTTGCAAACGGAAATATGAGGCGGAACGGCGTTTGATCCGACGTCTTGTACCAGAGCCAATAGCTAGCGGGCTCTGGCGCGATAGCTGTCTTCCACCATTCAACCGGCGTCTCGCCAATCGGCGCTGAGCCGGCGCACAGCGACTGCGGTGCAAGCCAGTCTGTCATAAGCGGCCGCCAGCCGGTCTCGCCTAAAGCGCGGCACTGCTTGTTCGCGGCGCCTTCCGACTTGAGGACGTACGTCTGGTTGCCCGCAACGAACAGGTCCAGCGACCCGCGCCTGACGCCATGAAGCTTTACCCGCATCGCGGGAAGCGTAAGGTCAGCGACGATTTCGGCCAGCACGAGCTGTGCCTTGGTGAAAGGCGCCATCAGATAAGTGCCGCGCCATTTCTCCGGCAGGCGCGGATGTGATGTTGCGCCGCAAGGGGCGAGTTGCGGCAGGTCGAGCAGCGCACGCGGTTCTTGTGCCGCCGCGGGAAAAACCATCAAGGCGGCAATCGTTACCGAAGCCATGCGCCAGCATGCGTATCGCGTTCAGGTGCTCCTGAGTTCTCCGTTCATTCCGTTCGGGTAGAAGCCGCCCTTGCTAACGCCGGTCTTGTCGGTCAGGTAGACGATACGCAGAACCTCTTGCGGCGTGCGCCGGAAGGCAATCGCATCTGACGTCGAAGGCACAAAGTTGGCTTTACCGTCGACTCTGATCCCCTCGTCTTCTTTCTCGGGGGTCCCGTCAATTTTATCCCGCGCATCGGAAATCGCGTTGGCGGCTTCCCACGCCTTCTCGCCCATCATGTAGAGCTGGGAGCGGGCCATTCCCATGTGGTAGGCCTCGACAGCAAGAATCCCGGCCGCCGCCTGCACGAATTCCTTTTTCTTGAGCAGCGGCGCCGCGCCCGCATAAGCGGTCACGCCGACGTCTTCGAACAGCATGCCGCCGAGCAGGACCGACATGTCATCGGCAAATGGATCGAAATCGGCGGGCAATCCGGCAGCCTGAGCTGCGGCCTTGAACCCGGCGTCGAAGTCGATCGCCGGTCGCGATATGGCGTTCCTGCCAAGCGTCTTGCGGTAGAAGCGAACGTGGGCCAGCTCGTTTTCCGCCGTCTCTTCGATGAACTCGCGGATCGCCTTTTCCTTGAACTGGGCCTCGTGTCCACCCACCACCCTACCGGCGTCCATGCCGGCATCGGCGTCGCTAATGCCCTTGCCGGTCGTGGCGCGCAGATAGAACTCAGCCTCCATGTATTCGAGGTTCAGGGCGAAGGTGAAAATATCCTCGTCGTCGATCGCTGCCCTTTTCTGACCGATCCCAACGCCGGTCGTCTCGCGCTTTTGCTGGGCATAGGCCTGCGGCATGAGCAATCCCGCGAGCCCTGCGACCGATAGGCCGGCGATCGACTGCCGGCGGGAAATAGGCCGGGAGATATGCAAGGCATCCATGGCGTAACCTCCTGCGTTCTGAGAGGGGCCGCGCCACTGTTCATCGCTATCCAAGGCGCATACGGGCGCGGCCTTGGCACCAGTGCCTGGTGCTCGAAGCGCACAACAGGAGACCACGGCGCAGGTTCCAAACCGCCCGGAAGCCAAGCAGCACGATCTCGTGACGCTTCCACGAAAGTCGGCCTTCGTGGTTTTAGCCAATGGTGGCACGCAGGTGGAGCGGCCCGGGCGGGCCTGTGAGCCGCAGCGAAACTGAGCCGGCGATTGCACGTCGCGAAAGCGGCAACGAAAAAACCCCGCCGGATGGGATCTCCGGCGGGGGTCAAGTCAGGGTTAGCAACGCGTTGCGAAAAACAACGCTGCGAACAATCATCGCGCTTATTATTCTGATTTAAAAGATTAATCTTTGCCCTTTAATTTTTAAATGTTGATTACATGGTGGGCGACAATCGGTCCGGTACTTCGCGGTTGCTGCCAAACAAGGCGGCCTTGCAATTCGGATTGGCGGCAAGCCCGCAGAGCGATGCTGTCCGTCGCCTTGCCGACCAGGGTGGAACATGCGCGCGCGCCGCGCATTTGTTACGGACAGCCATGGCGAACGCGCTGAACAAGTGGCCGCGGTCACGGCCACCGATCGAGCGGACCTGACCGTAGGCGCTTGATCTGGAAAGCCTCGGTCCCGGGGATAGCCACTCTTATATATCTTGTTCCCGGCGCGAAACTTTACAGGCGAAACTTACAGGCGAAACTTTACAGGAATGGCTCAAGCGGCTGAAAGTGCTGCTTCGGCTCACCGGGCATGCTGCAAATTTTTCGGCTCCGTCCGGGAACAAGTGGCAATGTTCGACGTTATCCCGCGTCTGATGGACACGGACATAGGACCCCTAAACGGCCTCGGCGCGCTTCCCCCGTGCGCTGAGGCCGTTCTTTTTTCTGCAGGCTTCACGGACCGCTTTGAGGGGTTTACCGTCACCTGCGCGACCGCTGCCGAGGCGCCCGGCGTCAAGGCGCCCTGCCCCGGATCGCCAGCGGGACGCGAGCCATCCTCACCATTCGCAAGCGAGGTGACCGCGGCATGCGTGAGGATGTTGCCGAGAAGATCCTTGATCAGCACTTCCGAATGCCCGTCTTCGGAAACTTGAGCTGCCCAGGCGGTGGCGTATCCAAAACTTTCTACAGGCGGTGCCGTTAGCCCGCCTTGACGACCTCGATCCCGCCCGGCACGCGGACGTCTCATAGGTTAAACAGTTGCGGATTGCTCGTGACGTATTCGGCCCAAAGCTCGCGCATCATCCGCCTGACGTCTTCAGCCCTGAAGCCGCTTCCATTCGGATGTCTATTTGCGAGTTGACCTGAGCGCTCGATTCCAGAAAAGGGATCGCCCGGATATGGCGTGAAGGCTGCGTCGGTCGGCTTATGGACGATGCCTTGCGGAGTAATATTGAACTGGTCGCGCCTGACTAAAGTGCTCTCCATCATCGACGTCCTGCGGCCAACAGGTAAAGGCCTGAACCGTGCAGGGAAAAGCGAGGAAGCGAGGATAAGTTCCTGGCGTTCGGATCAGACGAAAGCCGCACACCGGGTGCTGCCATTCCGGGCCCCCATGGTCCGGTGAAGGCTGGATGAACGAAGACCTCGGCAAGGCGTTTTGCCTGACGAAGCCGTGGCGCCGATGCGAAAGCCGGCGGCAAGGAGGTCAGCAACGATGAAACGCAGATCGATCTGGAAACGATACGGGTTCGCCTGGGTGACTGGAGCGCTGTTCGTGATCACCCTGTCGGGCCACTGGGTATTTGGCTGGTTCGCCTACGTGAACGAACAGCACTCGCTTCAACAGCCTGTTGAGATCAGCGGCTATACGATCGAGATGATGCGAGACACGCTGGAAAACTGGCAGTCCGAGTTTCTGCAGCTGCTCTGGCAGGTTGCAGGCCTCGCCATCCTGCTCCACGTCGGGTCTCCCCAATCCAAGGAAGGCGATGATCGTATGGAAGCGAAACTCGATGCGATCCTGCTGGCAGTCGACCCCGGAAAGGGCGATCAGCTCATCAAAGGCATCGATGATGAATATGAGGGCCGGCATACCGATCGTCGCTTTGTCCGAATGCTGGAGCAGCGCCGTTGACGTTCGTCTGAACGGCTCTGCCGCAGCTGTCGGGGCGATGCCCCCACATTGAAACCTGGTCGGCCGTCGCGGATTGTCCCCCCACACGAGGGAGAGACACCATGGCTGATCCGGAGCGCTTGAAACCAAATGACTTCCCCGTTCACGCCAACAAGAAGAAAATTATCAAAAGCGACGGCGAGGACATTGCTGAAGCCACGACGCCTGCGGTCGCGGAAGACGTCGCGGAGCGATTGAACGAAGACGAGCACCGCCGGGAAGAAGATCGGTGGGCATAACTCGTTCCGCGGCATTGATTTTGAAGGAACGCCGCAAATCAAAAAAACGCCGGGCAAAGGAAAACCCTGCCGAAGCTCGACAGGGTTACGCAGACAACCGATGGACGGCAAAGCGAAGGCATTGTCGCCCATCGGGGGAATACGCTAATTCGCCAAGATCAGTTTTCCGTGCAGACCTTCATGGTCTTCATGCCGGTTTCGGCCTCGGTTCTGGTCTTAAATATTCCGTTGTCCACGACGGTTGTCGTCGTGGTCGTCGGCTTCTTGTCAACAATGGTGCACTTCTTGGTCGTCGTGTCTCTCACGACATAGAACTCGGTGGTTTGCGCCAGGGCCGAAGTGACCGAGAATGCGACGACAACGCTTGAAAGCAAAAGCTTCTTCATGGGGCTTCTCCAGATTGATCAAGTCAGGTTGCGGTTTAGTTCACCGTGCGGACCAGGAAATAACCAACGCCGCCGACGAAGATCACGGCAGGCACCGCCCAAAGTAATAGAACTGGCATACTACTCTCCTCATGTTTGCCCACGTGGACTAACTTCGCCGATTGCCACTTGTTCCCGATCCAGTGCGCAAGGCCTGCGGACGACCGCCCTCCGCATTGTGTGTGGTGGACTATCTTCCTCGATCCGCCGGAACATTTGATCTTCTGTTCTGTTCTCCAAGAACTGTTTCAAACCTGGAGGATGTAATGAAGACTCTCGTCACTGCCGCTCTCTTGAGCGTTGCCGTTATTAGCGCCCCGGCCTATGCCCAGACCGCCCAGCCCGGCGATCGCGCTGCCCCGGCCGCGACCACCAGCCCGGCGGCTTCCAACAAGATGATGCTCAAGGGAAACTGGCGCGCATCGAAGCTCATGGGCCTCGACGTCTACAATGAAGCCAATGAGAAGCTGGGTGATGTCAACGAGATCATCCTGGACAAAACCGGCAAGGTTAGTGCTGTCGTTATCGGCGTCGGCGGCTTCCTTGGAATGGGCGAGCACGACATCGCCGTTTCCCTGGACAAGTTGAAGTTCATGGAAGAGCCCGCCCGGACCGCCTCAACCGCTCCGGCGACGACAACCGCGCCGGCGACGACGCGTGATAGCACGACCGGCGCGGCCACAGCCCCGGCCACGGCTCCCGCGCGTACGGCGGGTGCCAATGATTGGGTACCCGATCATGCCGTGATGAGCGGCAACAAGGAGCAACTCAAGGCGATGCCGCAGTTCAAATATTCGGATTACAACTAAGGTCGAAAGCGAGGGGGCCCATCTCGGGCCCCCTTTTTCTTAACGATAACCTCAACGCGGGGACTTCGGCCACGATGCGGCTATTCCTCCGGAACCTATCAGCTAACGAAAGACCCTAACTTCGGGGGCTGGCCGGGGGCGTCGTCGACGTTTGTGGCGCGGCGGGCTGCGGATCGCCGGTCCCGCGGGGCACACAGGTGCCCACGTTGCTGAGCAGCCGTTTGGCCTGCAGATCGCGCGCCCTGGCATATTCCCGCCGACGCTCGAAGTTGATGGCAGCCCCTCGGTCCCAGGCCTCGAATGCATCGGCATAGTGCTTGCGCATCTGTTCTTCCGCAGCCAGACACTCGGAGAACTTCTCAAACACCAGGTTTGTATTCACGGGGGTAATGCCGCCGACCAGGACCACGAGCATCCATTTCATCGTCCGCACCCACGCTGTTGCCCTGCACACAACAGCGAGAACGCGGTTACGTTCCAGCATTCGGGAACAGGTGGCAATGAGCGGCGTTGAACGTCCGTCTGGCGGATACCGGACATATGGAAACGGCCTCAGCGTCCTACCCCGAGGCTGGGGCCGTTTCTGCTCGCTTGTGCTCAGCGTAGCCAGCCACCTTTGGCTGGACTTGCTTTGGATGCCGTAAGCCCAAAGGACGCCGTTGGCCGCATCCACATCGAGAAGATCGAGGGACCGTTCCTGTTTGCCCACGGTGGCGGCCCGGCTGAGTACGGCGAAGGCCTCACATTTGCAATCGAGCGCGGTTGGCTCTGGAAACACGAATCCGGCCTATGTGAAGTTCACGCCGGCTGGCGCGCAGCTGTTCGCTTGAGCGTCCGGTGAAACTGGACAGGGTCACTTACTCATTTGTAGATGAGCTGATTTAAAGTGGTTCCCGAGGGGGAACGAAATATATGCGGCTCGCGTTCTAAGGGGGCGGGGCGCAAGATTGCTCGTCACTGCGAGATCCGTGGCTTCCATCTGTGATGAGAACGCCCGCTCCCGCCTTCTACAAACGGAAAGTAGCGCGCCATGCCCCAACGGCGTCGGATCCGACAAAAATTATCCCTCTCAGAACGGCTGGCGCTATACGGCAAGGCCGCGCGAGAGAAGGCTTCCCTTCTTCAACCGGGAGCTGAGAAAGACGAACTCCTTCGCAAGGCGGGACTGGCCGATACTGCGGCGCACCTCAACGAATGGGCCAGCTCGCCCGGCCTTCCGCCGCCGAAGTAGAGTCATGAAGGATTATCAAGCGTCCGTCGAAAAGCTTCGCAAGGATGCGGCCGAGGCCGCGCTGATCCGCTTGGCAACGGATGGAGCAAAGCGCGACGTCTTCAATCGTCTATACGAACCCCTCAATCGCCTTGCAGAAGTCGAGTGAGCGATGAGCGGTCAGACAGCTGGAGGACGACCATGGCTAGCGACCTGCGCATCCGTGACCTCAATGCTGAAGCCGATGAAGCTTTGGAGGCGGCGCGTACCATGCCGAACGGGCAAGCGAAGATGGAAGCCTTGAAAAAAGCCGGACGGCTGCGCAACGCTGCCGATGCTGGCGGGATTTCGTTCGCAAAGCGTGGCAGGCCACGAAAGTAAGGCCGCCTCAGTTTGGCGGCCCTTTGAGCCGTCGATAGGCGGCCCCAGCGCGACTGGCGCTGCACTGGAGGCCGCCCCAACCGCCGGCAACGGCGGCTGCTAACGGGTCAGCCAAATTACTGCAACTTGATTGATCTTCCCGAACTAGTTCGGACTACCTCGCGGCCTGGCGGGCGTAAAAAAACGGCCCCACCGTCTAAATTCCATTAAACGGGGATTGTAACTCGGAGCAGTTGCCACTTGTTCCGGTCGGCCGAGACAACTCAATGCATTGGCAAGTCGGCGCTAATTCCTCCGACGCGAGGATGGTGGCGCAAATTGGTTCCCACATGGGAACGAACACGGAGCATGGGCCGTTATCGCCTGGATAGTAGGCCCGGCCTTGGAATCAGCCTAGGCCCCGCCGCTCTTTATCAGAGGGACAGCCAAGATCGGGTGGCATCATGTTGGAGCTAATGGCGCTGGTGACCGCAGCCGTTTCGATCCCGACAATCGTAGTGCTTGGCCTGTTCCGCCTTGCTGAATTGAAGCGTGCCGAGGACCTAGAAACACCGCCCCAGGTCGATGAATGGCTTGCGTCTGAAGAGCTTCATTCGCCGAATTGAATGATTGTCACTTGTTCCCGAAATTCCGTGCCCGTTTTCAGCAAACTTACTTCTCGGCGTCATCGGAGCGGTTTGTTTTTTCCCGAGCCACCCCTGAACCACCCGCAGCCAAGCGGTTCGTTCGACCTCGCTAGGTGCGCGATCCGCTTCTCGCTGAGCCTCTGCCGTCTTCGCCTTGTAATCGTCGCGGCCCGTCATCAGCGCAAATTAGGTCGGTGCGTCCCGAAAGAACGAGGCTGCAGCATCGTGATGTTCGACCCCAGCCATTGCGGCTTGCATCAGATGGAAGACGACAAGACCTGCCAGGCCTTTCCTGTTCGGCGTGGTCGGGCTGTTTGGATCGTTTGTCGGCTGCAATCGCCAGGCTGGTCTGGGGGCGATCGGAAGTATCTGACCGCCTCACCTCTCCCGCCGCACGTCCTTGAACTTTTTCGCGGCCTTGGTCTTCCTGACGGCCATGAACTCGCCGCTCTTCTTGTTGCGCCTGGTCCAGGCGCTGGCGCCGCCGAGCTTCGTCTTACAGCTGGGTGCGTTTCTTCACCGCGCCCTTGCGCGCATTGTCGCCCTTCGGTTTGTTGACCGCCATCCTTTATCTCCGTTGGCCGCTGCCGGGAGGAAAGCCCTTAACCGGGCAGATGGTTCCAGCGAAGGAGCGATCGGTCAGCGCTGGCCGCGGTAGGCCACAAAAAGCCCGGCTCAAAGGCCGGGCTATTCTGAGGAGGTCTCACTGCTTAACTCGGAATTTTCAAACGGCCCCAACCGAGGGGCCGCCAACCCGAACGATACGGGTTTTCCTCCAGCAGTCGGGGGGCGCCTTCTGGCTGGAAGCTTCAAAACGACGCTCTGGCAATCCAATGGTTCCAGCCAAAGCGAATTGGGACACTCAAAAGATTCAACTTTGGCACTGCGAGGAATACAAAGGCATTTCGGCTCACAGGAATTGCCGGCTTGCGCCGGCCCTTCTTGGGCGGGTGATGGGAGCGCTGATTTGATGGCCTTCGCGCTCTAGCGATGCTCTGCAAAGGTTTGCGCAGCTCGGTCGCAAGGCTTGCAGCGTGCGTTTCCGGGATCAGAATACCGATGCTGCGGTGCTACCTTGGCAACGTGTTGGTCGAATAGAGTTTGAGCTCCCGTGCGGGCCGACGTTTGTTCAAATGACCTTACCGGCAGGTGCCGCTCTTCTCCGTTAGCGTGTCACCTGCGATCAGTCGCGAAGCTGCAATGACGAAATCATTGCTCTCCTGCGTCCAATTGACCCGTCGGGCAAATCAATTCCGATTTACGGAAGTTGTGTCAAGCCCCGAAATGAAAAATATTTCTGTTTACCAGAACCAAAACCAGGTGTATATCTTTGCCCATCCCGTCCTACTCAGAAGGGCGTCGGCCGTCGTCACGGACGTTGGGCGGGTTGCGGTGGACGCTGGTTTACGCTGAGACGACGGCGTGGATGAGCGTACGGCAAAACCGTGTGGTCCTGGCGCCCGTTGCAGGCGTCAAGTTGCCGGAGAAGCGTGAGCTGAACCGGCAGCGACGGAGTCAACCAAGAACTCGTCTCCGGGGAGAGCACGGCATAAGCCGTAAAGCCATTGCGCAGGGAAGGCCGGGTGTTCTCCGCTGCCCTGTATGCTCGTGTGCATTTTGTTTTGTGCTAACCGCACACGGGACCGCGGGTGCAGCGCGCACCCGGTCTTCCCTGCGCCCTCTCGATGAGAGGGCGGGAAGTCTCCAGCAAACCTCGGGCGCCATGCGTCGCGAGAAGGTGAAACTGCGTTTAGACCACGGTGCAGCAACAAACACCGCCGTCGTCCCGGCCTTGAGCCGGGACCCATAACCACAGGAAGAAGTTATGCGAAAGGTCTCTGTTACCGAGCCTTCACCGAGAGATCACGCGGTATGGGTCCCGGCTCAAGGCCGGGACGACGCGCGGAGCGAGCGCTGTGCGTCCTCGCAATAACGGTGGAGATTACTTCGCTCCCGCGCCCTTCCGCTTGCCCAAATGATACGTCAGCGCCAGCGCCACACAGTGACGCAACTCGGCTTCGGGCACCTTATCCTCCGCGCCAAGAAGGATGGCTCGGTTTCCTTCATAGCGCAGCTCCGGATAAAGCTCGCGAAACGTCTCGACCAGATTGGTCTGGCAATGGAAGTAAACCGCGTACTGCCCGGGGACCGGCTTGACCTGATCGATCCGAATGGTGCTGCCGCTTCTGGTCTCCGGCGTGAGATAGCTCGGCTGCCCCCATTTCAGCGCCTCTTCCAGCGCGCCGACGCCCTTGGTGGATTTTGCGGTGTCGAAGATCAGCCGGCGCAGCGCCAGCAATTTTGTCCGCACCGGCTTGGGATAGGCCTCGAAGACGGCTTCGACGGCGGAAGCCGGGTTTTTTGTGGGCTGCTTCTTTGCAGCTTTCGTCACGGCCATTTTCCTCACCAGTCTCCTCAGCGTGCCGTCGGCGGCGTGTCGAGATTGGCGAAAAGAATCGCCTTGCCGGCATCTTCGTAATGGGTATCGCGGGCCTGGATTTGCTGCGCGATGGCGTGCATGTCGCGAAACCGCCGCTCGAACTTGTTGGCGCTGAACACCGCGGTGGCGCCGGCCATGTGATAGGCGGTATCGACCACGGATGTCGATTGATGAATGGTCCAGGTCGCGGCGATCCGCAGCGCGATGCGGTGCTGCTCGGTGAGGGCGTCGCCGCGCGCCAGGTCGCGCCAGACTTCAGCGGCGGTGGTGTAGAGATAGGCGCGCGCGGCGCGCAGGCTCGCCTCGGTGCGCCCGATCAGGCCCTGCACGGCGTTGTTGTCGCGCATCGCCTTGAGGCCTTGCGGCGTCTTGCCGCGCGCCAGATCGGTGGCGGCATCCAGCGTCGCGCGCGCGACGCCGAGCGAGGTCGCGGCAAAGCCCATGCTGAACACCATGTTGGTGGAGAGCTTGTAGAGCGGGCCATGTTCGCGGAGCGCCGCAGGGTCGTCGCGCAGCGCCGCGAATTTGTCCGGGATGAACAGATTATCGACGGAGTAGGAATCGGTGCCGGTGCCGCGCAGACCGATGACGTCCCAGACGTCGTACATCGTGGCATCAGCCACCGGAAACAGGATCGTGCGGATTTCCGGCGAGCCGTCCGCCTTGCGCCGCGGACTGCCGTCGGCCTCGACAACCCTGACATGCGCGCCGAGCCAACTCGCCTGACGGGAGCCGCTGGCAAAATCCCAGCGCGCGCTGGCCTTGTAGCCGCCGGGCACCACCTGCACTTCATGCTTGATCGCGCCCCAGGCGAGGATGCCGGGCGCGACGTTGAAAATCTCGCTGGCGGCCTCGGCATCGAGATAGGCGGCGGTCATGGCGCAGACGCTGCATTGGCCGAGGCACCAGGCGGTGGAGGCATCGGCCTTGGCGATCTCCTCCTGCATCTGCATGAAGATCTCGAGCGGCAACTCGGCGCCGCCGAGGCTTTGCGGCAGCAACGAACGATAAAGCCCGTTCTCGATCAGGGCGGTGGTCACATCAGGCGTCAGCCGCCGCGTCCGCTCGATCTCGTCGGCGTCGCGCGCGATCAATGGCTGCAGCATGCGCGCGCGCTCGACGAGGTCGAGGCCGGGGTGCTTGTTCATGCGCTTCCTCGCATTGTCTTGTTTTGTTTGCGCGAGGGGCGATGGTGGCCCATCCGCCGCCCTCGATCAAGGCGGCGGAGAATACGCATCTCAGGCTGCGGCGCGTCCGAGATCGAGCGACGGCTGCGATGGCCGCTTCGCCGATGGGAAACTCAGCGCCACCGCGACCGCCGTAATGCCGATCGCGAAGGAGCCGACGTAGAGCCAGTTATAGGCGTGGAAAGTGTCGAACACCCATCCGCCGGCCAACGGCCCCAGCGCCATGCCGAGGCTCGCAAAGGCGGAGACCGCGCCGAACACCGTGCCCATGATGCGCGCGCCGAAATATTCGCGCACCAGCACCGCATAGAGCGGCATCACGCCGCCATAGGCGAGTCCGAAGATCACAGACAGCGCATAGAACTCGCCGAGCTGGCCGACCGCGAGATAGGTCGCGACCGACATCGCCTGCACGAACAGCCCGCCGACCAGTACCGGCTTGGCGCCGAGGCGATCGGCCATGACGCCGAGCAGCAGCCGGCCGCCAAGTCCGGAGAATCCGGCAAGGCTGTAGACGGTGACGGCGGTCAGCGGCGCGATGCCGCAGATCATCGCGTAGCTCACCATGTGGAAGATCGGCCCCGAATGCGCCGCGCAGCAGGCGAAATGTGCCAATGCCAGCGTGATGAATTGCGGGGTACGCAACGCCTGCCCGACCGTCCATTGTACTTCCGGCACGTCAGGCCCGCCGCTCACGGGTGCTGCGGCCGGCGGCGCCGGACGCACCAGGAACGATGCCGGGATCAACAGCGCCCAGGACGCGATGCCGATCACCAGCATCGCCGTGCGCCAGTCATAGGCCGTGATCAAATAGCTTGCGAAGGGTGCAATCGTCAGCGGCGACACGCCCATGCCGGCCGACACCAGCGCCACCGCGAGGCTGCGGCGATGTTCGATCCAGGCGCTCGCCGCCGCGACCATCGGCGCATAGAAACTGCCAGCCGCGATCCCGATCAATACGCCGAAGAAAAACTGGAATTGCCAGAGGCTCGCAGCCTGGCTCGCGCCGACCAGGCCGATGCCCAGCAGCACCGCGCCGGCCAAAACCACGATGCGGGTGCCGAACCGGTCGGACAGCGCGCCCCAGAAGAACGCGGCAAATCCCATGGCAAGGAAATCGATCGTCGCCGCCGCCGAGACGCCGCTGACCGACCAGCCGGTATCCGTCGCAATCGGCTGCAGAAACACCGCCAGCGACAGCATTGTGCCGAAGCCGACACAGGTCATCAGCGCGCCAGCGCCGACGACGACCCAGCCATAGGAGGAGCCGGGCTGGGAGAAACCGGCGGGCTTGCTCATGCGTTTCCTCGCGCTTGTAATATTTTTTGTGTGCGCGGGACGATGGTGACCTATCCGCCGCGGCAGAGCAAGGCGGCGGACGAATGGCCGGTCACAGGTTTTCGCATCTCACCGCCAGGGTTTGGGCGGCGCAGGTCGTTGAGCCAGCGGGCAAAGTGCGCGAAGCGCGCCTCAGCTATCCACCTTCAGCGCGGCGATGAAGGCTTCCTGCGGGATGTCGACCTTGCCGAACTGCCGCATCTTCTTCTTGCCTTCCTTCTGCTTCTCCAGAAGCTTGCGCTTGCGCGTGATGTCGCCGCCGTAGCATTTCGCGGTGACGTCCTTGCGCAGCGCGCGGACGGTTTCGCGGGCGATCACCTTGCCGCCGATCGCGGCCTGGATCGGGATCTGGAACATGTGCGGCGGGATCAGTTCCTTCATCCGCTCGACCATGGCGCGGCCGCGGCCTTCGGCCCGGGTGCGATGCACCAGCATCGACAATGCGTCGACCGGCTCGTTGTTGACGAGGATCTGCATCTTGACGAGATCGGCGGGCTTGTAGTCGGTGAGATGGTAGTCGAACGAGGCGTAGCCCTTCGAGACCGATTTGAGCCGGTCGTAGAAATCGAACACGACTTCGTTGAGCGGCAGATCATATTTCACCATCGCGCGCGAGCCGACATATGTCAGCTCCTTCTGCGAACCGCGGCGGTCCTGGCACAGTTTCAGGACGCTGCCGAGATACTCGTCCGGGGTCAGGATGGTGGCTTCGATCCACGGCTCCTGGATCTCGGCGATCTTGACCACGTCGGGCATGTCGACGGGATTGTGGATCTCGATCTCCTGCCCATCGGTGAGGTGCATCTTGTAGATCACGCTCGGCGCGGTCGCGATCAGGTTGAGATCGAATTCGCGCTGCAGGCGCTCCTGGATGATTTCCAGATGCAGCAGCCCGAGGAAGCCGCAGCGGAAACCGAAGCCGAGCGCGGCGGAGGTTTCCATCTCGAACGAGAAGCTCGCATCATTGAGGCGCAGCTTGCCCATCGCCGCGCGCAACGTTTCGAAGTCGTCGGCATCGACCGGGAACAGGCCGCAGAACACCACGGGGATCGCCGGCTTGAAGCCCGGCAGCATGTCGGTGATCGGCTTGCGATCGTCGGTGATGGTGTCGCCCACTCTCGTGTCGGCGACTTCCTTGATCGCCGCGGTGATGAAGCCGATCTCGCCGGGGCCGAGTTCGTCGACCTGCGTCATCTTCGGGGTGAAGAAGCCGACGCGCTCGACGTCATAGGCGGCATTGGTGCCCATCATGCGGATGCGGCTGCCCTTCCTCATCGTGCCGTCGACGACACGAATGAGGACGACGACGCCGAGATAGACGTCGTACCAGCTGTCCACCAGCAGCGCCTTCAGCGTCGCCTCGCGGTCGCCCTTCGGCGGCGGCAGGCGGGTGACGATGGCTTCCAGCACGTCGGGAATGCCAAGCCCGGTCTTGGCCGAGATCATCACCGCGTCGGCGGCGCTGATGCCGATCACGTCCTCGATCTGCTGCCTGACCTTTTCGGGTTCGGCCGCGGGCAGGTCGACCTTGTTGAGCACCGGCACGATCTCATGACCCGCGTCGAGCGCGTGGTAGACGTTGGCGAGCGTCTGCGCCTCGACGCCCTGGCTGGCGTCGACCACCAGCAGCGATCCTTCACAGGCCGCCAGCGAGCGCGAGACTTCGTAGGCGAAGTCGACATGGCCCGGCGTGTCCATCAAGTTGAAGATGTAATCCTTGCCGTCCTTGGCATGGTATTTCAGCCGGACCGTCTGCGCCTTGATGGTGATGCCGCGCTCGCGCTCGATATCCATGGAATCGAGCACCTGCTCCTTGCCCGCCATTTCGCGATCGGTCAGCCCGCCGGTGGTCTGGATCAGGCGGTCGGCCAGCGTCGATTTACCATGGTCGATATGGGCGACGATGGAGAAGTTGCGGATGTTGGAAATCGGGGCAGTTGTCATGGGGCGCGGGATAGCATTCACATCCCCGTGCGGCAACCATATTGCTGTATTTTAAGGGGCATTCTTCACGCCAAGCCGATTCCACGCGCGCCAAAAACGCGCTACGCACGGGTCCATGTCGACTGCATCAATTTTACCCGCCGCCGCGCGTTCCAGGCGCAGATGGTCCGTCCGGCGGCTGGCGGCATGGCTGGCCGCGCGCGCCAGCGATCCCAAGGGCGCTTTGTGGCTGGTGAGCGGCTTTGCCGTGGTCCATGCCGCGCTCTGGACGCTGATCCTGGTCAATCTGAAGACCGGCCAGGACATCCATATGGACGTCGCCGAGGCGTTCGGCTGGGGCCAGAAGTTCCTGCTCGGCTATGGCAAGCATCCGCCGCTGTCGGGATGGGTCGCGGGCGCCTGGTTCAGGCTGTTCCCGGTCACCGATTGGGCGACCTACGCACTGGCGATGGCGACGCTGGGCTGCGGGCTCGTGATCTGCTGGCTGCTGGCGCTGCGCGTGGTCAATCACCGCCGCGCCTTCCTCGTCGTGGTGATGCTCGCGCTCTATCCGATCTTCAACTTCAAGGGCTTCAAGTACAATCCGGACCTGCTGCAGCTGGTGACGCTGCCGCTTCTCGTGCTGGCCTATCTCGACGCATTCGAGAAGCGCAGCGTGAAATCCGGATGGTTGCTTGGGATCGCCGGTGCGCTGGCGCTGATGACCAAATACTGGGCGCTGACCATGATCGGCGCCATCGGCCTCGCCGCGCTGATCCACCCGCAGCGCCTGCAATTCCTGCGCTCGCCGGCGCCGTGGGTGGCCATCTTCGTGCTCGTCGTCGCGATGTTCCCCCACTTCCTCTGGCTCAGGGACGTGAACTTCGTCCCGTTCACCTATGCCGGCGAAATCTATTCGCTCACCGACCGCCGCATGATCGATAACCTGGCGCTCGGTTATGTCGGCCATAATCTCGCGCTGCTGGCGTTGCCGGTGG
Source organism: Bradyrhizobium sp. AUGA SZCCT0160 (assembly GCF_018130105.1). Lineage (NCBI taxonomy): Bacteria > Pseudomonadati > Pseudomonadota > Alphaproteobacteria > Hyphomicrobiales > Nitrobacteraceae > Bradyrhizobium > Bradyrhizobium sp. AUGA SZCCT0160. Next base: position 111,980 of record NZ_JAFCMD010000026.1, read on the forward strand.
TGCTGGCGGGAGTAGCGCTGGCGTGGCCGTCGCGCTGGCGCAAGCCGTCTTTTGCGTTCTGGTCGCGCGGTGCGAATGTCAGCGTCAACCGCGCACAGGCGCTCAATGTCTGGCTGATCCAGGCGGTGGTGGCGATCGGGCCGCCGCTCGGCGCGGTGCTGTTCCAGGTCTACATCAAGACCGATTGGGGCATCCCGCTGTTCTTCCTGGTACCGCTGGCGCTGATCGCGATCCCGGCGCTGCGCGTGCGGCAGCTGGCGCTGTTTCGGCTGACCGCGACCTGGCTGGTGCTGACGCTGGCGGTGTTGGTCGTATCGCCGCAGATCGCTGCCTACGATGCCGGCCAGCATCGCAACGAAGGCGCCAGCTACCGGGCGCGCTCCGAACTTGCGCGCGAGCTTACCGAGGTCTGGCACCGGCGGTTTTTCTCAGCCTTGCCCGTGGTGGCCGCCTACAGCGATATCGGCCATCCCGTCACCTTCTACAGCGTCGATCATCCGGCGGTCCTGACGCCGTACGAGCCGTGGTCGTCGGGCCTGACCTCGCTCGAGGAGGCCAAGCGATCCGGCTTCATCGGGATCTGCGAGACCGGCGACTGGAAGTTCGAAAGATGCGAGGCATGGATGAAGGACCATGCCGCCAATGGCGAGCGCATGGTGATCACGACGCGAAGGTTTTTCTCAGGGGGCCCGGGCCCTGCCACGATCTGGAACGTGATAGTGGTGCCGCCGGAAAAGAAATAAAAAGGGAATTGGGGAAACGCATGAATCTCGATTTGACTGGAAAGACCGCGCTGGTCACCGGCTCGACGCGCGGCATCGGTCTCGCAACCGCCATCGGGCTTGCGCGGATGGGTGCGGAAGTCATCGTCAACGGAAGAGAGCAAGCCGCCGTCACCGAAGCCATGTCAAAGGTTCGGCAAGCCGCGCCTGCGGCCGAGGTGCACTCGGCGGCGGTCGATCTCGGGGGCGCCGAAGGCTGCGCCGCGCTTACGGCGCAGTTCCCCGAGGTCGACATCCTCGTCAACAATCTCGGTATCTACGAGCCGAAGGGATTCTTCGATATCGAGGATTCCGACTGGACGAGGATGTTCGAAGTCAACGTCATGAGCGGCGTGCGTCTCACCCGGCATTATCTGAAGCGGATGCTTGATAACAAGGACTGGGGCCGCGTCGTGTTCGTCTCCAGCGAATCCGGCGTCTTCATTCCCAAGGAGATGGTTCACTACGGCTTCTCCAAGGCCGCCCAGCTCGTGGTGGCGCGCGGCGCCGCCGAACTCACCAAGGCGACCAACGTGACCGTCAATTCGGTCATGCCGGGGCCGACCTGGGTCGAGATGGCGCCGGTGCGGCTGGCCGCGCGTGCCAAGGGCATGGGAACGACCGTCGACGACCTCGTCGCGCGCACCTTCAGCGAACGGCGGCCGGCCTCGCTGTTGCAGCGCTACGCCGAGCCCGAGGAGATCGCCAATCTGATCTGCTACGTCTGCTCGAAAGCCTCCAGCGCCACCAACGGCGCCGCGTTGCGCGCCGACGGCGGCATCGTCACCAATCCGTTTTGACGAGACTCCCTCGCCCCGCTCTTGCGGGGTCGAGACGAGCTATGCTCGCTCTTAGAGGGTTGGGGTGAGGGGCTCTATCCGCAAGCTCGATGTTGCGGTTGGACCTGTACCCCCTCACCCGGATCGCAAGTGCGATCCGACCTCTCCCGCAAGCGGGGCGAGGTGACAAAGAGGCGCTGGTGCCTCACACGCCTTCTTCGTTGAACTTGTCGGCGACAAGACCCGCGATCGCATCGACCGCGGCCTGCGCCTCTGGGCCGGTGGCGGAAACCGTCACCGTGGTGCCGGGGCCTGCGGCCAGCATCATCAATCCCATGATCGAGGTGCCGCCGACGGTCTCATTGCCGCGCGTCACCCAGACCTCGGCGTTGAAACGCTCGACCATCTGGACGAATTTGGCCGACGCGCGCGCGTGCAGTCCGCGTTTGTTGATGATGAGAAGTTCGCGGGAAATGGCGCCTGAAGGCACGCTCGGCCCGACGTCGTTTCCGGGCGCGGCCTCGTCGCTCATTTGCCGGCAAGCACGCGGCTGGCGATGGTGACGTATTTGCGACCGGCTTCCTGGGCCATCGCGATGGCGTCCGGAAGCGAGCGCTCTTCGCGCACCTTGGCAAGCTTCACCAGCATGGGAAGGTTGATACCTGCGAGTACTTCCACCTTGGGGCGGCTCATGCAGGAGATCGCAAGGTTGGAGGGGGTGCCACCGAACATGTCGGTAAGGATAGCAACTCCATCGCCACTGTCGACGCGATTCACCGCTTCGATAATGTCGCTTCGACACAAATCGGAGTCGTCCTCGGCCCCGATCGTAATCGCTTCAATTTGTTTCTGCGGACCCATGACATGTTCGAGCGCCGCCCTGAACTCGTCGGCAAGGCGCCCATGGGTCACAAGCACTAGACCAATCATCGGAAACTCCTCGCGGGTGCTTTTGGTGCACCGCACGAACGCGCCACTTTGACCATCCAGAGGCCCCGCGCAAGAGGGCATCTTGGCTATTCTCCCGGAAACTTGGTGGCAGAGAGGGGAGCCTGCGCCGGTCTTATTCGGTCGCGATAGTGGGGCTTATATGGTTACCAAACCCCTTCACACAATCGGCCGTATTATTACCGGAAGGTGAACTTTCAGTTGTCGTCAGCGCGGCGACAACCAGCGGAAGAGGCTGAAAGCCGCTTCCGACAGGGATTCTCGGTATTGAAACACCATTAAGACTGACTACGAGGGCTTCCGGCGGCGGCAGCCGTTCCGCATCATCAGCCGCGAGATCAACAACCAGGCCGACTACCGCCTCGCTGATGCAATCACAGCGACGAATCCCGAGGCCGCGGATTTCGATCAGGCCGGCCAGTTCGGCCGCCGAGCGGACCCACAATTCTCCGGCCAGTGTGCCCAGATGGACACGGTCATCGCCCACCAAAACGGCCGGTGGAACCTGGCCGGTACGGCCGGCCATAATCAGGTCGAAGGCCAGCCGTGACTTGCCGGAACCCGAGGGCCCGCGGATCAGGACGGCGCGGTCGCCAACCAGCACCGCGGAGGCGTGCACGCTGGCATTCTCAGTCATGGCGTCGGCAGCCTGACCACGAAGCGCGCGCCCGATACCGTCGGGTTGCCGTCGGCGTCGGCCGGACCGGACCGGTTTTCCGCCCAGATGCGCCCGCCATGGGCCTCGATGATCTGCTTGGAGATCGACAGGCCGAGGCCAGAATTCTGGCCAAAACCCTGATGCGGCCGGTCGGTGTAAAAGCGCTCGAAGATGCGTTCGAGCGCATCCTCGCCGATGCCCGGGCCGTCGTCGTCGACCACGATTTCGATTTCCGAACGCACGCGGCGGCAGACGATGCGCACCTTGCCGCCGGCGTGGGAGAACGATTGAGCGTTCGACAGCAGGTTGGAGATCACCTGGCCGAGCCGCGAATCATGGCCGGGAACCGAGAAGGTATCGGTCGGGCTGCGGCCCTCGAAGCGCGCCTCGACGGAGACGTCGTGGCCGAGCTTGGTTTCATTGGCGACCGAGGTCAGCGTCGTCAGCAAGCGCCTGAAATCGACCGGGGCCATATCCTGCCGCTGCAGTTCGGCATCGAGGCGGCTGGCGTCGGAGATGTCTGAGATCAGCCGGTCGAGCCGCCTGACGTCGTGTTCGATGACGGCGAGCAGCCGCGCGCGGCTGTTTTCGTTGCGCGCCAGCGGCAGCGTTTCCACCGCCGAGCGCAGCGAGGTCAGCGGGTTCTTCAGTTCATGGGCGACGTCGGCGGCGAACATCTCGATCGCCTCGATGCGGCTGTAGAGCGCGTTGGTCATGTCGCGCAGCGCGCCGGAGAGATGGCCGATCTCGTCGCGGCGGCGGGTGAAGTCGGGAATTTCGACACGGGTCTGGATGCGGCGGCGAACGCGCTCGGCGCCGTCGGCCAGTCGCCGCACTGGACCGGCGATCGTGCTCGCCAGCAGCAGCGACAATACGATCATGACGGCGGAGGCGACGCCGCCGATTTTCAGGATCGCCCAGCGCTCGGCGCCGACCATCTGGTCGATGTCGTCGCCCTGGGTCGTGAGCATCAGCGCGCCACGCACCGCGCGGAAGTGCTGCACCGGCACCGCCACCGACACGATGACCGCGCCGCGCTCATTGACGCGGACCATGCTGCTCTTCTGGCCGCCCAGCGATTGCGCGACTTCCTGATAGCCTTTGCCGCCCTCGGGGCCGAGTTCGCGATAGATCGGCAGATCGCCGCGATTGAACCAGGTACGGATCGCGGTCAGCGTCCGCTCGGCGATATTGGGCTTGTCGGCCGACGGTGGTGGCAATTCGAACCGCAGCACGTCGCCGCGGGCAAACAGATTGCGGCTGTCCAGGATAAGCCCGCCTTCTCGGTCGAAAATACGTGCGCGCGTCTTGGTCGGCGCGATCAGACGGCGCAACACCGGCGCGACGCGCTCCGGGTTGATCGGAAAGTCGGAATACTCGTCCGGGATGCCATAGCTTTCTCCGGGCTTCAGATCGAGCAGGCGGTCGGGATCGACGGTGATGGTGCCGCCCTCGACGGTGGCCGAGGTCGCGACCGCTTCGGAGATGATCTCGGCATACACCAGCAAGCTCTGTGCGCGCGCCTCGATCAGGCCGGCGCGGAACTGCGACAGATAGAGGATGCTCGCCACCAGCGCGACGAGGCCCGCCAGGTTGAGCGAGACGATGCGGCGGGTGAGACTGGAGAAAGAGAGTGCAAAGAAGAATTGCCCGGCGCGACGGAGCCAGCCCAGCGGCCGCCACCAGCCCTGGCTCTGCGCCTTGTCGTCGGCAACGTAATCCCGATCGAGGGACGCAGATGCGTCCTCGTTGTTCCGGCCTCGATCAGGCTGCGTTCGATCTAGCAATGGCTAAAACTGCCGGTTGTCTCGACTGTCCCTGCAAAGCGCTGCTCGCGCGCTCAATCCTACCCCAGACGCGCCAAGGCGTCAGTTAACGAGCCGCTTGAGCATGATCCGGAAAAGTGGACACCGGTTTTCCGAAAAGATCATGCTCAAACAAAAAAGACCAAAAGTGCAGATCAGGCTTCCTTGAAGCGATAGCCGACGCCGTAAAGCGTCTCGATCATCTCGAAATCGTCGTCCACCACCTTGAACTTCTTGCGCAGCCGTTTGATGTGGCTGTCGATGGTGCGGTCGTCGACATAGACCTGATCGTCATAGGCCGCGTCCATCAGCGCGTTGCGGCTTTTCACCACACCGGGCCGCGTCGCCAAGGCCTGCAGGATCAGGAACTCGGTCACCGTCAGCGTCACCGGCTCGTTCTTCCAGGTGCAGGTGTGACGCTCCGGATCCATTCGCAGCAGGCCGCGGTCGAGCGCACGCGCATCCGGCTCCTTCGGTGCGGCGGTCGGATCCTTGGGCTGTCCCCTGCGCAGCACGGCCTTGACGCGCTCGACCAGCAGGCGCTGGGAGAACGGCTTGCGGATGAAATCGTCGGCGCCCATCTTGAGGCCGAATAATTCGTCGATCTCTTCATCCTTGGAGGTGAGGAAGATGACCGGCAGATCGGACTTCTGCCGCAGCCGCCGCAGCGTCTCCATACCGTCCATGCGCGGCATCTTGATGTCGAGGATCGCAAGGTCCGGCGGCGAGGTGCGGAAACCATCGAGCGCCGACGCACCATCCGTATAGGTCATGATGCGATAGCCTTCGGCTTCGAGCGCGATCGAGACGGAAGTGAGAATGTTGCGGTCGTCATCGACCAAGGCGATTGTGGGCATGAGCCTGCTTTCGAAAGAGAAGTGGCTTAAACGGCGGGCAACTCAGCCATGCGCCGTATAAATGAGCTTCGTATTCGGTCTACGAGCAATGCAAGCTGGGCTGAAGTGTGACCGAGTTCCGCAAAACGTTCCGCGAACGATGCGTAGCCCCCATATAGCACCCTCAAGGCCTGAGAAAAGGCCCTTTTTGCAGTAAAATGGCTGGAAAACCCATGCAACCGACCGCTGATTTTAATCCTTCCAAACTGGCCCGCTCGCTGCTGCGGCGCAGCCGGCAGGGCGCGTTGGGAACCCTGATGGCCGGCAGCGGCGACCCCTATTGCTCGCTGGTCAACATCGCCTGTCATTTTGATGCGTCGCCCATCCTGCTGATCTCCCGGCTGGCGCTGCATACGAAGAATATTCTGGCCGATAACAGGGTCTCGCTGATGCTGGACGAGCGCGCCGCCGGCGACCCCCTGGAGGGCGCCAGGATCATGCTGGCAGGCCGGGCCGAGGAGGCCGCGGGCGAGGCGGCCGAAACCTTGTGCCGGCGCTACCTCAACGCCCATCCATCCGCGCAAGTCTTTGTAAATTTTAAGGATTTTTCGTTCTTCCGGATCGTGCCAACCGGCGCCCATCTGGTCGCCGGCTTTGGCCGGATCATCGACGTGACCCCCGAGCAGTTCCTGACCGATGTCAGCGATGCCGAGGGGCTGTTGGAAGCCGAACAGGGCGCCGTGGAACACATGAACGAGGATCACCGCGAGGCGATGAACCTCTACGCCACGCGCCTGCTCGGGGCAGGTAGCGCCGACTGGGCCTGCACCGGCTGCGACCCCGATGGCATGGATATGCAGGCAGGCAGCGTCACGCTGCGGCTGGATTTCCCGGAACGGGTCACCAACGGGACTGCCTTACGCAAGATGCTAGTCCGGCTGGCGGGCGAGGCCCGGGCCAAAGAGCCCGCCAGTCCTTGAGCGCCGGAATTTGAACGGCGGCAGCCGCTCGCGCGACCTAATCCACACTCCCGCGCGAATTGGCCAAAGGTTAAGCCCGCATCATGAATTCCCGCACTCGAGTGATCCTGCTTGCAGGGCTCACGCTTTTCGCAAGCACGTGTCTCAGCGCGCCGTCCTCGGCGCAAAAAAGCGAGACCGCGGCGCTCAGCGCCAAAATCAACGACCTCAGCCGCGCCGGAAAATATGCCGAAGCTGTCGCGCTGGCGCAGGGGCAGGTCGAATCCCTGGAGAAGAAATACGGCCCCGCGCATCGCGACGTCGGAGCCGCGCTGAATAATCTGGCGCAGCTTTATGGCAGTCAGGGCAGGGACGCTGACGCCGAACCGCTGTCGAGGCGAGCGATCGCGATCCTGGAGAAGACAACTGGCGCCGGATCGCCGGAGATCGCTGCCGCGCTAAACAATCTCGCGGCGCTCTATCAGCGCCAGGAGCGCTACGCCGAAGCTGAGCCGCTGTTCAAGCGGGCGCTGGCGATCCGTGAGCGGTCGCTGGGATCCGGGCATCCCGACGTCGCGCAGTCCCTGAACAATCTGGGCACCCATTACGAGAAGCAGGGCCGCCATGACGACTCCCGGCCGTTGTTCAGGCGCGCGCTGGCAATCTATGAGAAAGCGGCGGGTCCTGAACATCCGGCGGTCGCGACGCTTCTGAACAATCTCGGCCAGGTCGAGAAGGTCGAGGGCCACTTTGCCAAAGCGGAGCCGCTGATCAAGCGCTCGCTGGCGATCCGCGAGAAGGTGCTCGGCCCCGATCATCCCGACGTGGCACGTTCGCTGAACAATCTGGCGGAGCTCTACGATGGGCCGACGGACCGCGTCCGCGAGGCCGAGCGGCTTTTCGAGCGGGCGCTGGCAATCCGTGAACGCGCGGTCGGTCCCGATCATCCCGATACCGCCAGATCCCTGAACAATCTGGCGCTCTTCCAGGCGAATACAGGTTATCCGGAAAAGGCGTTGCCGCTGGCATTGCGGCTGGTCGCAAGCGGGCGCGGCGAACTCTATGCCGTCCTTTCGGTGCTGGCGGATGCCGAGCGCAACAAACTGATACCGACCGATCAAGCGCTCGATGCGATGCTCAATGCGATCCAGCGCGGCACGCAGTCGTCGGCGGCATCGGCCGTCAACAAGCTGGCGGTGCGGCTCGCCGCCGGCAACGATCGGCTCGCCGAACTGGTGCGCCGGGACCAGGATCTCGCCGCGGAAGCGGAGGCGTTGGACAGGGCGCTGGTGGCGGCGGTCTCGAAAGAGCGATCGAAGCGCGACCTTGCGGCCGAGCAGCGGAGCAAGGCCCGGCTCGCCGCCATTTCGAGCGAACGGCCGTCACTGCAAAAGACCTTGTCTGCTGAGTTTCCAGATTACGCCGCGCTGTCTAATCCGCTGCCGATGACGGTGAAGGAGATCCAGTCGTTGCTGTCAGGCGACGAGGCGATGGTGCTGCTCACGGCCACGGTGAAGGACAGCTACGCCATTGCGATCACGCGCGAGGGTTTTGACTGGTCCCCGATCGGGCGTGGCTCGGAAGAGATGTACAAATTGGTCGCGGATTTCCGCCGTGGACTGGATATCGCCAATGCCGGCGATGCGTCCGGCAAATCCACGCTGTTCAATCTCGAATTCTCCCACTGGATGTACAACCACCTGCTGGGACGCGTCGAGACGCGGCTAAAGGGCAAGCGCAGCCTTTTGATTGTTCCGACAGGCGCGTTGACGGCGCTGCCGTTTCATTTGCTGGTGACGGAGAAGCCGCCGGCCGCGATCCCGGAAAAACTCGACGGTTACCGCGATGCCGCCTGGCTGCTCAAGCGTCACGCGGTGTCGGTGTTGCCGTCGGTCGCAAGCCTGAAGACGCTGCGGGCGATTGCCCGCAGGGATCAAACCACCAAACCGATGACCGGTTTCGGCGATCCGCTGTTCAATCCGTTGCAGGATAGCAGCGGCGACAAGCGCGGCGCAGCCAAGCCGGCGGCGATCAAGTCCGCGGCGCGCGGCGTCACCAACGTCGCCTATACCGACTTCTGGCAAGGCGCCGGCGTCGATCGCGCGCGGCTCTCTCGCGTGCTGTCGCAATTGCCTGACACCGCCGACGAACTCAATGCGGTCGCAAAGGATCTCGGCGTTTCCGAAAGCGATATTCATCTCGGCGAGAATGCCAGCGAAACCACGGTCAAGCGTGCCCGGCTCGCCGATTACAGCATCGTCTATTTCGCCACCCACGGCCTCGTCGCCGGTGACGTGAAGGGGATCGCTGAGCCCTCGCTGGTGCTGAGCATTCCGAAGCAGCCGTCCGAACTCGACGACGGCCTGCTCACGTCGAGCGAAGTGGCGCAGCTGAAACTCAACGCCGATTGGGTGGTGCTGTCAGCCTGCAACACGATCGCCGGCGACAAGCCTGGCGCCGAAGCGCTTTCGGGATTGGCGCGATCGTTCTTCTATGCCGGCGCGCGTGCATTGCTGGCGTCGCACTGGGCAGTGGATTCCGCGGCCGCCACGCGGTTGACGACATCGACGTTCGACCGGCTCAAGGCCGACCCGAAGCTTGGCCGGGCCGAGGCGCTGCGCCAGTCAATGCTGGCCTATCTCAACGATGCTTCCTCGCTCCGAAATGCCTATCCGGCATTCTGGGCGCCGTTTGCGCTGATCGGCGAGGGTGCGACCCGCTAAAATCAGATTGTGCGACGCAATAACTGAATGGTAGCGCTATCGCGCGGCTGATGGTCGCGCGTTGAGCGTGCGTGTTCGCCCCCGCGCCGCAGCAAGTGCTTGATCTGGATCAAGGCCTTGTCTGGAATAAACCAAAACGCGTTGGATCGGCTTGGCAAGCACGGCGTTGCCAAGTATTAGGTCGCCGGACCGGAGCCGGAAGGCTATATTCAGTGGTCACCGCGACAGAAGCGCGTTTAGCGGCATTCGCGCGATCGAGATACGCGGGTTCGAGGAGGTTCTTCGTGCAAGAGACGGGTCTACGTAACGGTGCCTTTGGCGCCGATAAATTCGGTTTAAAGAAACTCAAAGAGGTTCGCTGGAACCTCGGAGCGCCGCAGCTCTACCAATATTCGCTGTCGTCAGGCGAAGCCGTG
>NZ_JAFCMD010000027.1:0-100952 GCF_018130105.1 Bradyrhizobium sp. AUGA SZCCT0160
CGCACATTGCCGGCGACCGAGACGGTGTCCTCGGCGATGCTGCCGGTGTCCGCCACCGCCACCGGCAGATCGTCGGTGCCGGTGATGGTGATGGTCAGGTCGGCGACGCTGGTGTCGCCGTCCTCGTCGGTCAGCGTGTAGCTGAAGGTCTCGGTCAGCGTCTCGCCCGGCGCCAGCTGCTGCACCAGCGGATTGGTGTTGTCGAGCGTATAGGTATAGCCGCCGTCGGCCGCCAGCACGATCGCGCCGTAGCTTCCGGTGCCGCTGCCGCTCAGCGTGGTTACGTTCTGCGCCGCGGTGCCGTCACCCAGGGTGTCGTTGCTGCGCACATTGCCGGCGACCGAGACCGTGTCCTCGGCGATGCTGGCGGTATCGGCCACCGCCACCGGCAGATCGTCGGTCCCGGTGATGGTGATGGTGAGGTCGGCGACGCTGGTGTCGCCGTCCTCGTCGGTCAGCGTGTAGCTGTAGGTCTCGGTCAGCGTCTCGCCGGGCGCCAGCTGCTGCACCAGCGGATTGGTGTTGTCGAGCGTATAGGTATAGCCGCCGTCGGCCGCCAGCACGATCGCGCCGTAGCTGCCGGTACCGCTGCCGTTGAGCGTGGTTACGTTCTGCGCCGCGGTGCCGTCACCCAGGGTATCGTTGCCGCGCACATTGCCGGCGACCGAGACGGTGTCCTCGGCAATGCTGCCGGTGTCCGCCACCGCCACCGGCAGATCGTCGGTCCCGGTGATGGTGATGGTCAGCGTCGTCGACGAGGTCGCCCCGAACTGGTCGGTCACCGTGTAAGTGAACACCTCGGTCACCACCGCGCCCTGCGCCAGCGCCTGGGTGTCCGGATCTGAATTGTTGAGCGTGTAGGTGTAACTGCCGTTGCTGTTGATCGTCACCGACCCATAGGTGCCGGCCACCGCGTTGCCGACGTTGCCGGCCGAGCCGTTCACCACCGCAACCGTCTTGGTCGCCCCGGTGTCGACGTCGGTGTCATTGCCGAGCACGTTGCCGGTGGCGGACGGATCGCCGCCGAACGGCGTGTTGCCGGGATTGACGCCGGACTCGGTGACCGCATCACCCGCATTGGTGTCGGCGACCGCGATGGGCGCGTCATTGGTGCCGGTGATCGTGATGGTCAACTGGGCGGTATCAGTGAGCCCGTCCGGGTCACGAACTGTGTACGTAAACACTTCCGTGACTGTGACCCCGGCCGCCAGCGCGTTGGTGTCCGGATCGCTGTTGTCGAGGTTGTAGGAGTAGCTGCCATTGGCATTCAAGGTCAGTGAGCCATAGGTGCCCACCAATGCAGTTCCGACCGTACCGGCAGCTCCCGCTCCGGATTCCGGACCGGTCCGGACCGCCGACACCACCAGCGACGCCTGGCCGTCGTCGGAATCCGTGTCATTAAGCAGCACGTTCCCCGCAGCCGAGGAGTCGCCCGGAACCGATGTATTCCCTGGGCCAACGCCAGCCTCTCGCACGACGTCGGCCCCATTCGTGTCATTGACGCCAACCGGGGACGTGGGGTCGACCGCGAAAGTAACCTGCTCGATCGCGGAGACTTTGAGATTGATGCTCGTGAATGTGAATTCTGCCTGGCCGGCCTGGCCGGTGTTTTGATTTGAGTTGGCGATAATGAAGGCCTGAAAGTTGGCCATGTCATTATTGAACGCAGTCATAAAGGTGGAGCTGGCTAGTTGCGCGTTGCTCAAATAGATGACGAGCTTATCGATTTCGGCAGTGCCCCTGGCAGCATTGCCGTTGCCGCCGTCGTAGATGTCGTAGCCGGAAAAGGCCGTTTGTCCGACCGTTGTCCCTACGCCGAGGATTTGACTGCCGACCTTGTACTGGTTTTCCCAAGCTCGATAGATGAGCGTATCCGCGCCCGACCCACCAAGGACGGTGTCAAAACCACTACCCCCATCGAGCGTATCGCTCCCGGAACCGCCGTTGAGCCGATCGCTGCCAGCGCCACCGGATAACGTGTCGTTGCCTGACCCGCCGACGTAATTGTCGTTGCCGCTGGTGCCCGTAAGTGTGGTGGTGCCGCTGGCGCTTGCCATCAAAAATACTCCAATACTCTGTTGGTACTATTCGCGCGCAACTATCGCGCCGCCTGCCTGTTCGGTGAATCGGATACCGCGATCGCGGCCTGGAATTTTGCAATGATGTCTAGGTGAGACGAGAGCGAAACGACGCCCTTGCCTGGCGCGATCACTGGCGGATCATTCGCAAGACTCGCAAACGGAGCTACAGGGATGACTGAAGAGGACGCAGCTGAAATGTCCTTGACCTGCGCCTCAATTCTGAGCCAGTCGACCCGCTCCGCACTCTTCGTAAATAAAAAGCGTCCCAATGCTCACTCCCCAACTCTGCTGACGCAGAGCAGGCGTGACTGCACCCGAAAATCGGTTCACGTGAAATTTAACGTCCGTCTAAAACAATCGCGCGGGCGTTCGGCCAAGAACGACACCTGTCGCTAATGTATTCTTCGGCCTGGCGTGAAAAGATTCCGACCACTGTAACCCTAACCCTGCCCGTTTTCCTGCCGTTCCGTCCCGCAGCTACCGCTCTCGCTGACGATTATTTATTTGAGGTTCTTCGCAAATCTCTTTGAGAATCTTGACCGCGCCGTCCCCGGTGATGACTGGTTCAACGCAGCAATCGATCCGCTACCTGACTTGCGCGCAATCTGACGAACATTCCGGCGAACGTCCACGCAGCGAAGGAGGTACCTCGAAATAACGACCGACAAGCATGTTGCTGGTTTGTTGCAAGCTTCTCCGCGGGTTCCTTCCGGGAACTGCCTGGCGGCCCAACGAGGGATTTCGCTTTTCTTGCAACACGCGAGGATAAGCGCTTCGTCACGGGGCGCAGCAGTGAACTGCCTGGTGCTCGCAAATGAAATTGTGAAGCTGAGGTCACCGACAGAAAGCTTGCCCGCTTCGCTGGCGAATCCAACCCGGGGCGCCAGCATCCAATCTCATATTTGCCGGGCGACGGTTTATTCTCGCTGAGATGGCCTTACCGAGGTCAGCCAAGTCGAACCCGCCGGCGTGAACCGGCGGGTTCGGAAACCAAGAGTCCGTTTGGCTTATGGTTTTCGCAGGCACAAACCAACGGTCGGGGCCGTCCCGCATTTGGCTCCGTCAGCGGCGCCGCCACCCGGGCAGAACACCGACACCAAAATTTCCGTCGATTCGCAGCTTACCGATCCGTCGGCCTGAACGGCTCGAACGCTGACGGCGCCTGCGTCGCCCTTTGGACCCGCGTCACCCTTGTCACCCTTGGGACCCGGTTCACCCTTGGGGCCGAGCTCGCCCTTTGGACCCGCCTCGCCCTTGGGACCCGGCGCGCCCTGAGGGCCTTGAGGCCCTTGTGCGCCAGCCTGGCCCTGCGCTCCCGCGATACCCTGCACGCCTTGCGCCCCTTGAGGCCCGGCCGGCCCCTGCGGACCTGCATCACCCTTGGGCCCAGGATCCCTGCCGCATGCGCCAAGTGCCAGAGCCAAACCGATCGCGAGTATCGGGAAAATCCTCATGCGACGCCCCCTGTCATTTCCGCCGTTAATGGCGGTTGGCAACAATATGCCTCCAACCCTGTCGAAGCTCCAGAGAGTTGACGACTGTCCAAAGGTCGAATGAACGCCGCGGCGCACCGATGGCGTGTGTCGCCCTATCGCACCGCGATCGCCCAGATGAACAGCGCACAGGCCGTGCAATCGTCCGGACATGGTTCCACAGCGTCCAGTCGGTCAGATAGCGCGCCCATAGCGGTGCGGCCTCGGTACTTGCGGGATCGACGGCGGCCAGCGCGTTGTTCAAGGGCACGTTGAAGACGGCCGTGCATACGAACATGCCGATCACATAGAGCACGCCGCCGGCCAGCATCGCGATCGCGCCTGGCTCGCCCCAACGAAGCAGGCCTGCAACCGCCAGCAGCAGGCTCGCAAGCGTTGTCCCCAGGAAGAGCGGCATGAACAGCGACTGCACGATCACGGCGTTGACGGCGTTCATCGCCGTGATGCCTGCCACCTGACCGATGCGGCCGAGCGCCGTCATGATGAAGGTGGAGAAGGCGAAATAGAGTCCCGCGAGCAATCCGCAGCCGATGGCGGAAAACCACAGCAATCCAGTGATAGCAGATTGAAGCATGGTCATCCCCTCCAGACGCCGGTCGCAGCCACCCTGCCGGCATAATCGGCAAAATCGCGGGCCGGACGGCCGAGCGCCTGCTCGACGCCATCGGCAATGCGGCTGTTGCGCCCGTCGAGCACGACGGTGAAGAGTTCGTTCATGAGAGCGATGATCTCTTCGGGGACGAACGGCCGCATGCCGGCGGCAAACGCTTCCGGCGAGATCTGCCGGTAGCCGATCGGCCGGCCGGCGGCGGTCGATATCTCGGCCACGGCTTGTGCAAAAGAGAGCGCGCGCGGGCCCGTCACTTCATAGAGCTTGCCGGCGTGACGCTCGTCGTTGAGCGCCGCTACCACCACGTCGGCAATATCGTCGGCGTCGATGAAGGGTTCGAGCACCGCGCCCGCCGGCAGGGCGACCTCGCCCGCCTTGACGCCGTCGAGCAGATAGCCTTCCGAGAAATTCTGGTTGAACCAGCTGGCGCGGACGATGGTCCATGGCACGCCGGAGGCCTGCAACGCCGCTTCGGCGCGTTGCGCGCCGGGCTCGCCGCGGCCCGACAGCAGCACGAGGCGCTGCAGCCCGTTTTCGCGCGCCAGCCGGCTGAGTTCGGTGATCGCCTCGGTCGATCCCTCCACCGCCAGATCCGACTGGTAGGTGACATAGGCGCTCGATACGCCGTCCAGCGCGGCAGGCCAGGTCTGCGGATCATTCCAGTCGAACGGCACGGAAGTGGAACGTGAAACCGGGCGGGCGGCGACGCCTTGCGCCTGCAGCAGCGCGCCAACGCGCGCGCCGGTTTTGCCGGTACCGCCAATGATCAGGATCGGGAGTTGCGACATCGGAATTCCCTTTCATTAAACACGAGGATATCTCGCATTTGTCAAATGCGATAAACTCTCGTATTGAATTGGTCAAGGGTTTTTTTGAACGGGGGTGGCGGATGGCGGCGAGGAAGAAAACCGGAACGGACCCGGCCGAAGCCGGCGCGCAAGGCCTGGCGCGGCTGGTTCCGACGCAGCAGCGCAGCCGGGAGCGGTTCGAGCGCATCCTTGAAAGTGCGGCGGAAATCATGGCCGAGAAAGGCAGCGAAGCGTTCCGGATGAGCGACATTGTCGAGCGGACCGGCGTGGCCTTCGGCTCGCTCTATCAGTACTTCCCCGACAAGACCGCGATCATCGGCACGCTGGCGGAACGCTACAACGCCGTCGGCCGAGATTGCGTCCGCCGCGATCTGGCGTCGGTAAAGAGCGCCCGGGACCTGCATCCGGCGCTCTGTCGTATTGTCGACAGCTACTACCAGATGTTCAACGACGAACCTGTGATGCGCGACATCTGGCAAGCCACCCAGGCCGACCGGGCGCTACAAAAACTCGACGAGGAAGACGGCGCCTATCTCGCCGGTCTACTCGACGAGGCGCTGCGGCGGATCGCGCCGAATGCGCCCTCTCCTGCGCTGGCGTCGTTTTCGCAGCTGGTCATGACGCTGATCGCAGCCACCGTGCGCCACGCCATCGCGCTGGAGCCGAAGCAAGCCGCGCGCATGCTGACGCTGTTCAAGCGGATGCTGCCGAAGAACCTGGCGGCGCTGGAGATGTGACCAGAACGCGTCGTGTCAGCGATAGCCGGTGACGTCGGCGGGCCGGCCGGCGTCCTGGACTTCGACGACGTAGCGCCACGCATCGGGCCTGCTGCCATCGAGGTCGGTAAATCCGTAGATTTTTGCCAATTCGCCGCTCGACAGCGATTTTCCATTCCAGCGCGCAACGTCGGGATCACCGGCAAGTGCGGCGACGGCGCGGCCGACGAAGGCCGGGCTCTCCGATATCGCAAAATGCGGCTGGACCTTGGTGGCGTCGTGCCAGTTCGCTTCAGTCACACGGTAGGCATCGAGCATCGCTTCCGACCGAAGCCACCCCGGCGTCAGCGCAACAGCCGCTCCGCCGTGCGGCACCAGTTCATGGGCCAAAGCGAAGGCCATGCGGTTCACCGCGGCCTTGGCCAGATCGTAGAAGAACGAAACCCGGTAATTCGTGGCGTTGTAGGCGTCGGTACCGTCGGTCATCTCGACCACCAATCCGCCGCGTGTCTTGATCAGCAAGGGCGCGGCGAAATGGCTGGTGATGGCGTGGGTATCGATGGCGAGGCGGAGCGTACGCAGGCCATAGTCGAGAGAGGATTCCCAGACCGGCTTGTTCCACTCCATCCGGGTGGCGCCCCAGATGTCGTTCACGAGGATATGCAAGGCGCCCTGCTCGAATGCGATGCGATCGACCAGGCCCTGCACCTGTGTGGGTTCGAGATGATCGACCTGAACCGCGATGCCATGGCCACCGGCCGCATTCACCAGATCAGCGGTTTCCTCGATCGTCTCCGGCCGGTTCATCTCTGACGGCGCCTGTCGCGTCGTGCGCCCGGTCACGTAGACCGTCGCCCCGGCCGCCCCCAATTGGACGGCAATGCCGCGGCCGGCGCCGCGGGTGGCGCCTGCGACCAGCGCGACCTTGCCCGCAAGCGGGCCCTTCAATCCAGTGGCTTTCATGGACGGCATCGCTCCCTGAATGCGAAGTTTTCATCGCATCTAAGGAAATGATCCCGCTTCGTAAAGAGAACAGGCGTCGCGCCCTGGGGGTGCAGCAGCGGGCTACTGCTCGAACACCGCCGCACATGCCGGGCTCAGGCTTCCCTTCTGCCGGCGCAGGCAGGCGGTGATGGCGCGCGCGTTCGGGATTTCGCCGGCGCACAGGCGGTAGACGTCGGGCGTGCAGGCCCGGCGTTGCTCGGGCGTACCCTGTTGGGCGTTAGCCGACCCTGCTGCGAACAGCGCGAGGAGCATTCCGACCATCGAAGCGCGACGGACCCGGCTGCGTACCGCTCCAACTCGCGCCACGTGCGTCTTCATGTCCGCATCTCCCTTGGTCGGGTCCGGCTTGACAGCACGGACGTCATCCGACCGAATACGCGGAATAATTTTCGTGGAATGTGATTTTTCTCACACTTTATGCCGGGCGTTCGGGTCTACCGTGCCCCTCGGGGAATCAACCATTTAGTAACTACGTTTGCCGTGGTTGGCCGATCGATAAAATTGGATCGATCCGTTCAATCTGGAAACAAACCGGTTTTGAGAACGTGCGCTCTGGAACCCCGGAGAGCGCGATGAGCGAAGTTGAGTTCGACCTATTGCTGGACGCCGTGAAAACGGCCATTGCGCCCATACCGGAGGATGATTTCGTGGCCCAGACCCTGCCCTTTCGCCGGACGCCGCGCCCCGCCAACGACAACCGCGCCCCTTGGCCGCTGGTTCCGTTTCCTGAAGGCTGGTACGCCTCCTGCTGAGCGCCTGGACCTGACGATGGCCTGAAGCTCGTCCGGCCTCTCATATAATCGACCTAAGTTATTGATTATATGGATGGAGGCCACGACCAGAATTGAACTGGTGTACACGGTTTTGCAGACCGTTGCGTAACCACTCCGCCACGTGGCCCCATCGGGGCGGATCAATACAGCCCGCAAATGGGTTAGGCAACCTTCCTCGTTTCCCATCGACAAAGTTCTGAACCTCCAAATCCGTGGATGTCTGAAACTCGCGATCCGCCTCGCTGTTCGATCAGTCGAGCTCGAACGCATTCTTGTAGTCGAGCTTCAGCGACGCCGGCTGGTCTTCCTTGAGCAGGAAGCAATTGCCGATCACCAGCACTTCGATATCGCTGCCCATGAAGCAGCGGAAGGCGTCTTCCGGCGTGCACACGATCGGCTCGCCCCGGACATTGAAGCTGGTGTTGACCAGCACCGGGCACCCGGTTTCGGCCTTGAAGGCCGTCAGCAGCGCATGAAAGCGCGCATTGGTGTCGGCATGCACGGTCTGTATCCGCGCCGAATAATCCACGTGCGTCACGGCCGGGATGTCCGAGCGCGGGATATTGAGCCGCTCGATGCCGAACAGCTTTTCATCGCCGGGATTGGCGGGCCGGCGGTGCTTTTTCAGCACATCGGCGACGATCTGCATGTACGGACTGTCGCCGTCGAGTTCGAACCATTCGGCGACATCCTCGCGCAGCACGGCCGGTGCGAAGGGACGAAAACTTTCGCGGAACTTGACCCGCAGGTTGAGCGAGCTCTGCATCCTCGGTGACCGGGGATCGCCGAGGATCGACCGCGCCCCAAGCGCGCGCGGGCCGAATTCCATTCGTCCCTGGAACCAGCCGACTGCTTTCTCCGCAACCAGCGCTTTGACGGTGCTTTCGATCAGTGCGTCATCGGTGAGCGCCGTGAACACCGCCCCCGCCTGCACCAGGCGCTGCTCGATCTCGGCTTGCGCGAATGACGGCCCGAGATAGCCGCCGGCCATGGCATCGCCGGCGGGCGCCACACGCGGCTTGCCGGCAAATTGATAATACGCCGCCAACGCCGCGCCGACCGCGCCGCCGGCGTCGCCCGCGGCAGGCTGCACCCATATGTTCTTGAAGGTGCGCTCCCGCAGAATTTTTCCGTTGGCGACGCAGTTCAGCGCCACGCCGCCGGCCAGACACAGGTTCTCCGATTGCCCCTCGCGGGCCAGACTGCGGGTCAGCCGCAGCACGATCTCTTCCGTTACCTGCTGCACGGAAGCGGCCAGATCCATGTAGCGCTGGTCGAGGCGCTCGGACGGCTCGCGCGGTTTGCCGCCGAACAGCTTGTCGAACCGGCCGTTGGTCATCGTCAGGCCGGTGCAATAATCGAAATATTGCAGATCAAGCCGGAAGCTGCCGTCGTCCTTGAGGTCGACGAGATGGTCGAGGATCAGTTTGGTATATTTCGGCTCGCCGTAGGGCGCGAGGCCCATCACCTTGTACTCGCCGGAATTGACCCTGAAGCCGGTGTAATAGGTGAAGGCCGAATAAAGCAGCCCCACCGAGTGCGGGAAGTTGATCTCGCGCGTCAGGTCGAGCGTATTGTCCTTGCCGTAGCCGGCCGACGTCGTCGTCCATTCGCCGACGCCGTCCAGCGTCAGGATCGCGGACTCGGCAAACGGCGAGGCAAAGAACGCCGACGCCGCGTGGCTCTGGTGATGATCGGCGAACAGCAGTTTGGCTTCCCAATCGACACTGCCGTCGATCTCCAGGAGATGGTCGCGGAGCAGGCGCTTTTGAAACAGCTTCTCCTTTAGCCAGACCGGGATCGCCTTCCGGAACGACTGAAAGCCCCGTGGTGCAAATGCAAGGTAGGTCTCGAGCAGGCGCTCGAATTTGAGGAACGGTTTTTCGTAGAACACGACGTGGTCGAGTTCGCTTGCGCTGATGCCCGCCGCCGACAGGCAATAACGGATCGCGGCGGCCGGAAAGTTCGGATCGTGCTTCCTGCGCGTGAAACGCTCTTCCTGTGCGGCAGCGACGATCTTGCCGTCCATCAGCAGAGCCGCGGCGCTATCGTGGTAGAATGCCGAGATGCCGAGAATGCGCACGCCGCCACTCAAAACAGGGTACAGACGAACGGCGTCAGCGCTGAGCCCTTGGTTACCGCCGGCAATGCTCCCATACGGGTATCGCGAGAAAGCGATCCCGGAAAGACAAATGGATCGCGCAGGCACGACATCAGGCGGACCCTAGAACTGCTGCCGCATGGATTGCGATGGTGGTCTCGGATCGGAGCGCGGCAGCCAATAGGTCGGCGATGAACGATCCCTGGCGAGCTTGAGGAAATCCTTGCCGAACAGGCGCATCGCCAGCCCAATCGGCAGGATCGTGCCAAAGAAGAGCAGCGCCATGATGACGGGGTTGACCACGCGGTACATCAGAAGCCCGAGCTTCAGCCATGCCCGGTTGGCGGGGTTGAGCGTTCGCGGACGCCACAGGGTCAGGCAGGCAAACACCGCGGCGCCGCCCAGCCAGAACGGCGCATGAGACGAAGCCTGGTAGAGACCGTAACCGCCGATCAGCGCAAAGACCGTGGCCATCGTGAACCCGAAATTGCGGTCGCTTGGCCCGACGACAACCTCGTCATGTTGTGACTCAAGCGATTGCATCGGTACTTTCTGCTGATGTTTTCGGCTTTGGTGACAGACAACGCGGCGGTTCTACTGATCGCTCGCAACCTTCGCTAGCATTATTTGGCGCGGGCTTTAACCCCTTTGCGGCGACGATAATCCTTCTTCTTCGGCTTGGGTGCGAGTTCCGGCATGGTGGTCTGAACCTCGCGATACCGCGTCAGCAGCCGCTCGAAACTGCCGTTGAGCGTCTCGGCGATATCGGGTCGCTTCTCCAGTCCGGCCAGCAGCATCGCCGCGGCCTCGATCGTGGAGAGCCCGTCGGCACGCGGCTCCTTGCGGAGCTTTCCATAACGCGAGGCGCGCTTGGGCCCAAGAATCACCCGCTGGCATTTCAGCATCCACGCATTGCGCCACCAAAGCGCCTTAGCCTGGCTCCAGGTGCCGTCGAGCAGCACAATGCCCTCGATATCGCTGAGAATCGCGCGCTGATGCGGTTCGATCTCGCCCTTGCGGTTGATCGCGACGATTTCGTTCTCGGTCTCGAGCTCGCTGACCTTGGCGGAACCAAGATACAGCACCGCCCAGCGTGAGGGATCGTCCACCGGCCGCCCCAGCGCCTTGGAGAGGCTCGGCCAAGACAATCCTATCTTGAGCACGGCGTCGCCAAAATGGAGTGCCGTCAGGCGCGCCGTACCCAGCGTCCGGTCCTGTTCCTGCGGATGCTGCAGGATCAGGAGCGAAACCTTGTTCTCGATCGGCGTGATGCTGTCACAGATACACAGAGGCACCGGTTTGCCGCAGTCGGCGCACTCCGGCACCTCGTCAGCTTCAGGCGCAATCTTGGCTTCAGATTGTTTTGACATCCGCCCGCTATACGCTGCGCCGCCCACCCCATCAACAATTCAGCGCCGTTCCGGTGATTATTCCGCCGGCGCCTGGATTGCGGCCGGTTCGGACCACCGCCGCCGCAACCGGTCGATCAGAAGGTAGATCACGGGTGTCGTGTACAAAGTGAGGATCTGGGACACGAACAATCCCCCGATGATGGTGATTCCGAGCGGCCGGCGCAGCTCGGTGCCTGGGCCGGTCGCTATGACGAGGGGGATGCCCGCGAACAGGGCCGCCAGCGTCGTCATCAGGATCGGACGGAACCGGGCGGTGCAGGCCTCGAAGATCGCATCCGCCGACGACAGACCACGGTGGCGCTCGGCGTCGAGTGCAAAATCCACCATCATGATGCCGTTCTTCTTGACGATCCCTATCAAGAGAATGATGCCGACAAAGGCGATCACGGTCAGCGGCGTGTTGGTCACCTGCAGCGCGAGCAGCGCGCCGAGCCCCGCCGAAGGCAGCGTCGAGATGATGGTCAGGGGATGGGCAAGGCTCTCATAGAGCACGCCGAGCACGATATACATCGCCACCAGCGCGCCGAGGATCAGCAGCGGCTGCCGGCCGCTGGTCTTGTTGAAGTCGCCGGCATTGCCGTCGAAACTGCCGCGGATGCCCTCCGGCATGTGCAGCTCGTCGACCGCGCGCTGGATGTTGGTGGTCGCGACCTCGAGCGGCACGTTGGGCAGCAGATTGAACGACACCGTCGTCGAGGGGAACGACTGCGAGTGATAGACCGCCAGCGGCGACAGGCCGCGCTGATAGCGCACGACCGCCGATAGCGGCACCTGCGCGTCGTTGGCGCCGGCGACGAAGATACGTTCGAGGTTCGACGGATCCGCCTGGAACTTCGGGTCGATCTCCAGCACCACCATGTACTGGTTGCGCTGGGTGTAGATGATCGAAATCTGCCTCTGCGCGAACGCGTTGTTCAAGGCGTTGTCGATGTCCTGGACGCGAACACCCAAGCTGGACGCCGTCTTCCGGTCGATCACCAATGACAATTGCAACCCGCCGGGATCGCGGTCAGAGGACACGTCGGTGATGCCCTCGACGGTCTCCATGCGCTTGCCGACAATGGGGGCCCATTTCTGCAGCAGACCGAGGTCGGTGCTCGACAACGTGTACTGATAGTCGGAATCGCTCTGCCGTCCGCCGGTCCTTATATCCTGGGCGGCGAACATGAACAGGCGGATGCCCGCGACGCGATAGAGCGCCCGGCGCAGGCGATCGATCACGTCGGCAGTCGATTGCCCCGCCCGCTCCTCCGGCGGCTTCAGGCTGATGAACATGGTGCCGCGGTTAGAGCCGCCGCCACCGGGACCGCCGCCGCTGCCAAGCGAGGAGCCGATCCCGGCGACCGCAGGGTCGGCCATGACGATATCGGCCAATTGCTGTTGCAGGCCGAGCATGGCCTGAAACGAGATGTCGGGGGAGGCGCGGGTCGATCCGATGATGAAGCCGCTGTCATCGGTCGGGAAATAGCCCTTCGGCGTCTTGATATAGAGCGTCACCGTCAGCGCGATGGTGGCAAAGAACACGAGCAGGGTAAGATACGGAAATTCCAGAACCCGGCGCAGCGTCCAGGTGTAGAACGACACGGTGCGCGACAGCGTGCCCTCGACCAGCCGGTCGAACCATGTGGCGCGATCGGAAGTCGCCTCCTTGATGAAATGCGCGCAGATCATCGGGGTGACCGTCAGCGAGACCACGGTCGACACCACGATGGCAAAGGTCAGCGTCAGCGAGAATTCTCGCAGCAGCCGCCCGACGATCCCGTCCATGAAAATCAGCGGCGTAAAGGCCGCGATCAGCGACAGGCTGATCGACAGCACCGTAAAGCCGATCTGCTTGGCGCCTTCCATCGCTGCGGCGAGCGGCGCCATGCCCTGCTCGAGATTGCGGTACATGTTCTCGATCATCACGATGGCGTCGTCGACCACGAAGCCGACCGAAATCGCCAGCGCCATCAGCGACAGATTGTCGATCGAGAAACCGGCCAGCCACATCCCGGCGCAGGTGCCGGCCAACGCCAGCGGCACCGAGACGCCGGCGGCAATCGTCGGCGTCAACCGCCGCAGGAAGGCGAACACGACAACCATGACCAGGAACGCGGTCGCCAGCAGCGTAAACTGCATGTCGAGCACGCTGGCGCGGATGGTGCCGGTGCGGTCGACCAGCGTCGAAATCTCGACGCCGCCCGGCAGCCATTGCTGCAATTCCGGCAGCAGCGCCCTCACCCGGTCGACGGTATCGATGACGTTGGCGTCGCCCTGCTTGGTGATCTGGATCAGCACCGCCGGCTGCTTGTTGAACCAGGCGATCGAGCGGCTGTTGCGAACGGAGTCTTCCACCTCGGCCACGTCGGAGAGGCGAACGAAATTGCCCCCCGAACTCTTGATGATGATGTCGCGGAATTCGGCCGCCGTCCGCATCTGCTTGTTGGTCGAAATCGTCTCGCTCTGGCGGGCGCCGTTGAAGATCCCGACCGGGCCGAGCGGGTTGGAATTGACGATCGCCAGCCGGACGTCGTCGGTCGCGATCCCGGCATTGGAAAGCGCGACCGGGTTGAGCGCGATCCGTACCGCGGGCTGATCCGCGCCACTGACGGTGACTTCGCCGACCCCCGGCACCTGCGAGATGCGCTGCGCGATCACGGTATCGGCGACGTCATACATCGCGCTTGTCGTCAGCGTCTTCGAGGTCAGCGCCAGCACGAACACGGGCGCCGCCGACGGGTTGGCTTTGCGGAACCGCGGCAATGACGGCAGGTCGGTCGGCAAATCCGCCAGCGAGGCGTTGATCGCCGCCTGCACGTCGCGCGCGGCGCGGTCGATGTTGCGGCCGATCGCGAACTGCAGCTGGATGCTGGTGGTGCCGAGCGAACTGGTCGAGGTGATCTGGTCGATGCCCGAGATTTGCCCGAGTCGCCGCTCCAACGGGGCCGCAACCGTCGACGCCATGATCGAGGGGTCGGCGCCCGGGCGCGTGGCGGAAACCCGGATCGACGGAAAATCGACGTTGGGAACCGCCGACACCGGCAGAAACACGTAGGCGACGACCCCGACCAGAAAGAGCCCGATCGCCAGCAGCGTGGTGCCTACCGGCCTGCGGATGAAGGGCTCCGAGATCGAGATCGATGCCATTACTGCATCCCCTCGGTGGCGCCGGCAACGGGCGGCCCCGCAGGCCCCGGCTTCGGCACCGCTTTGTCGATTTTGCGGTTGAGCCGGTCGAGCGCCAGATAGATCACGGGCGTGGTGTAGAGCGTCAGCAACTGGCTCAGCAGCAATCCACCGATGATCGAGACGCCGAGCGGGAAACGCAATTCCGCGCCGGTGCCGCTTTCGAGCGCCAGCGGCAGCGCGCCGAACAGCGCGGCCAGCGTCGTCATCATGATCGGGCGGAAGCGCAACAGGCAGGCCTGCACGATGGCTTCGTGCGCGGACATGCCCCTATGCCGCTCCGCCTCGAGGGCAAAGTCGATCATCATGATCGCGTTTTTCTTGACGATGCCCATCAACAGGATGATGCCGATCAGGCCGATCACCGACAGGTCCTGGCCGCACAGCATCAAGGCCAGGATGGCGCCGATGCCGGCCGAGGGCAGCGTCGAGAGAATGGTGATCGGGTGGATGTAGCTCTCATAGAGCACGCCGAGCACGATGTAGATGGTGACCAGCGCGGCCAGGATCAGCCATGGCTGCCCGGCCAGCGATTTGGCGAACTCGGCCGCGTCGCCGGCATAGACGCCGACGATGCTGCCGGGCATGCCGATGCGGGTTTCGATCGACTTGACCGCCTCGACGGCGTCGCCGAGCGCTTCGCCCGGCGCCAGGTTGAAGCTGAGCGAGATGGCGGGGAACTGCGCGTGATGCGAAATCGCCAGCGGCGCGGTGGTGCGCGTCAGCGTCGCGATCGCCGAGATCGGCACCTGACCGGCCGGGCTTCCCGGCGTTGCCGACGCGCCCGGCACGTAGAGTTTCGAGAGGATCGATGGATCGCGCTGATACATCGGCATGGCTTCCAGCACCACGCGGTACTGGTTGGCCTGACCGTAGATGGTCGAAATCTGCCGCTGCGCAAAGGCGTCGTTCAGCGTATCGGTCACGACCTGCAGGCTGACGCCGAGCTGGCCGGCGCGCTGGCGGTCGATGTCGAGCGCTGCGCGCAAGCCACCCTCCTGCGCTTCCGACGAGACGTCGCGGAACAACGGATCCCGCCGCATTTCGGCAACGAGCCTGTTGGCCCATTTGGTCACTTCTGCGGAATCGGTGCCGGTCAGCGTGTACTGGTATTGCGAGCGGCTCGACTGGGTCGAGATCTGCACATCCTGCACCGGCTGGAAATAGATGGTCATGCCAGGAATTGAGGCCGTGCGCTGCTTCAGCCGGTTCACCACGTCCAGAATGTCGTCGCGCCGTTCGCCGCGCGGGCGCAGCGTCATCACCAGACGCCCGACATTGGTAGTCGGATTGACCGAGCCTGCGCCGATCACGGAGACCACGCCGACCACATCCGGATCGGCCTGGATCGCGGCCGCCGCCGCCATCTGCCGGCTTTGCATCTCGGCAAAGGAAACGTCGGGCCCGGCCTCGGTCACCGCCGTGATCGAAGCCGTATCCTGCAGCGGCAGAAACCCCTTCGGCGCGACCACATACATGACCAGGGTCGCGACGATGGTGAGGAACGTCACGGCGAGCGTGGCGCGCTGGCGCTGCAGCACCCACAGCAGCGTGCGGTGATACAGTTCGACCGTGCGATCGATGAAGCGGCTGACGGCGGCCAGCCCCGGAACGGCGAATTCCTCATGGACGTTCTTGAGCAGCCGCGAGCACATCATCGGCGTCAGCGTCAGCGAGACGACCGCCGAGGTCACCACCGCGATCGTCAGCGTCAGCGCGAATTCGCGGAACATGCGGCCGACCAGCCCGGACATGAACAATAGCGGGATGAACACCGCGATCAGCGACACCGTCAGCGAAATCACGGTGAAGCCGATCTCGCTGGCGCCCTTCAGCGAGGCCTCCATGACCGACTCGCCGTCTTCCATGTGGCGGACGATGTTCTCGATCATCACGATGGCGTCGTCGACCACGAAGCCGGTGCCGATCGTGAGCGCCATCAGCGACAGATTGTCGAGGCTGAAGCCCGCGAAATACATGATCCCGAAGCTCGTGATCAGCGACAGCGGCAGCGCCACGCCTGCGATCAGCGTGGCGCGTAGCGAACGCAGGAACAGCAGCACGACCAGAGTGACGAGCACCACTGAAAGGATCAGCGTGAACTGCACGTCATGGACGGAGGCGCGGATGGTGACGGTGCGGTCGCTGACGATGGTCAGCTTGACGCCCGCCGGGATCGCGCGCTGCACCTTTGGAATTTCCTCGCGGATCTGGCGCACCACCTCGATCACATTGGCGCCGGGCTGCCGCTGGATGTCGATGATGACGGCCGGCGTGCCCTGATACCAGCCGCCGGTACGATCGTTCTCCAACCCGTCGATGATGATGGCGACGTCGCCGATCGTGACCGGCGCGCCGTTGCGATAGGCGATGATGATCGGCTTGTAGGCTTCCGCCGCCGCGATCTGGTCGTTGGCGGCGATGGTGTAGGCTTGCTGCGCGCCATCGAGCGATCCCTTCGGGCCCGAGACGTTGGCCCCGGCAATGGCTGCGCGCAGGTCCTCCATCGAAATGCCGTAGGCGGCGAGCCGCGCAAGGTCGGCCTGCACCCGTATTGCAGGCTTCAATCCGCCGAGCACCGCGACGCGACCAACGCCGGAAATCTGGCTGAGTCGCTGCCCCAAAATCGTGTCGGCGATGTCGCTCATCGCGCGCAGCGAAATCGTCTCCGACGTCAGCGCCAGCGTCATGACGGGTGCATCGGCCGGGTTGACCTTGGCGTAGGTCGGTGGGTACGGCAGGTTTTTGGGCAGGATGCCGGCCGCCGCATTGATCGCGGCCTGCACGTCCTGGGTGGCGCCGTCGATGTCGCGGTTGAGATCGAACTGCAGCGATATCTGGCTGACGCCGAACGAACTCGTCGATTGCATCGACGACAGCGACGGGATCTGGCCGAGCTGACGCTCCAGCGGCGCCGTGATCAGCGAGGCCACCACGTCGGGGCTGGCGCCAGGCAGTTGCGTCGTGACCTGCACGGTCGGGAAATCGACCTGCGGCAGCGCCGACACCGGCAGCGCCCAATAGCCGAGCGCGCCGCCGATCAGCAGCGCGATCCCGAGCAACGAGGTCGCGATCGGCCGGCGGATGAATGGTTCGGAGACGCTCATGGTTGCGTCCTCATGGCTGCGATTTCGCAGGCCCGCCCGACTGTTGGCCGGCCGGTGCCGGCCCGGTCTGTCCTTTTTGATCGCCCTCGCCGCGTTCGCGTCCGCCGCGGTGTTCGCCGTCTTTGGCTTGACCTTCCTTGGCCTGGCCTTCTTTGGCTTGGCCGCCCTGACCGCCCTTGCCGTCGGGGCTGCGGCTGCGCTTGCGTGGCGCGAGGTCGGCGGTCGGCGCCCGGTCATCGGTGCCGATCAGAACCTTGGCGCCGTCGGACAGATTGGCAAAGCCCGTGGTCACCACGCGGTCGGAGGTCGAAAGCCCGCTCGCGATCACCGCATCGTGCTCGTTCTGCTGCGTCACCACCACCGGCTTGGCGGTCGCGATATCGCCGGGGCCGATCACGTAGCTGAATGTCCCGGCAGGGCCGCGCTGAACCGCCGAGGTCGGCACCACGATCGCCTTGTCGAGCGTTTCGACCTTCAGCCGCACATTGACGAATTGGCCCGGCCAGAGCTGGAATTTGGCGTTGGGAAATTCCGCCTTGAGTTTCAGCGTTCCCGTGGTCGGGTCGACCTGGTTGTCGATGCCTTTCAGCGTGCCGGTGTCGACCACGGTGACGCCGTCATTGCCGAAGACGTCGACAGCGAGTGCGCCCTTGGCCGCGGCGGCATTGACCCGCACGATCTGTTGCTGCGGCAGGCTGAACTGCACCGCGATCGGCTGCAGCTGGGTGATGATGACAAGACCGGTCGCGTCCGACGCCTTGATGATGTTGCCCTGGTCGACCTGGCGCAGGCCGGCGCGTCCCGACAGGGGGGCGATGATCTTGGTGTAACCGAGAGTGGCTTGCGCATTGTCGATCGCGGCCTGGTCGGCCTTCACAAGCGCTTCCTGCTGGGCCACCAAGGCGCGCTGCGTATCGGCCTGCTGCTTCGATCCGGCGTTGGACGCCGCGAGCTGCTGGTAGCGGGCGAGATCGAGCTTCTGGTTGGCGAGCTGGGCTTCGTCCTGCGCCTTCTTGGCAACCGCCTGATCATATTGCGCCTGGTAGATCACCGGATCGATTTCGCCCAGCACGTCGCCCTTCTTGACGTCCTGGCCCTCGGTGAAGTTCACCGAGATCAACTTGCCGTCGACCTGGGCGCGCACGAGAACATTATTCAGTGCGCGGACGGAGCCGACGCCGTCGAGATAGACCGGCACGTCCTGGGTGCGCGGCGTCGCCGCCAGCACCGGCACCGGAAGGTCAAGGCGCGCGCCGCCGCGACCACCGCCGCCGCCGTTCGGTTTGGGCTGAAACGCGTACCAGCCGATGTAAGCCAGACCGCCGAGGATCACGAGCGTCACGGCAAGTGAAACCATGCGCTTGAGCACGCGCGACCAGAAACCCGCCTTGCGCACCTCTACAGTTTTGGCGCCTTCCTCTGACTCCGGCTTAAAGAGCATCGACCGGCCTTTCCATCCTAGGCTCCCAGCCGCCCCCCAGCGCCTGATACAGGCTGACGATCGCGAGCAGCCGGGCCAATTGGGCCTGCGATAGCGAATCTTCCGCCTGGAATAACGTCAATTGCGTATTTAGCACAGTTACGATGTCGGCAGTTCCGGCCCGCAGTTGCTGCTCGGACAGTTGAAACGCCCGCCGCGAGGACGCCACCACCTCGCGCTGCAGCCGCAGCCGCTCCGTGGTCTGGCGGATCGACATCAACGCATTGTCGACATCGGCAAAGGCCTGCACCACCGTCTTGCGATAGGTCTGCAGCAACTCATCCTGCCGGGCCTTGGTAAATTCGAAATTGCCGAGGATCCTGCCGCCGTCGAAAATCGGCTGGGTCAGGCTGCCGACCATGCTAAAGAACGCGGCCTGCGGCTGAAACAGCGACGCCAATGCGGAGCTCTGATAGCCACCCTGCCCGGTCAGTTGAATGCTCGGGAAAAACTGCGCGCGCGCGTTGCCGACATTGGCGGTGGCGGACGCCAGCTGCGCTTCCTGGCGCCTGATGTCGGGGCGCTGCGTCAGGAGTTCCGACGGCAGGCCGGGCGTGACGCGGGGCGAGACAATCTGGTTCAGCGTGCCGCCGATGACGCGCACCGATTCCGGCGGCCGCGACACCAGCGTGGCCAGCGCATTGATGTTCTGGTCGAGCGTTTGCCGCAGCGGCGGCACCAGCGCGCGCTGGTTGGCAACAACGGTTTCCTGCTGGGCGACGTCGAGGTCGTTGCCGGTGCCGGCCTGCAGCCGCTCCTTGATGGCGTTGAGGATGCGGACCGCGCTGGCGATGTTGCGCTCTGCGGTGCGAATCCGGTCCTGCGCCGCGAGCACCTGGAAATAGGCGTTGGCAACCGTGGTCAGCGTGGTCAATGCGATGACGTCGCGGTCGAAGCGGTTGGCGACCGCGGTCTCTTCCGCCGCCTGGGCGGCGTCACGATTCTTGCCCCAGAAATCGAGCTCGTAGCTGGCGCTCAGCGAGGCCTGATAGTTGACGACCTCGCGGCCGCCATTGGTCAGGCCACTCGAACTCGAGCCGGAGGTTCGTGAATAGCTTTCCGAACCGCTGCCGCTCAGGGTCGGCAACAACGCCGCGCCGGCGATCCGCGCCTGCGCATCGGCCTGCAGGAAGCGTGCGGTGGCGGCGGCGATATCCAGATTGACGGTCTGGGCTTCTTCCATCAGCGTCGTCAGTTCCCGCGAGCGGAAACCGCGCCACCAGTCGAGCGTCGGCGGCGCGTCCTGCGGCTTGGTCAGGCGGGCGGCCTTGTAGCCTTCGGGGATGTCGAGTGCGGGATCGGGCAGATCCTTGGTCAGGATACAGCCCGCCGAACTGGCGACCAGCCCGAGCACCGCGACTGAGCGCGCAAAGCGGCTCACCCGGCGACTTGCACCTGGAAAGCGCGCCCGCCAGCCTTCAGCCACAGCCTCCATTATTCGCTGGGTCACACCCGTTCTCCACGGGACAAATTCCAGCGTGACCCGCGATGAACGTTTGTTTGGGTAGTCTGCGACACGTTCACGGGGGGTGATGCTTCCGTTGGAACCGAGCCGTCATACTACCCTTGCGATCAGGGCGCGGACAGTCCCGGAACCATCCCGACGATCGCTGGCGCAAGCGAGCCAATCGGCGATCAAAAGTGCAAGTTAGCCTTATTTTATCGGCCTTGGGACGCGGTCAGGTTAATGCCGGACCCGCGAAACCTTACGAAGATTTCACGGGTTTTTTCCCCATTCTCACGGCCCAAATCCGTCTGCTCGGGTGAAAACGCGCCTGCAGCCGATTCGAACTACCGGGAACCCCGGCGTAGCCGTCCCTTCGCCGTCCATGATCGCGAATCTTGCGCCGGCGAACACGTCATCATCGACGATGAGAACTTGTCGCCTGCTTCAGCAACCATCGGCAAGTAGTTCGGCGTTCCCGCCATCCGCGAGTGCATTTTCGGGCAAGATTATGCCAAGGCGCTCGCGATCTGGCGAAGCAATTTCCGCAAGCCCTGGCCGAACCAGATGCCGTCAGGGAAATATCGGGGCGCGTCAGGTGGTGTTCGCAAATCCAGATGACCGGCTGCGACTTAAGCGCTGGCTTGTATGCCCGGCGGCGGTCCTTTAGGGTTCGCTCAACGAATAGGCAAAGCAAACCGGCAATTCCAAATGACCTTCAACAAAGACGTCATCGAAGCCATCGGCAACACGCCGCTCATCAAGCTCAAGCGCGCTTCCGAAGCGACCGGCTGCACCATTCTCGGCAAGGCCGAATTCATGAATCCCGGTCAGTCGGTGAAGGACCGCGCCGGCAAATGGATGATCCTCGAAGCCGAGAAGCGCGGCGACCTCAAGCCCGGCGGCCTCGTGGTCGAGTCGACCGCGGGCAACACCGGTATCGGTCTTGCCGTCGTAGCGAGCGCGCGTGGGTACCGGACGATGATCCTGATCCCGGAGACCCAGAGCCAGGAAAAGAAGGACATGCTGCGGCTATGCGGCGCGGAACTGATCGAAGTGCCGCAGCTGCCGTACTCCAATCCGAACAACTACCAGCATGTCGGACGACGGCTCGCCGCGCAGCTGCGTAAGAGCGAGCCGAACGGCGTGCTGTTCGCCGATCAGTGGAACAACCTCGATAACGCCAAGGCGCATTACGAATCGACCGGCCCCGAGATCTGGCAGCAGACCGGCGGCAAGATCGACGGCTTCATCTGCTCGGTCGGCACCGGCGGCACGCTGGCCGGCACCAGCCGCTATCTGAAGGAAAAGCACCCCGGCATCATCAACGCCTGCGCCGATCCGCATGGCTTTGCGATGTACGAGTTGTTCAAGAACGGCACGGCCAAATCGACACCGGGAGACTCGATCACCGAAGGCATCGGGCTCGGCCGCGTCACGCCTGTCATCGAGACCGCGAAGGTCGACGACGCCTTCCTGATCTCGGACGAGGAAGCGGTAAAGGTGATCTACGACCTGACCGAGCACGAGGGCCTCTGCCTCGGCGGCTCCACCGGCGTCAACATCGCGGGCGCGATCCGGCTCGCCAAGCAGCTCGGGCCCGGCAAGACCATCGTCACCATCCTTGCCGATTCCGGCGGCCGCTATCAGTCAAAGCTGTTCAATCCGGCGTTCATGCGCGCCAAGAATTTGCCGGTGCCGGAATGGCTGGAAAAGCGCCCGAAGGTCGATCTGCCGTTTGAGAAGGTGTGAGAGCAGCAAATCTCCAACGTCGTCATGCCCGGCCTTGTGCCGGGCATCCACGTTTTTGTTTCAATTAAGCAGAAGGACGTGGATGGCCGGGTCAAGCCCGGCCATGACGACAGATAGAACTGTCAATGCCGCAAGATCTGGCTGAGGAACAACTTCGTCCGCGCGTGCTGCGGATTTGCGAAGAAGTTTTCCGGCGTGTTGGATTCGATCACCTGGCCGGCGTCCATGAACACGACACGATTGGCGACTTCGCGCGCAAATCCCATTTCGTGGGTGACGACCAGCATGGTCATGCCTTCATTGGCGAGGTCGACCATGGTGTCGAGCACTTCCTTGACCATTTCCGGATCAAGCGCCGAGGTCGGCTCGTCGAACAGCATGACCTTGGGGTTCATGGTCAGCGCGCGGGCGATCGCCACGCGCTGCTGCTGACCGCCTGACATCTGCCCCGGATATTTGTTGGCCTGGTGCGGGATCTTGACCCGCTCCAGGTATTTCATCGCGGTCGCCTCGGCGTCCTTCTTGGGGATATTGCGCACCCAGATCGGCGCCAGCGTGCAGTTCTCCAGCACGGTCAAGTGCGGAAACAGGTTGAAGCTCTGGAACACCATGCCGACTTCACGCCGGACTTCGTCGACACGCCGCAAATTGGGTCCGAGTTCGATCCCCTCGACCACGATCTCGCCTTCCTGGAATTCCTCCAGCGCATTGATGCAGCGGATCAGCGTCGACTTGCCCGAGCCCGAGGGACCGCAAATGACGATGCGCTCGCCCTTGGCGACACCGAGGTTGATGTCACGCAGGACGTGAAAGTCCCCGTACCATTTATTGAGAGCCTTGATGCCGACGATCTGATCTGTGCTCATGGTCATTTACTCAATTGCGGCGATGCGCGTTCAGCCTGTTCTCGACGAACAGCGAATAGCGCGACATGCCAAAGCAGAAGGCGAAGTAGATGATCCCGGTGAACGCAAAGCCGGTGAACAACGTGCTCGGCGTCGCCCAGTTCGGATCGGAAAACGACGCGCGCAACGATCCGAGGAGATCGAACAGCGCGACGATCGAAACCAGCGAGGTGTCCTTGAACAGGCCGATGAAACTGTTGACGAGGCTCGGGATGACGTGGCGCAACGCCTGCGGCATCACGATCAGCCCGGTGGTCTTGGCCCAGGACAGGCCGAGCGCGCTCGCCGCCTCGCCCTGCCCGCGCGGGATCGCCGCCAAGCCGCCGCGGATGTTTTCCGCCTGATAGGCGCCGGTGAACAGCGCGATCCCGATCAGGGCGCGCACCAAACCGTCGATGGTGAACCCGGTCGGGACGAACAGCGGCAACATATAGGTCGCGAAGAACAGCACCGTGATCAGCGGAACACCGCGCCAGAACTCGATGAAGGCGATCGAGAAAATCCGGATCAGCGGTATCGACGAACGCCGGCCGAGCGCTAGCGCGACGCCGATCGGCATCGATGCGACGATACCGGTGACCGCCACCACCAATGTGACCAGCAACCCGCCCCAAAGCCGCGTATCGACCACGGGCAAGCCACCCCGGTCGAGCCCCATGACCGCGATCACGATGCCAATGCCGGCGAAGATCGCAAGGCAGGTGACGAGCGGACGTGAGCCGGCGCGCACGCCTCCGCTCAACCAGAACACCAGGGCGGAGACGATCAGGGTGGTCAATGCGAAGTCCGCCCACAGCGGACTGCCGGAAGCCTGAATCTGGTCGCGCAGCCAGGTCAGCGGCAGCAGCAGCCAGGAAACCATTGTCGAGAGCAGCACGATCAGTTGACCGAGCAGCCACAGCAGCGGTCCGATCAGGGCCGTCGCCCCGCCCGCGGCCGCCAGCTTGCGCCCGCTGTCACCGATGCTGTCGTTGAATCCCGACAAAAGCCCGGCCGTCCAGCTGACCCCGAGGCCGCCCAATCCGCCGCCATGCAGCAGGAAGAAGGCGATGACGGGCAATGCGATGAAGAAAAGTCCGGCGTTGAGGCCTTTGGCGGGCGCCTTGGGAATCAGCAGCGGCAGCAGCAGGATCACGGCCATGAGGAAGACCAGATTGACCCGCCAGCGCTCCGGCTCCGGATAGAAGCCGTAAATGAACTGACCGATTTTCGCCTGAATGAACGGCCAGCAGGCGCCGACCACGTCTCCGGCGTTTTTGGCGAGACACGCGGTGCGGTCGTTGCCGGTCCAGACCGCATCGATCAGCACGAATCTCAGCGCGGGAACGGCGATGAACCAGAGCAGCAGCGCGCTGACGATCGTGATCAGGACGTTGGTCGGCGAATTGAACAGCCGCGTGCGCAGGAAGCCGACAAAGCCGGTGGTCTTGATCGGTGCCGGACGCTCGCCGACGAGTTCCTGGCGGACGAAAACGGATGGTGTGGTCTCGCTCATCACCCCATACTCCGGCCGATACGCCACCCGTAGAAGCTCATGATAGCGCTCGTGACCAGCGAGATCACGAGGTAGACGCCCATGGTGATGCCGATGATTTCGATCGCCTGTCCGGTCTGGCTCAGCGTGGTGCCGGCGAACACCGAGACCAGGTCCGGATAGCCGATCGCCACCGCCAGAGTGGAGTTCTTGGTCAAGTTCAAATACTGGTTGGTCAGCGGCGGCAGGATCACGCGCAAGGCCTGCGGGATCACGATCAGCCGCAGCACCGAGCCGCGCTGCAGCCCAAGCGACGAGCCGGCTTCCATCTGCCCCTTGTGAACCGACAAGATGCCGGCGCGCACGATTTCGGCGATGAAGGCGGCGGTGTAGGTCGACAGCGCCAATGTCAGGGCGACGAATTCCGGAATGACCCGTGAGCCACCGGCGAAGTTGAAGCCCTTCAGGGCCGGTATTTCAAACTTTACGGGCGCGCCGAAGATAAGGGTCACAAGCAGCGGCAGACCGACCACCAGGCCCAGCGCATAGGGCCAGACCTTGATCACCTTGCCGCTCTGGAACAACTGACGCCGGGAATAGCGCCACAACGCGATCGCCGCGACGATCGCGATCAGCAGCGCGAGGACGAACGGTTCGAAACCCGGCTCGCCGATCGGCTTGGGGATTACCAAGCCGCGATTGCTGAGAAAGAAGGTGTCGAGCACCGAAATGCTCTGCCTTGGATTGGGCAGCGCAGCGAGCACCGCCAGATACCAGAACAGGATCTGGAACAGCAGCGGCAGGTTGCGGATCAGTTCGACATAGCCGCCGGCCATGCGCGACAGCAGCCAGTTCGGCGACAGGCGGCCGAGCGCCACCAAAAAACCAATCACGGTGGCGAAGAAAATGCCGATCACCGAGACCAGCAGGGTGTTGAGCAGGCCGACCAGGAAAACGCGGATGTAGTTGTCGGAGCCTGAATACGCAATCAGGTTCTGGCTGACGTCAAAACCTGCCGTGTTGACCATGAAGCCGAAGCCCGCGGTGATCCGCTGCGCCTGCAGATTGGCGCGGGCATTGGCGACGATCTCGTAGGCGATCCAGGCCAGTACGGCGACGAACACGAGCTGGATGACGAAACCGCTCCAGCCCGCGCTGCCACCGAGCGCCCTCTGCAGTTTGGGAACCAACTGCGACGGTGGTTTTCGGGGTTCGATGGCCATCGCCGCAGCCCTCCGCCGATCAGCGGATCGGCGGCGCGTACTGGATACCCCCCTTGCTCCAGAGCGCGTTGATGCCGCGGGCAATGCCAAGCTTGGAGCCAGCGCCGACGTTGCGCTCAAATGACTCGCCGTAATTGCCGACGGCCTTCACGATCCGCGAGACCCAATCCTTGGTCAGGCCGAGCTGTTCGCCAAGGTTGCCGTCGGTGCCGAATACCCGCTTCATCTCCGGCTTGTCCGATTTCGCCATCTCATCGGCGTTCTTCTGGGTGATGCCCAGCTCTTCCGCGGTGATCATCGCGTAGAGCGTCCATTTCACGATGTCTGCCCACTGGTCGTCGCCATGGCGCACCATCGGGCCGAGCGGCTCTTTCGAGATCACTTCCGGCAGCACGACATGATCGGCCGGGCTCGCGAGTTTCAAACGATCGGCATAAAGGCCGGACACGTCTGTCGTGAAGACGTCGCAGCGTCCGGACTCATAGGCCTTGACGGCCTCGTCGTTGGTACCGAATGCGATCACCTCGTACTTCATGTTGTTGCCCTTGAAGTAGTCGGCGAGATTCTGCTCGGTGGTGGTGCCTTGCTGCACGCAGACCGACGCGCTGTTCAATTCCAGCGCGGAATTCACCTTCAGCGCCTTCTTCACCATGAAGCCCTGGCCGTCATAATAGGTCACGCCGGTGAAATTGGCGCCGAGCGAAGTATCGCGCGACAGCGTCCAGGTGGTGTTGCGCGACAGCACGTCGATTTCGCCGGACTGCAGCGCGGTGAAGCGATCCTTGGCCGACAGCGGCACGAACTTGATCTTGCTCGGATCGTTGAAGACCGCAGCTGAGATCGCGCGGCAGATGTCAACGTCGAGGCCGGTCCAGTTGCCCTTGTCGTCCGGAGACGAGAACCCCGGCAATCCCTGGCTGACGCCGCAGGAAAGCATGCCACGGTCCTTGACCGTTTTGAGGGTTTGCGCCGAGGCAGCCTGGACCGAAAGACCGGAGGCAACGGCAAGGGTGAGAACCAGGGATACGCGTTTCATGGGCAAGGCCTTTCAGGGGTCGTGCGGGAACGTTGGCTTGTCGTCCTCGAACGCTGTTGGGCCAACCCGATGATCCCCCACCGAAAAAAGCGCCAATCTGACCCGGCAGTTTGACACGCAATACGGTCGGACAGGGATCGAAGGTCGCGGCAGGCCCCTCAACGTGCGGCGACTGGTAGTTGTGCCGTATCACAATCCGACTGGCGAGCCGGGTCAAGGGGTTGACGGCCGACTTCTGTATTCTGTGAGTAACTAAACCGGCCCCGACCCGGCAGGCCGGCGGTGTTTTGGCTATCTGTCATGGCTGCGGCAAAACGTCTTTGATGGCGCAAACGCCTTGGTTGTTCGAACGCTCGCCCGTCCAACCCGCAAAAATCCTAAACCGGACCGGTCACATCAGGCCGCGACGCCAAAGCCCGGGCGGGCTGTGCGAGCCTCGTCATTCCCTGCGACAGCTATCGCCCGGCGCCGGGCGGCCTGACGTTGCGGCTTCACATCGAGCTCGAGAATGTCGATGACCTCAAGCCCGATCTCGACCGGCGCTTCACGGCGTTGAAAGGCGCCAGCCAGCGCCGCGATTTCTGCAGACAATCTCCGCGATCCGCTGCTGCACAGCGGCGGATGCAGCGCGGGCCGCAATGGTCTTATCCGTAGAAATCCGGATTTTTGCAGGCGCGGACACTAACCGCGCGTTCACCATGACGGCGAATCCCGCCGGTCTCGCCACCAAATCATTCACCCCTCAAGTTCCCTTATACCATTGCCCCGTTAGTCATGCCGGGTGGGACGGCCGTCGACGCCATGCGGATGATGGCGCCCAGCGTAAGAGTAGACAGTAAAGCGTATGAATGCTGCCCGTATCGTAGTTCCAGCCATCGCTCTCAGGGGCTGCGTTTCGGCTTATCCCGCGCGCGGATCGGACGAGAAGCCCGCCGCTGCCGAGCCGGTCGCGCAGCTGCCGACCACGGAGCTTCTCGTCGCCAAATCCGGCTCGATCGCGTGTGCCCCCTTCATCGCGGGTGAACCGATCCGATCGGAAATCATCCTGACCAACATCCGCGTGCTGGCGATCGACCAGGCCCCCAAGAAAAAAGAGGGCAGGAACGCGCTGGTCGGCAAGGCCCCGAAGCGGGGCTCAAGCATCAACGTGGTTCGCTACAGCATTGCGAGCCAATCGACGGCACAGAAGTGACCGAAAGGACGCGGGGAATGAAGTTCGGGGGTAATCAGTCAGCGATGCGGACGGCTGCGGTCGGGGCCTTGTTGTTTTCGGCCATCGCCACGCTGGCGCTCAGCCCGTTGGCATCTGTCGTGGCGGCCGAGCTCGACAGGGAGCTGGCCAGGGAGCTGTCCAGGGATTCGGGCAACGATCCCGTGACGACTTCTGCCATCGGCCCGGTCAAGCAACGCTTCCTCTCCCTTGGCGTCGGCAAGTCCGTGGTGGTCGACCTGCCGCGCGACGTGAAGGATGTACTTGTCGCCGATCCAAAGATCGCCAACGCCGTCATTCGTTCGGCGCAGCGCGCCTATATCATCGGCGCAGCGGTCGGCCAGACCAACGTGGTGTTCTTCGATGCCGACGGCCAGCAGGTCGGCTCCTACGACATCGCGGTCAAGCGCGACCTCAACGGTGTGCGGGCGGCGCTCCGGCAAACGCTGCCGGGGATCAATATCGAAGGCGTCGGTGAAGGCGTCATCCTGACCGGCTCGGTATCGAGCCCGATCGAGGCCCAGCAGGCCGGCGACCTCGCCGCGCGGCTGGTCGGCAGTGCCGACAAGGTCGTCAATTCCATCGCCGTCCGCGGCCGCGACCAGGTGATGCTGAAGGTCAACGTTTCCGAAGTGCGACGCGACATCATCAAGCAGATGGGCGTCGATCTCAGTGCCAGCATGAATTACGGCACCGCCGTCGTGAACTTCAACAACAACAATCCCTTCACCGCCTACGGCCGTCCGCTGGTGTCTGACAATGGCCTCGCCGCCTCGAGCATCCTCAAGGGGCTGCCGACGGTCACCGCGACCATGCGCGCGATGGAATCCGCCGGCGTGGTCCGCACGCTGGCAGAACCGAACCTGACGGCGATATCAGGCGAGTCCGCGACCTTCATCGCCGGCGGCGAATTTCCGATTCCCGCAGGTTATTCCTGCGATCCCGTCACGCATATCTGTACGACGCAGATCCTGTACAAGAAATTCGGCATCTCGCTGAACTTCACGCCCGTCGTGCTGAGCGAAGGACGGATCAGCCTGCGGGTGATGACCGAAGTCTCCGAACTGTCGACCGACAATGCCATCACCCTGAACCAGAACGGCGCTGCACTGACGATTCCCTCGATCAGGACCCGCCGCGCCGAGACCACGCTGGAAATCCCCTCCGGTGGTTCGATGGCGATGGCCGGCCTGATCCAGCAGCAGACCAAGCAGGCGGTCAACGGATTGCCAGGCGTCAACCAGCTCCCGATCCTGGGCGCCCTCTTCCGCAGCCAGGACTTCGTCAACAACGAGACCGAATTGATGGTTCTCGTCACGCCCTATGTGGTCCGCGCGGTTGCCCAGAAGGAATTGTCCCGCCCCGATGACGGGTTTGCACCGGCGTCC
Organism: Bradyrhizobium sp. AUGA SZCCT0160; assembly: GCF_018130105.1. NCBI lineage: Bacteria > Pseudomonadati > Pseudomonadota > Alphaproteobacteria > Hyphomicrobiales > Nitrobacteraceae > Bradyrhizobium > Bradyrhizobium sp. AUGA SZCCT0160. Next base: position 29,188 of record NZ_JAFCMD010000027.1, read on the forward strand.
GATTCCCAATCGACGCTGCTGGCCCGCATCAACCGGATCTACGGCCTTGCCGCCCGCGTCGGGCCGGTCGGCGCCTATGAGGGCAATTTCGGCTTCATCATTGACTGAGACGGCGCGGCTCCACGGAGGGGGATGAGGACAGAACGATGACAACCCAAACGAAGGTCGATCGCCGTCACAGCTGGCGACTGCTCGGCGCACTGGTCGGCCTGTCCGCTGCGCTGGGGGCCTGCCAGCAGACCGGCGAGATCGTGACCGCGACCGTTCCCACCGATTACCGTCAGCGGCATCCGATCGCCGTTCAGGAAGTTAACCGCTCGATCGTCATTTTCGTCGGGCACGCCCGCGGCGGCCTCTCGGCCCCGCAGCGCAACGACGTCATGGGACTGGCCCAGACCTGGGCCCGCGAAGGCACCGGCGCGATCATCGCCGACGTGCCGGTCAACACCGCCAATGCCCGCGCGGCCGAGGCAACGTACCAGGAAATCCGCGCGATGCTGACCGCAGGCGGCGTGCCGTCAAGCGCGATCAGGCTGCGTCATTATCAACCGGATAGCCCGCAAACGCTTCCGACCATCAGGCTAATCTATCCGAAGATCTCCGCGGTGGCCGGCCCCTGCGGCCTGTGGCCGGAGGACCTCGGTCCCAACATCTACGACACCGGTTACAATGAAAACCGGCCGTACCACAATTTTGGTTGCGCCACCCAACGCAACCTCGCCGCCATGATCGACAACCCGGCGGACCTCGAGCAGCCGCGGCCCGAAACCCCCGCCTACACGATGCGGCGCAACGCGGCCTTCGACAAATACCGCAAGGGTGTATCGACCACGACCACCTATCCCGAATCCGAAAAAGCCAAACTGAGCGATACAGGTAAATGATCAGCCGGTCCCGAAAAGACTCTGAAGAAGAGCACGGCCTTACGCCGCCCGCCGATGAATATATTTCGCCGGCGCCGCGCGTGTCGGTGCAGGCCTTTTGCGCAACGGTTGCGACTGCCGCAACGGTGCGATCAGCCAGCGAAGACCGTCGCCTCGGCAAGGTTCATCTGTCCGTTCATATGGGCGGCATCGCGGCCGCCATCGATGCCTATCACAAGGCCCCGACGCCGAACGTGATCATGCTGGAAACCGAAGGCTCCAGCGACATGCTCGACGGTCTCGACGAACTCGCCACCGTCTGCGACGCCGGCACAAGGGTCGTCGTGATCGGCAGCGCCACCGATGTCACGCCCTATCGCGAACTGGTGCGGCGCGGCGTCAGCGACTACGTGGTCGGGCCGGTCGAAACCCTCGATGTGGTGCGCGCGATCTGCAGCCTGTTTTCCTCGTCCGAAGCCGTCGCAGTCGGCCGGATCGTTGCCGTGGTCGGCGCCAAGGGCGGCGTCGGTTCATCCACGGTGGCGCACAATGTGGCCTGGGCGATCGCACGCGACCTGGCGCTGGATTCCGTCGTGATCGACCTCGATCTGGCGTTCGGCACCGCCGGCCTCGACTACAACCAGGACCCGATACAGGGCATCGCCAACGCGCTATTCCAGCAGGATCGGCCCGACAGCGCGCTGATGGAGCGCCTGCTCGCGAAATGCTCCGAGCGTCTCAGCCTGCTGGCGGCCCCCGCGACGCTCGAACAGGTCTACGATTTCGGTGCGGACGCCTTCGATGCGATCTTCGATACGCTGCGCATGACCACTCCCTGCATCGTGCTCGATGTCCCGCATCAATGGTCGGCGTGGACCAAGCGCGCGCTGGTCGGCGCGGACGATATTCTGATCGTTGCCGAGCCTGATCTCGCCAACATGCGCAATGCCAAGAACATGCTGAACGTGCTCAAGGCAGCCCGGCCCAACGACCGGCCACCGCTCTATTGTCTCAACCAGGTCGGCATGCACAAGCGCCCGGAGATCACCCCGCGCGAATTCGCCAAGGCGATCGAGAGCCAGCCGATTGCGACTATCCCGTTCGATTCAAGGATGTTCGGCATGGCGGCCAATAACGGCCAGATGATCCAGCAAATCTCCGCCGGTCATCGCACCACCACGATGTTCTTGCAGATGGCGCAACGCCTGACAGGCCACGCCGTGACCAAGCGATCACGCGGTTCGCTGCTCGGGCCGATCATGCCGATCATCAACAAATTGCGCGCCGGCGGCCGCCGCTGAAGGCGCGGCGGGGCAACGGGACGGGCGCACGCCTTTCGCCCGTTCGGCCGAGGTCAATTCGAGCGCCCGGACGCAGCGCCCGGCATCCTGCCGCCCATCTCGGCGCGCGCATTCTCCTTGCGCGACAGCATGAGCTTCAACTGCGCGACGTTGGCGGCCGCTTCTTCGGGCGGAAGGTCGGCCTTCGCGATCTTTTCAGCCTCGGCCGGGTTGCCGCGCAGACCGACCACCAGCGCCAGATTGGCCCGCACGCGCGCATCATTGCCCGCACGGCTATGGGCGCGGCGCAACGTCTCCTCCGCCTTCGGCAGGTCTTTTGAAAGCACGTAAGACAGGCCGAGATTGGACAGCACCGACGGTTGGTCGGGCGTGATCCTCAGCGCGCTCGAATAATACTGCCGCGCTTCCTCGAACCGGCCGAGCTGATCGAGCACCGCACCTTGCGCGGAGAGTATCCGCCAATCCGGGTTGTCGGGGGTGTGGGCGCGGCCGAGCACGTCGAAGGCCTGCTGAAAATTGCCATTGTCAGCGAGCGCCCGGCCGTAGCCGGCGAGCAGCGCCTTGTTGCTGGAATGGGCGATGGTCGCCTGCTCCAGCACCGCGACCGCCTGCGACTTCTGTCCGGTGGCGCGCAACGCCTTGCCGTATTGCAGGGCCGCGTCGGCATCCTTCGTGTTGGCGCGATAGCGCGCCTCGAAAACCTCCAGGTCGCGGCGCGGGTCGGCGGTGCGGCTGGTTTCGGCTTTCTCACCGAGCGAGCCAGTGATATCCGACGACGTTACCGCGGTCTGGCAGCCGCTAAGCCCCAGCGCGAGAATCGCCGCGGATGATGTACACGCAAGAAGTCGCGCGAATTCAGATGGTTGGAAGAATTTCTGGAACATTTACTGGACCCGCGTCGGCGACTGTCCAGAATGCTCACAGCTTAACCCTAAATTCGGGTTAAGCAGGCCGCCTTTACGGTAATGGGCGGCCGCAATGGCCTGTTTAGCATCGGCCACGCGGCTGTGGGCGGGCTCTGATCCCGGCCTCGCCGCATTCTCGTACTAGTCGACGAATTGAGCGCCGAGTTCGCAGCCGATCCGCCATGCGAGCTTGCACTGGCGTGGCCGCTGACCGGTCGAGAAAATCACGGTGAACTCGGGGGGAATCTCCGGGTATTCGGCGATTATCTTCACTCCGCCGTCCGACACGTCCGTGATCATGCAGTCGCGCGGCAACCCGCCGGTCCCAAACTGTATCTTCGCAAAGTTTCTGCACACACGACGTTCGCTTCTGCGGCGATTCGCTAACATCTTTGCCCCTGGCCCTGATCGAGAAAGTTGGTGTCTCTCGTTTACAGAAGAATTGTTGGAATTGGCCTAGCGGAACCGATCGCAATGTAATCGAAATGTAGCGGTTGTTTTCCAGCTCCGCTTACCCTGCGCTTATGCTGACACGCTCGCGATCGATCGCTGCCTTTGGCTCTTGCCGGCACGTGCTCTGCCTGCGGCCACGCAAGCAATTTTCGGCAAATTAAAGGGTTGATCCGCGGCCTTTTGGCGATAGCCTGAACTTTCGACTCGCGCTGCCGGAAGCTATTCGCATGGGAACCGTCGTACTTCTCGACCTGATGGGTGGCGTTGCGCTGCTGCTGTGGGGCCTGCACATGGTCCACAGCGGAATCCTGCGCGCGTTCGGCCCTGACCTGCGTCAATTGCTGGCGAAGGGGCTCAACAACCGCTTCACCGCCTTTGCGGCGGGCCTCGGTCTGACGGCGCTGCTCCAGAGCAGCACCGCGACGGCGCTGATCACAAGCTCGTTCACGTCGGAAGGCCTGGTCAGCTTGGTGCCGGCGCTTGCCATCATGCTCGGCGCCAATGTCGGCACTACGCTGATCGTGCAGATCCTGTCGTTCAAAATCGCCGCCGTCGCCCCCGTCCTGTTCATCATCGGTCTGGTCGCCTTCCGCACCGGGCCGCGCTCGCGCATCAAGGATATCGGCCGCGTCTCGATCGGACTTGGGCTGATGCTGCTGGCGCTGCACATCCTGCTCGACACGCTGGCGCCGGCCGAAAACGCACCGGGCATGCGTGTGTTCATGAACGCCATCACCGGCGATCCCGTGCTCTGCATCGTCGTCGGTGCCGTCGTTACCTGGGTGGTGCATTCCAGCGTCGCCAGCGTGCTGCTGGTGATGTCGCTGGCATTTGCGCACTTCATTACACCCGTAGCGGCGTTGGCGCTGGTGCTCGGTGCCAACCTTGGCAGCGCGATCAATCCGATTGTCGAAGGCGCCCGCCGCGACAACCCCGCCAGCTACCGCCTGCCGCTGGGTAATCTTGCCAACCGGATGATCGGCATCGCCCTGGTGGCGCCGTTTCTGAACCCGATCGCGGAGCTGTTGCAGTCGTGGCAGCCGGACCCCGCCAAGGCCACGGCCCAATTCCACATCGCGTTCAACGTCGTGACTGCGATCGTCTTCATCGGCCTGCTCGACGGCATGGCGCGGCTGTTGAAAAAGCTGCTGCCGACGCGCGTCCGGGAGACCGACCCGCTCCGGCCGCGCTATCTCGACGAGAGCGCGCTGGAGACCCCTTCTTTGGCGCTCGCGGATGCCGCGCGCGAAACCCTGCATATGGGCGACCATGTCGAGGTCATGCTGCGCAAGGTGATGGCGGCGATGATGACCAACGACCGGGCGCTGGTCGACCAGGTCTCGCAGATGGACAACAGCGTCGACAGCCTCGACGAGGCGATCAAGCTCTATGTCACCAAGCTCACCCGCGGCAGCCTCGACGAGCGCGAGGGACAGCGCGCGATGGAGATCGTGTCCTTCGCCATCAACCTCGAACATATCGGCGACATCATCGACAAGAATTTGAGCGAGCTTGCGACCAAGAAGATCAAGCGCCGGTTCCAGTTCTCGGCCGAGGGCGCCGAAGAGCTTTCGGCCTTCCACAAGCGCACGATGGATTCGCTGCGGATCGCGTTCGGCGTCTTCATGTCCGGCGACGTCAATGAGGCCCGCAAGCTGCTGGCCGAGAAGGCCGCGCTACGCAACACCGAGCTTGCCGCCACCGAGCGGCATCTCGACCGGCTGCGCGAGGGCCGGCCCGAGACCATCGAGACCACCTCGCTGCATCTCGATGTGCTGCGCGATCTCCGGCGGATTCACTCCCATATCTGCTCGGTCGCCTACCCCGTGCTCGATGCCGCCGGTGAACTGGCGGCCTATCGTGCTACCGAAAGCGACATGGCGGCGCTGCCCGCACCGGCCGCGGGACGCAGCGGTTAGCGATCCAGCGTCTTCGACGCGCTGGCGCGGTTCTTCACGATCAGCATGATGTTTCGGATGTAGATGATGGTGGCCAGTGACTGGCCGATGATGATGACGGGTTCGCGTTTGGCGATGCCGTAGACCAGCGTCATCATCCCGCCGCCCATCGAGAAGAACCAGAACGCCATCGGCACCACGCTTTGCCCGACGCGCTCGCTCGAGATCCACTGCACCAGGAAGCGCGCGGTGAAGAACAATTGCGCGACCAGGCCGAACGCCAGCCAGAAATCGAACTTCGCGACGAAGACGTCGTAAAGATAGTCGCCGAGCGCCTGCCCGTATTGAATCAGCATCAGGTCACCTCGGTCGCAACGGGCGTCGACTTCTTGCGGCGGATCAACCACCAGACGCCGGCCAGATCCATAATCCCGATCCATAGCCGGTCAAAGAAGCCGTAATTTGATACGCCGGAATGGCGCGGGCGGTCGATCACATCGACGTAAGCAATGCCAAAACCTTCACGGCGCACCAGCGCGGGGAGGAAACGATGCAGGCCGTCGAAATAAGGCATCGACAGGAATACCTCGCGCGGAAATGCCTTCAGCCCGCACCCGGTGTCGCGGGTGCCGTCGCGCAAGATCCCGTTGCGCACGGCATTGGCGATCCGCGACTGCATTTTCTTGAAACCGGTGTCCTTGCGTCCGACCCGCTGGCCCGCGGCAAGGCCGATGCGGCCGCCGCCGCTCTCGACCGCCGAAATCAGATCCGGCAGAAACGCCGGATTGTTCTGTCCGTCGCCGTCGAGTGTCGCCACAATGGCGCCGCGCGCCGCACGAACGCCGCTGCGCACCGCCGCCGATTGTCCGGAGGATTTTTCATGCCGGAGCTGCCGGAGATTGCCGTGCACCTTCATCAGCGCTTTGAGGCACTCGGCGGTGGAATCGGTCGAGCCGTCATTGACATAGATGATCTCATAGGCCCAACGGCCATCCAGCGCGGCCGTGATTTCCGCAATCAGCGGCGCGACGTTGTCGGCCTCGTTGCGCACGGGCACAACGATGGAAACGGCGACCGCGGCTTGGTCGGAAGAGGGCAAATCTGTACTCATCGGTTGGGCTGGGGTTCGAACGGCTTGCTGGACCTGAAACCGGAACCGGTTCCGTCAGGCCTTCGCGGCGTCCGCTTTTATGGGGCGAATGCGCCCCGGGCAACCCTTTTGAGGCGTCCCGAGGAGGGCCCAACCAATGGCAGAATTGTGCCGTCGCGGTGGATTGCAAAGCCGAGCCGCCGCGCCGCGAACCAGTAGCGCACGAACATCGCGCCGATGATGCCGACCAGCGCGCCCGCAACCACGTCGCTGGGATGATGGGCCAACAGCACCAGACGGGTTGCGCAGATGACGAGGGCGTAGACGAACATCGTGATCCGCGCCTGCGGCCACAACGCCGACACGGCAAAGGCCAGCGCGAAAGCGCAGGTCGCATGGCCCGAGGGGAAGCTTGAATACGCCCCTGTTCCGTTGAAGTGCGAGAAATGGAACACGTTGCCTTCGCCGCCGACGAACGGCCGGCCGCGTCCGACGCCCCATTTGATCAGTTCGGTAACCAGCGCGGACACCATCACCGCGCAGAACAAGAACTGTAAACGCGTGCCGAGACCGAGCAACAGGGAGCGCTGAATGCCCCTGAACGCGGGTGCTGCTATCGCAACCAGGATCAACAGCGCGCCCAGCGCCGCCAGCACATATTCGTCCTTGCCGAAATCGGTGACGATGCGCATCCACCACAGCGAGGGCGTGCCCCGCTTCGGCATCTGGCCGATCTCCCAGGCATCGAGCACGAACATCAACGCGATGATGGCGGCGCCAAGGCCGGCCGACAGCAGCAATGCGTGACGCGCCGCCCGGCGGCCCGCCTCGGCCCGCCGCGAGTGCGACGGCGTGCGCACGAGCTGGGCCAGCGAGCGCCACCCCAGCACCACAAAGCGCGAAAGATAGTTTTGGGATTCGGCGATGACGGTCGGCGCTGGCATCTTATTCGGTGCCTTCGGAGCGGAAGATTGCGATTGAAACCGCCTTGCCCTGCGAGATGTTATAACCCTCGACACGCGTCGCCACGTTATAGCGCAGCCCGATCGCTTCGGCGCGCTGGACAAAACCGCGCTCCGAGCGCGATTCCACCAACGCAAAGCGGCAAGTGCCCTGCCCCAGGAAATCCGCCGCGCCCGATCCGTCGGTCAACAGCGTACTGGTTCCGGTCATGAAGACGAGACTGGGCTCGTGGAAACCGGCAGCCGCGGCCTTCGGCCCGACGCAGACGACGTTGCGCAGCGCGCGCGCAATGCCTGCGCTCGGAAACAGCGTCGTCAGCGACGGCATCACGATGCCATAGACGGCGATCGCCAGGCACATCGCTGCGATCACGGCATGCAACAGCGAGCGCTCGGCGCGGCTTTCCTCAAACAGCCACCACGCGATCAGGCCGAAGATCATGGCCGCCGCCAGCACCGGCCAGGCCGGAAAAACCGGCTGATGCGTCAGCTTGATCGCCGCAACAATCGCGATCACGGCCGTAATCGCGGGGATCGCAAACCACCAGGCCGCGCCGCGCCTCAGCCAGGAGCGCGACAACACGCGGCGCTCCAGGGCGCCGACGGTCAGGATGGCGATGGCGGGATACAGCGGCAGCACGTAGTGCGGAAGCTTGGTCATCACCAGTTCGAACACGATCCATGACGGCACCAGCCAGGCCAGCAGATACTGCGCGCCGGGTTCGCGCCGGGCCCGCCATACCGCCGGAGCCGCCATCCCCGCCAGCGGCGCACCGGGCCAGAACGTGACCCAGAACAGCAGCAGATACAGGCCGGGTGGCGCGCCATGAGACTCCTGCGCGGCGAGCTTGCTCAGCATGTCGCCGCCGAGCGAATTGGTGAAGAATGCATCGCCCGCGCGCCAGAAAATCGCGACAAACCACGGCAGCACCAGCACCAGCGTCCACATCAGGCCCCAGACCGGGCGCATGCGCCAGAGCCAGACCGCCGAGCGGTCGAGGATCGCCAGCGCCGCGATGGTCAATCCCACGAACATCAGGATCAACGGGCCCTTGAGCAGGATGCCGCCGGCCAGTGCGGTCCAGAAAATCGCGGGCGAACTCCACGGCGGACGTGCCGGATCCTCGCCGCGCTGCCAGGACAGATAGACCCGCGCCATCGCGCCCATCGCGGCGGTGACTGACAGCAGCAGCATCGCATCGGTCTTGGCGAGCCGCGCTTCGGCGCCGAGCAAGACACAGCTGCACATCATCAACGCCGCCAGCGCGGCGCCGCTCCGGGTCACAAAGGCGAGCGCCGTCCAGTAGGTCAGCAGGACCGCGCCGATCGCGCCAATCAAGGAGGGAACGCGATAGAGCCAGATGCGCAATTCCGCCCGCGGCAGGCCGAGCTTTGAGGCAGTTTCGACCACCGCGGCCTGCATCCAGTAAATGCCGACCGGCTTCTTGTAGCGGACGTCATCCTGAAAGCGGATGTCAACATATTCGTCGCTTTCGACCATTTGCTTGGTCGCCTGCGCGAACCGCGCCTCATCGCGGTCGATGGCCGGAATCGTGAAGAAACCGGGCACGAAAAGCACGATGGCGCACAGCGTGAGGAAGATGATCGCGCGGAAATGGCTGGCCGTGGCGAAGTCAAACGCGGCGAGCAGCCTGCGGCTGGAATTCGCAGGTTTCACAGACTGTTGGCCTGCTCCAAATCGCCGGGGTTGCACGGTTTCAACCATCTTGTTCGCATACGATGAAACCGCACTGCAAACAACACCGCAGTTCCCGCTATCCGGCGGTGTCCCCGGCCCCCTGATCGGTCAAATTGTACCTGTTCATTGTACCCGGATCACCACGGTGTCGGCGGCGCCGGTCGCGTCGATCACCGTGAGGCGTGCAAAGCCGGGCCCGGGCGGCTCGACCAGGCGCTGACGCCGGCTGCCGATCTCGCCGACCGCGATACCGTTCACCAGCATGGTCAGCGGCAGCACGCCGCCGGCGACCTTGACCGGCATCGCCGAGAACTGCCCGTCGTTGGAACGGTCGACGTCGATCCGCGAACCATTCAGCGGAAACTGGATGCGCGGCGCCTGATCGCTGCCGGTGCGGACCAACTCGCCGACGGGGCGGAAACGCCGCAGCGGCACCGGAAGCTTGGCATTGCCAGCGATCAGCGCGCCCTTCGGCGGCTTCGGCAATGCCGCAACGATCTTTCCGGTGCGGGCGAAGGCGTCGAACAGGATCGGTGCGGCAGCGGTACGGCCGGCCAGCCCGGCCACCGGCGCGCCGTCGGGACGCCCAACCCATACGCCGATGGTGATGCGGCCGTCGAAGCCGACCGACCAGGCATCGCGATAGCCGTAGCTGGTGCCGGTCTTGAAGGCGATCCGGTTATGCACGCCGTTTTCCGGTGGCGGCGTGCCGATCAGGACGTTGCCGACCTGCCAGGCCGCGGCCTGATCCATCAGCCGCATCGGATCGCGCTCGTCTTTGGCGATCATGATTTCGCGCAGGGGCTTGGTGGTGCCGAGGCGCGCCAGCCCCGCATAGAGCTGCGCCAGATCCTGCAGGGTCACGCCGACGCCGCCGAGGCCCATGGCAAGGCCCGGCGCTTCATCCTTCGGCAGCACCAGATTGCCGCCGGCCTGCTTCAGCCGCGACGACAGCCGGCTGGAGCCGACTCGGTCGAGCAGCGCGATCGCCGGCACGTTGAGGGACAATTGCAGCGCCTTGCGTACGGGGACCGTGCCCTGAAACGTCATGTCGAAATTTTCGGGCGCGTAGGAGCCGAACCGAATCGGACGATCGTCGATCAGGCTCTCCGGATGCACAAAGCCATCTTCGAAGGCGAGACCGTAGATGAAGGGCTTCAGCGTCGATCCCGGCGAGCGCACCGCGCGGGTCATGTCGACCTGCCCGGCCCGCCGCTCGTCGAAATAATCCGATGAGCCGACCCGCGCCAATACGTCGCCGCTTTCATTGTCGACCGCGATCATGGCGACCGAAATGTTCGGCCCCTGCGCAATCGCGCGGTCGCGCGCCAGCGCTTCAAGCGTCTTCTGCAGGCTCGAATCCAGCGTCAGCTTGATGACCGGCGAATCCCTCACGGTCGCCATCGACTGGTCGGCGGAATGCGGCGCCAGGATCGGCATCGGCTTGCGCAGCCGGGGCACGGTGACGGCCTTGGCCTGAACCGCGTCGTCTTCGGTTACGCGCTGCTCATTCACCATGCGTTCAAGCACGCGATCGCGCGCGGCGCGGGCGACCTCGGGATGGCGGTCGAGGCGGCGCGTCTCCGGCGATTGCGGCAGCGCCACCAGAAGCGCCGCCTCCGCCAGCGACAGCCGCTTCGGTTCCTTGCCGAAATAGGCGATCGACGCGGCGCGGACGCCCTCCAGATTGCCGCCGAACGGCGCCAGCGCCAGATAGAGATCGAGTATCTGGTCCTTGTTCAGTTGCCGCTCGATCTGGATCGCACGCACCATCTGGCGCAGCTTGGCGTACACCGAACGCTCGCGCCGCGGCTCCATCAGCCGCGCCAATTGCATCGTGATCGTCGAACCGCCGGACACGATGTGGCCGCGCGTGATCAGCTGAAGCGCCGCGCGGCCGAGCGCCAGCGGATCGACGCCGCGATGCGAGTGGAAGCGGCGGTCTTCATACGCCAGCAGCAGCTTGAGATAGCCGGGATCGACGCCGGTTTTGGCATCGACTGGCAACCGCCAGCGGCCGTCGGCCATCGCATAGGCGCGCAGCAATTTGCCGTTGCGGTCGATGATCGAGGTCGAGACCTTGCGCGCCTGCTCCAGCGGCAGCGGGCCGAGCGAGGCGACCCAGCCGGCGAACGCGCCGACCGTCATCAGGCTGACGACGGCCGATATCGCCGCCGCCTTCCTGATCCGTCGCCAGCGGCCCTTCGGAGGGCTTGCCGGTGCTATGGGCCCCGTCTCGCTCATTTGGCCGGACGGACCTCCACGGTGCCGGTGCCGGTGCGGCCATAGCGCGAGGGATTGTACATGTCCTCGACATAGGCCTGCGGCAGCACGTATTTGCCGGGGGAAACCGCGCGCACGACATAGGCGACGGTGAACACCGCCGTATCGTCGCTGGCGCGATCGATGGCCGCGGTGAAGCGGTCATCACGGAACTCGGTATTCTCGGGCTCCTCGCCGTCCTCGATCCAGTCCAACGTGCCTTTGTCGCCGGACGACACCAGCCTCGGATTGTCGATCTCGAGGCCGGCCGGGAGGTAGTCGGCCACCATGATGTGCCCGTATTCCGGCTTGGCCTCGGTGATCTTCAGCACGACCGCAAATCGGTCGTTCTGCTTGGCCTTGCTGATATCGGCGGGCTTGCCGTCGAGCGTGAAGTAATTGCGCTCGATCTTGAAGCCGTTCGAGGCCGCGGGCTCCGGCGTGACCGGCGAACCCGAGACCGAGACCACGGCCTGTACCGGTGCGTCGCCGGTATTGGTGATCTTGACCGGCTTGCCGACCATCTGCTCGGCCTTGTAGCTGCGATAGGCCGCCGTCTTGATCGGCGAACCATCTATATCGAGCGCCATCGTCTCCTTCGAGAGCGCGCGCGAGGCCAACACCAGCCAGGCGTTTTCCTGCGTCGAGGTGTAGGGCGAAAGGCCCCGCGCCACTTCGACCCGCTGCACCGCCTGCGTCAGCGTCGCCCGCGGCGCGTTGCCTTCGCTGGCGAGCGAGACCAAAGCTGCGGCATCGCGCAAGGCGCTGCCATAGTCGACCCGGCCGAACTCGATCACGGGCTTCGGCACCAGTGCATCGAGCGCTGCGCCGTAGACGCGCTCCGCCCTCGACTTGTCGCCGACCAACGCCAGCGCCGCCGCCAGTTGCGATTTCGCAATCGGCGTCGCCAGATTGTTCAGCGTGGTGTCGGCGAGATAGCGCAGGTCGCCGATCGGGGCGGCGCCGTTGCGGGCGAGCACGTAAAGGCCGTAGGCCAGATCGCGGCCGCCGTCCTTTTCGGGCTCGTTGGCGTTGACCACGGAGTTGCGGATGCGGTCGAGCGCGCTCTTGAACAGCACATCCGGCACTGCAAAGCCCTTCTCACGGGCGCGGGTCAGGAAGTCAGTCACGTAGGCGTCGAGCCAGGCATCATCGCCGCCCGCCGACCACAGGCCGAACGACCCGTTCGAGCCCTGACGCGCCAGCAGCCGCTCGATCGCGTCCCGGATGCGCTGATCGACCGCGGTGTCCATCGCCAGATGGGCGCCCGCGGCGAGATCGTTGACGTAGAGCAGCGGCAGCGCGCGGCTGGTGATCTGTTCGGAACATCCATACGGATAGCGATCCAGCGCCTTGAGGATGGTCGCCGCATCGAGTGCGGTGGACAGGCCGACGGAGAGCGACACGCTACCCGTTCCCGACACCAGGTCGGTGAACATGTCCGAGGTCAGCGTCAGGCTCTCGCCCTTGGCCAGGGTACGGATCGAGCGGCGCGCCAGGACCTGCGTCGCCGCCTTGACGTCGAGCGCATAGTGCCGCGCCAGCGCCAGGCCGTTCGGACCCTTGATGTCGACGTCGAGATTGGCGGTGCCGGCGCCGCCGCCGTCGATCGCGAGCGACATCGAGGTCCGCTGCTTGGCGGCGAGCTTGACCGTGGTGGTGGGGTTGCCGCTCACCTTCACCGGGCCCGTCGTCTTGACGCTGATGGTGTAGTCGCCGGGTGCACCTTCAACGTTGTCGAGATCGAAGCTCATGGTGCCGCGGTCGCCATTGAGCAGGAAGCGCGGCAATGTTGCGGTCAGCACCACGGGATCGCGCACGGTGACGTCTGTCGTGGCGCGGCCAAGCCTTGTCGCACTCCAGGCCACCGCCATGACACGCGCGGTGCCGGCGAACTCCGGAATGTCGAAGCTGATCTCGGCAGACCCGTCAGGGCCGACCCTGACGATGCCGGAATAAAGCGCGAGCGGTTTCTGGGTGGGCGGTGAGCCCTGCAGCTCGGCGCCGGCGCCGTCGCCGCCGGTCTTGAGCTGGCCGCGGGTGCCCTGCATGCCGTCGATCAATTGCCCGTAGAGGTCGCGGATCTCGGACGTGAGGCGGCGCTGGCCGAGATAGAAATCATCCGGCGCCGGCGGCTTGTAATTGGTCAGGTTGAGAATGCCGACATCGACCGCGGCGACCACGATCTTGGCGTCTTCGCCGGGGTTGAGCCCGCCGAGCTTGACCGGAATCTTCAGGGCGGTTCCGGGGCGGACCAGCGGCGGCGGCGAGAGCGCCACCTGCAGGGTGCGGGCCTTCTTGTCGATGCCGAACCATTTCAGGCCGATCGCCCGTCCGGGCATCCGCAGCGCCGCGGCGTCGAGCGGACGGCGCAGCGTCGCCAGCACATAGGCGCCGGTGCCCCAATCCTTGCCGACTGATAGCTTGACCTGCTGGGTGCCTTCCTTGACGTCCACGGTCTGGGTCGTCAGCAGACGGTCGCCCAGAACGTTGATGGTCAGCTTGCCCGCTGTGCGGGCGTTGACCGACACCACCATGGTGTCGCCGGAGGCGTATTCCGGCTTGTCGATCGAGGTTTCGAGGAGATCGGGGGTGTCGGCGCTGCCGTCCGAATACCAACCGACATCGAACTGGACCGAGGTGACCGGTCCGTCCGCCTCGGTCGATTTGACGTCCAGGCGATAGCGGCCGGGCTGCGGCGCCAGCGACACCCTCGCCGCCTTGTCGGCTGACAGCGTCAGGTCGCCATCGGCGACGCGCGAGGTCGATTTGACCGGCTCGTATTCCCAGGACGAATTCTGCCGGTACCACTGGTAGCGAGATTCTATCTTCAGAAGCTCGTAACGCAGGCCGTCACGCGGCAATTGCTTGCCGTCGGGGGCGACGAACACCACGTCGAATTCGGCCTTATCACCCTCCGCGACGCTCTTGTCCCCAAACAGCGGCTTGATGCCGATCAAGGGCGTGGCAGGCGCCACGGGGAGCACCAGCTTGCGCTCGACGGCGCGGCCACCGGCCTCCGCCATGCGGATGAAGATTTGCGCCTCCTGCGGGCGGGTCGAAGTTGGCGCCTTGGCCAGCGACACCGGGAACGTCGCCACGCCATTGGCGTCGGCCTCCGGCAGGTTCTCAATCGGGGTGCGCTCGTTGCTGGCGGTTTCCTCGTCGGCAACGCCGAACTGGTAGCCGGGATAGCCCGGCCGCCCGGAGGCTGCCGAGGTGACCAGCATGTCGCCTTCGAGCTGCAGGCCGGAAGCCGGAGCGCCGTAGAGGAAACGACCATCGACCTTAAGTTCAACTGGAACTTCAGCTTTGATCATTTTCTCCTTGCTGGAGATGTTGAATTCGATCCTTTCGGGGATGTAGTCCTCGACCATGAAGGTGGTTTCGCCGACCGCCGACCCCTTGGGGTCGGTGAACGCGCGTACCCGCCAGGTCCCCGTCGGGACCGCCGAATTGAGCGGGACCACCATGCTGCGGCCGCCCGCGCCCTGATCGGGCAATACGGCGCGGCGGAATTCGACGCCATCCGGGCGTTCGATGACGAGGGTCAGCGGTCCGCCCGTCATGGCGTTGCCCTGCCCGTCGCGCAGCAGCGCGGTGAGATAGACGGTCTCGGTGGAGCGGTAGACCCCGCGCTCGGCGTATACGAAGGCGTCGGCGCCTGATGGCACCACCCGGCCGGACACGCCACGGTCGGTGAGGTCGAACGCGGTGGTCTTGAGGCTGAGGAATGCGTAGTCCGACTTCTCGCTCATGACCGTGAGCAAGGCCGGCGACAGCCCGCCCTCGCCGCGCGCCAATCCCGCCTCGAACAGCACGTGGCCGGAATCGTCGGTCTTGCGGGTCGCCAGGATCTCGTTGTTACGGGCGATCAGCCGCACCTCCGCCTTGCCGACCGCCTCGGTGGACGCCAGCGAATTGACGAAGACGTGGACACCGTCATTACCTGAAAACGCCGACAGGCCCATGTCGGAGACGATGAACCACTGCGTCGCCAGCCTTCCGTCATCATCGCTGCCGGGGCCTTTGGCTGACGCCGTCATCACATAGACGCCCGGCTGCAGGTCGCCCAGCGCCTGGTCGACCGGGAACGCGGTAATGACGTCCTGGTTGAGCGTGGTGGCGGTGGCGAGTTCGCCGGTCCAGACCTTGACGCCCTTTTCGTCGCCGAGATCGCCGAGCTGGTAGCTCGACAGCGTCTTCTGGAAGTCGCTGTCGATCACCGTATTAATCAGGTTTCGGTCGCCGATCCGGAACACGTTGACGTTCACGGCGGGCGTATTGACGCTGACCAGCGGGATGCCGCGCTGGCCGGTACGCGGCAGCACATAGGCGCGGCCGGTGAAGCGCACGAACGGCTTGCGGTCGCGGACATAGACGTTGAATTCGGCCGATTTCGGCAGGGTTTCCTTGACCGTGGACGGCAGGCCGGCACGAAGATTGATGTTGTAGCGCTCGCCGTGCTTCAGGCCATCGACGCAAAGCTGCTTGCCTTCGGCCGACAGCGCCGGCTTGTCGGTACCGGCCAGCGCCAGGAACGGCGCGAAATCGACTCGCTTGGCCAGATCTTCAGAGAACTGGAAGCACGCCCGCGGTGACGCACCGTCCGAGTCCACGGTATAATCCAAAAGACGAAAACCGTGCTGGTCGCGCATCTTCTCGTATTGGCCGCGCACCTCGGCGACCTCGCGCATGTCGAGCGACAGCCGTAAGCTATCCAGCGCCGGCCGCCAGAGCTTGCGGTCCGACATCGCCCGGCCCAGCACCGCCAGCGCATCGGCCTCCTCGGCGGCGTTGCCGGCGCGCTGATAGGCGATATAGGCGGCGGTCGAGGCGCGCTCGAGCAGGAAGGTCTGTTCGCTCGAGCTTGCGGAGCGGATCTGGAAGATCGTCTTGGCGAGTTTGAGCCAGTTGGCGCTGTCCTCCGGCGTGGTGGCCGCGATCTGTCCAAGGATTTGCAGGCCGGTGCGGAAGTCGGCACGCTTGAAGGCGGTATCCGCATCAGTCCGCAGCGTCGCGCTGGATTTGGAAACCGGCCCCGCCTCGCTCTTGATCTGGGCCTCCAGCTTGACCGCGGAATCGGCGAGATCGTCGCGTCTGAAGGCTTTATCTGCTGCCTGCGCTGCGACTAGGCCAAGCGCCATCGTGGCGCAAACGACTGCGGCGCGAACCAAACCGATCATGATGGAGCTCCTTGGGCGGACGACCGCCTCGTAACGGACGAAAAGTGCGCGAAAAGGTGACGGACTGATGGCGATGGAAGAGGCTTGCGAAAAAGTCGCATGCATGGCTCAGGCAGTCCACGGTCCCGGACCGCACCGGCGGGGTTACCGGCGCAGCATTGATTGATGGGCGAACCGAAGGCAATGGTCCGCCGTCTGGCTTTGTCGCAGCCTGAAGGAAATCGGTTCGGAACGGACTTGGCTATGAGGCGGATTTTTCATATTGGCAGTGCTAGAAAGACTCCAACGGTCCCATAGCTCAACTGGATAGAGTAACGGATTTCTACTCCGTGGGTTGCAGGTTCGAATCCTGCTGGGATCGCCAATAATTTCAATCGGATAGCTGGTTTGTTCTCGAAAAGGCAGTGTCGCATTCTGTATTGAAGAGAACGCTTGGCTTTCATGGTTGTCGCTCACCCGGTAACTGGCGCTGGCGTTTCTCATGGTGCAGTCACCATAAAGAGGCCGCCTGAGACGGCGACGGATCGATAATCCCGGTGCCTTCGTCGTCCAGGCGAAACGTGCCTCGGCAAGCCATGTGAAATTTTCGCCCTACGACTGGCATCTCATCTTCCTTGCTGAACGAAGGCACGTTCACCACAAGTCGTTTTACCAGAACCTCTTTGAACCCATCCGGCTCTTCTAAAATCACCCGCCAGGTCCACTCGCCGTTGGGCGATTCAGCGGCCATCGTATTGTAGCGGTAGCGGATGAGATCGGTCGTTGATTACAGGAGGTCCGATTAGAGCCGTACCGCAGCGCCAAGGCTCAGGACGTAGAGGATGACCACAACCGCCAGCATGGCGAGTACCAGGTCAAAGCGGGACAATCCGAGACGCGACTTTTCCATGGCCGCTCGCCTAGCAATATGGAGCTGATGAATCAAACGGACGCTGTGCGAGACCGGATCTTCGAAAGGCTTCAATCCAGCTTTCGCGCTTCTGCAGGCAGCATGATCGGGATGCCGTCCCGGATCGAGTATGCGAGGTGTGCCGAACGCGAGATCAGTTCCAGTCTTACCTCATCAAACTCCAGCGGCCCCTTGGTCAGGGGGCATACCAACAATGCAAGTAATTTGGGTGAGATCTTGCGAGGCTCGGCCATGGCCATCTCATAGACCGGGACTTCAATCATTCCAATTCAGATCGTTCGGGTCCGACTGTCCGGGCGCTTCAGCAACCGATGCTGCTTCAGTAAAGGACGCCGGATGATGGGCAGCACTGGTTGCTGAAGCGCCCAGAACGGGAAACGCCGGCTGTAGGGCGATTTGCCTATCCGCTCCGGCCGCGCCTTAATGGCATATGTCCGCCCTCACCCGCCGCTCACACCCGGAACGCTCCGACTGCTGGCGCATCCATTACGGTGATGTTGAATTTTTCAGATGGAATATCGCGGCAAGAATTACTTGATCTTCGAAGGCGATGAGCCAACTTCGTGCCGACGGGCTGTGACACTCGACGACCTCACACGAAAGCAGGCGAAGCCAAGACGCGTAGCGCAGCCGTTACCGAGACCATGCTTGCCGTTGACCGAGCGTTGCAAAAAACCGCATCCGTCCCGCTGAGCGTGGCGCATTTTTGAGCGACACCAGCGAACGCGTGTTCGGACTGAGCGCGCAACGCGCACGTCAATCCCAGCGAATTGCTTCGTCGAATTTTTCAACGTCCGCGATCTGAATCACAGACAAATCGCGCAAGAATTGCAATGCTGATCAGATCAGACGATCGTTTCGGCCTGCCGTTTGGATTTGATGATTTTCTAAGATGCTCGGTTGGTTTGGATTATGCAGGACTGAAGCTGCTGCCTTGTTTTGAAGGCGACATCGATCGCGCTGTACCTTGGAAACAGCCCGGTATTTTCGACCGGCACATCACGAGGACGCACATCATGACTGCTCCCGTCGCATCGATCGGCAATCGAAGCATGCTGTCCAACCACTGGCAGCGGCTGCAGCCCTGGATCAGCTATTCCGATGCCGATGGCAACCCAGCGGTGAGCTACCAGTTCTTCGATAGCGGTACGTCCGCGACCAGCGGTTATTTCTGGACTCCCACAAATGCCATTGGGCCGCCGGCACCACGATTGACGTTCCGGCGTCGCAACTCTCCGATGTCTGGCTGCGTTCCGGTTCGGCCAGCGGCAGCGAGACAATGTGGGTACGCGCGTTCGACGGAATAGACTGGAGCAGTTGGGCGTCGTTTACCCTCACGACGACGCCCAACGGAACCCCCGTTGCAGCGATCAGCGACCAATCGGTCCACCCTGCTGAGTTACTCCGACCCCAACGGAGATGCCGCCACCAAATACCAGTTCTGGGACAGCGGCACGTCGGCGACCAGCGCCTATTTCTGGACTCCCACCAACACGCATTGGGCCGCCAACACGACGATCGAAGTCTCCGCTGCCGACCTTGCCAATGTCTGGGTCCGGAGCGGCTCGACGACCGGGTCCGAAACGTTGTGGGTACGCGCGTTCGACGGCTCCGACTGGGGCGCTTGGGACACTTTCGCCATGGCGTCGACCAACGCAACGCCCGTCGCCGCCATCAACGATCATTCCTTACACCAAGGTCAATGGGCCAAGATCGACAATTGGCTCAGCGTGGTCGATGGGGATAACGACACGATCACGAAGTACCAGTTCTGGGACAGCGGTACGGCCGCGACGAGCGCTTTCTTCTGGACTCCCACCAACTCCCATTGGCCGCCAACACCATCATCGACGTTTCCGCGGCCGATCGCGCCAATGTCTGGATCCAGGGTGGCTCGGCGACCGGGTCCGAGACGCTGTGGGTGAGTCCATTCGACGGCACAGAATGGGGAGCCTGGGATACTTTCACGCTGACGACGACAATAAATACCGCGCCAGTCGCGACCATCAACGACCAGTCGATGCACGTCAATCAATGGGCCAAGCCGCAGAACTGGCTCAGCGCGTCCGATGCCGAAGGCGATACAATTACCAAGTACCAGTTCTGGGACGGCGGCGGGGGTACAGACAGCGGTTACTTCTGGTCCTCCACCAATGCGCATTTGGGCCTCGGGCACCACGATCGACGTTTCGGCCGCCGATCTCGGCAATTTCTGGCTGCGCACCGGTGCGACCACTGGCTCCGAAACCATGTATGTGCGCGCGTTCGACGGCACCGCGTGGGGCAACTGGGACAGTTTCACCCTGACGTCGACGAATATTGCGCCGACCGCAACGGCCAACGATCATACGCTGAACGCTGCCGAATGGGCCAAACTCGTCAACTGGACGACGTCATTCGACGCCGACGGCGACGTGATTACGAAATACCAGATCTGAGACGGCGGCTTGTCCGCAACCAGCGCCTACTTCTGGACACCCACCAATTCACGCGTGGCGGCCGGTACGGCCGTCGATATCGCCGCATCCGACCTCGCCAATGTCTGGGTGCGAGGCGGCACGGCGGGCGGTACCGACACCATGTACATACGGGCTTTCGATGGAACCGCGTGGGGCAATTGGGACTCGTTCGCGTTGACGACGCTGGCTAATCATGCACCGGTGGCTTCGATCAACAATCAGACCTTGCACGTCAACGAGTGGAGCCAGATCGGCAACCTGGTGTCCTATTCCGATGCCGACGCACATCCGGCAACCCAATATCAGTTCTGGGACGGAGGCTCCGGCGCTAACAGCGGCTACTTCGGGACGCCCACGAATTCCCACTGGGCTGCCAGCACGGTGATCGATGTCAGCCCCGCCGACCTTTCCAATGTCTGGCTCCGTGGTGGCGCTGCGACCGGCGGCGAGACCATGTATGTCCGCGCGTTTGATGGAATCGACTGGAGTGCGTGGCATTCGTACGTGCTCACGACCATCGTCTAGAGCCCTGTCCGTTCCGATTGAAACCGGAACGGGGCTCTGGATTTTTGATCTGACGCGTTTTCTTGACACGAACCGGTAGCGTCTTCGCTGGAAAACGCTCCAGCGACGACCCAACGCAACGTTGCCGGACCTTCTCGCGCCTAGGTCCGGATTCGCGTGCAGACCGGTTCCCTCGCTACACGGTTCGATGCAGATTTGGCGTGCGTCAGTCTCCTGCAGGTGGTCCAGACAAACGCCATCCGGCTGCACTGCCAATCTGGCCCGAGCGCGGCGCTGGACACCGGCTCCGGATACGCCAGTCCGGTCGCCACACCGCCCGCGACGCAGGCGAACAAAACGATCGCTGCGGCGAGAACGACATTTTTAGGGGTGCACCAATTCGGGATCATGGCGGTCGTTCATTTCAGGACCTGCCGCAACATAGGCTCGCGCCGGCCGTCCTTATGTGAGCGAATTCACAGTGTTTCGGCTTTCAGGTGCGACCGATTGCGCCGGCACGTTCCGGCCCAAGCGGGGCGGCGCTACCGATCGTATCGGGTTCCCTCTCCCGACATCCGACCGCGCCACAACCTGTGCGCTATCTGCCGGATCAATTCTGCAACACTCGCACGCCAAAAATGCGCGGCAGGGGTATAAGTCCCGCAAATCCGTTGCGCGCGTGCAGAGGTTGATCAACAGTGTTGGTTTGGAGAAAGCGCGTGTGCGGAGCGTGTCATGAGCATGCAGGAAGTGGGCTACGACTACGATCGCTATCGAAAACTACTGGCTGAAGCGACCGACGATGCCAAACGGCTCGAACTCATCGATCTCATGATCAAGGAGGGAGCCCGCGACAGGCTGGAAGCCCAGCGGACTTCCGATCGCGTGGCGATGACGGCCGTGACGGTTGCGAAAATTCTCGGTCCGGGCGGCCGCCGCGACCAATCCAGGACTGATTAGAACCGCGACTGATTAGAACAGCCACTGCCTGGCTCGGCTCGGAACCGGGTTTCAGCCGTCGCTTGTGTCGAGGCCAACGCCATTGGCGATCCGGCCAGGGCCGCCGCTAGAGCCTTTCCGTTCCGATGGAATCGGAACGGGGCTCTAGATTCTTGTCTTGACGCGTTTTCTTGACGCGAACCGGTGTCCACTTCGCTGGAAAACGCTTTAGCGCGCTCACCGGCAGCGGTCGACCAACCGGGTCGTTCACGGAAATCTCCCTGTTTGCCCCCTTCGGTGCTGGCATTTTGTCGCCGGTTCACCTACTGAAGCGCAAACCGCCATTCCCTGCGTTTCACAACCAATCAAGAAAACGACAAGGCCCCTTTTTATGAGTGGATTCAAGGAACCCAGCTTCGCCGACCGCCAGAAGGCCGCCCAGCAAGCGAGACAGAACATCCTGAACAAGTTCAAGGCCCAGCCCGGCCCTGACGATCCGGAGGTGAAGCAGCGTCAGGCCGAGCGCGAAGCGCAGGCGGCCGCCCGCGCCAAGGCCAAGGAAGCCCGCGAAGCCGCCAAGGCCGAAGCCAAGGCGCGCGAGGAAGAGGCTGCGGCCGCGGCTGCCGCCCAGCTTGCCCGCGAAAAGGAAGAAGAGGCCGCCAGACAGGCAGCCCTCGAGGCCGAAGCAAAGGCCAAGCGCGATGCGCGCTACGCGGCCCGCAAGAGCGGCAAAGGCAAGAAGAAGTAACGCGCTCGTTCGGGCGCGGGTAACCGCGCCGGAAATCGCAAGACTCCGCGCAGGCGAGCCCGATTGCAAAAGCAAACGACGGCTTGGCTATTGTTCATGCCGTCTTTCACCAACCCGCCGTCCTTTGATGGCATCCGTCTTCATCATGTCCTGTCCTTCTTCGTGACACTCCTGGCGTGTTGAATAGCGAGTCGTTCTTCGTGGGTCGTCCTTGCGCTTATAGTCCTGGACGGCGGCAGGAGAGCGCCGTTGCCGCCATAGCGGATAATTGAAGCAGGCCAGCGCACGCGTCCCGAGAAACGGAGGCGAACGCATGGTCGACGAGACCACAAAACCCCTCCCCGTCCTGCGTGTGCGCTGCGGCAGACCTTGAAGTCTGGCTCTGGAATCAGCCACTGCGGCCTTGAGCGACAGGCTGCCTCGAACGACCAGAACAGAAACTCTACGCACGGCCGCCGGCTAAACGGTGCTCAACGCCGGCTTGGACACGCCGATCAAGAATGCAATTCAGGGGAGAACCATGCTCACACGCCGCCATGTTCTCGGATCCGCGCTCGCCGCGCCTCCATTCTTCGCTTCGGCACGGGCACCGCACACGCCGCAACGAGGCTGAAGATTTCGCATCAGTTTCCGGGCGGCACCATCGACAAGGGTGATTTCCGCGACCACCTGTGCCGTACGTTCGCGCAGGAAGTGGCCAAGCGCAGCGGCGGCGAGATTGCGGCCGAGGTCTATCCGAACTCCTCGCTGATCAAGACCAACGCGCAATTCTCGGCGATGCGCAAAGGCGAGCTCGATCTAAGCCTCTATCCCCTTCCCTATGCCGGCGGCGAGTTGCCGGAAACCAATATCGGCTTGATGCCCGGACTGGTTTCGACCTACGATCAGGGCTTGCGCTGGAAAACGCACCCCGTCGGCAAGGCGCTGACCGATTTCCTGGCCGACAAGGGTATCATCTTGCTGAGCTGGGTCTGGCAGGCCGGCGGCGTCGCCAGCCGGTCCAGGCCGATCGTCGATCCGGAAGACGCCAAGGGCCTCAAGGTTCGGGGCGGTTCGCGCGAGATGGACATGGTGCTGCTGACCGCGGGCGCAGCGGTGCTCTCGGTACCATCAAACGAACTCTATGCGGCGATGCAGAGCGGCGCCTGCGATGCCGGAATTACCTCCTCCACCAGCCTGATCTCGTTCCGTCTGGAGGAGGTCGCAAAATCGCTGACCTCGGGCGCGGGCGCCTCCTACTGGTTCATGCTGGAGCCGTTGTTGATGTCGAAGGCGAGCTTCGACAAGCTGGCGAAGAACCAGCAGGACATCATTCGCGCGGTCGGCGCTGACCCCGAAGCCTTCGGCAAGAAGGGTGCGCAGGACGACGACATCGAAGTCGCCAAGGTCTATGAGAAGGCCGGCGCCAAAGTCAGCGCCCTCGATGCGGCAACCGTCGCCAAGTGGCGCGACATCGCGCGCGATACCGCGTGGAAAGACTACAGTGCCGCGACGGCGACGTCGGCCAATCTGCTGAAGCTCGCAACCGACGTCGCCGCCTGATGCCCGGTGAAGCGGGCGAGTAGCGAATGGCGAATAGCGGGACTTCCATTTGCTATTCGCTACTCGCCATGCGCCTCTTCGCGTTCAACGCCGAAGCGACGCGGCTGACCGGCGGCCTGCCAATCAAGCGGCTGACCTCGTTCGTCGCAGCTAGCAGCTTTGTCATGTCCACGCCGGTTTTGATCCCCAAGCCCTCGAGCATATAGACCACATCTTCGGTCGCGACATTGCCGGTGGCGCCCGGCGCGTAGGGGCAGCCACCGAGGCCGCCGGCGGCGGAGTCGATCACGCGCGCGCCTTCCTCCATCCCCGCATAGAGGTTGGCCAATGCCTGCCCGTACGTGTCGTGGAAATGCATTGCGAGTTTTTCCATCGGCACGCTGCCGGCTACCGCTCGCAGCAGTTGCCGTGCCTTCAGCGGCGTACCGACGCCGATGGTGTCGCCGAGCGAGACCTCGTAGCAGCCGAGGTCCCACAGCGTTTTGGCGACGTCCACCACGGCCTGCGGCTTGATCTCGCCGTCGAAGGGACAGCCGAGCACGCAGGAGATATAACCACGCACCTTGACGCCGTCTGCCTTAGCGCGGGCGACCACCGGCTTGAAGCGCTCAATCGACTCCGCGATCGAGCAATTGATGTTGGCGCGGGAAAATCCTTCCGAGGCGGAGGCGAACACGGCAATGACCTTGGCGCCGGCCGCTTGCGAGGCTTCGTATCCCTTTTCGTTCGGCACCAGCACGTGGAACTCGCTGCCTGCGATATGGCTGACGCCACGCAACACCTGGTCCGAGCCAACCATCTGCGGGATCGCTTTCGGTGACACGAAGGCACCGACCTCGACGGTGTGCAATCCTGCACCGATCAACGCCTCGATGAAGGCAATCCGATCAGCCACACTGATCGGGGTCTTCTCGTTCTGCAGCCCGTCGCGCGGCCCTACTTCAATGATACGGACAGCGTCGCTCATTTCGGCCTCACGAGGCTGCAGGTTCGACTTCGGCAAGTTCTACGCCTTCGCCAACGATATCGCCGACCTTGCATTTGATCTTCTTCAACACGCCGGCAAACGGCGCGCGCAGGGTCTGCTCCATCTTCATGACTTCCAGCGTCAGGATCGCAGCCCCCTTCTCCAGCGTCGCCCCCTCCTCGGCCAGCAGCGCCACCACGGTGCCCGGCAACGGCGCCACGATCTTGTCCTCGCCGACATGCTCCTCGGTCTCGCCGCCGAACGGATCGACCCAATGCAGGTCGAAACGGCCGTTGCGGGTGCGCAGATAGAGTTCGTGACCCTCGATCACCGCGACGACATGGGATTTCATCCCGTCGAGCGTCAGATCAAAACCACCATCATCGGCAGGCGACGTCGTGAAAACGAACTGACGCTCGCCGATCGACAGCCTCGACGCCCCGTTGCCATAGTCCAGCGTGACCTTCTGCTCGGCGCCCTGTCCCTGGCGAAGCGCGAACACGCGCTGCCGCTGGCCGACCGGCTGCCAGCCAAAGGCCTGCCACGGCGAATGGGCCTCCTTGGCTGCGACCTTGCGCTCCTCGACTACGATAGCGGCGACCGCCGCACAGAGTTCAAGATCGCCGCAAGCGTATTTCGGGTCGGTCAGGCCTTTCAATTCGCGTTCAATAAAACCGGTGTCGATGGTGTTCGCCCGAACTTGCGGATGCGTCACCAGCGCTGACAGGAACGGGATGTTGGTCACGATGCCGCGGACGTCGGTCTCTTCCAGCCCGCGGTTCAGTCTCTCAATCGCGGCCTGTCGGGTCGGCGCCCACGCGATCACCTTGGCGAGCATGGCGTCGTAATAGGGCGACACCGCATCGCCGCTGCGATAGCCGGCATCGATGCGCAGGCCGTCAACGGCGTCAGGCGTGCGCCATGTCTTGATCCGGCCGACCGAGGGCATAAAATTCTTCTGCGGATTTTCCGCGTAGACCCGCGCCTCGATGGCATGGCCGTTCAGTTTGATCTCATTTTGCGCCAGCGGCAGCTTCTCGCCGAACGCCACCCGCAACTGCCATTCCACGAGATCGACGCCGGTGATCAGTTCGGTCACGGGATGCTCGACCTGCAGGCGGGTGTTCATCTCGATGAAGAACACCTCCTTGCCGTCGGAGACGAATTCGATGGTGCCGGCGCCGACATAATTGACCGCCGCGGCCGCTTTGCGCGCGGCGGCGCAGACCGCCTCGCGCTGGGCGGCGTCGAGCGTCGGCGACGGCGCTTCCTCGATCACCTTCTGATGCCGCCGCTGCAGCGTGCATTCGCGCTCCCAGAGCGAGAGCAGGTTGCCGTGGCTGTCGCCGATGATCTGCACCTCGATGTGGCGCGGATTCTGGACGAATTTCTCGATCAGCATGCGATCGTCGCCGAACGCGGCCTTTGCTTCGCGCTTGGCACTGACGATGGCAGCCGCCAGTTCACCGGCCGAATTGACCACGCGCATGCCGCGCCCGCCGCCACCGGCGGAGGCCTTGACCAGTACCGGGAAGCCGATCTTGTCGGCGGCCTGCGCCAGAACAGCCTCGTCCTGGGCCTCGCCGTGATAGCCTGGCACCAGCGGCACGCCGGCCTTTTCCATCAGCGCCTTGGAGCCGGATTTGGAGCCCATCGCCGTCATCATCGCGGCGGTCGGACCGACGAACACCAGGCCGGCGTCGAGGCAGGCTTGCGCGAACTCGGCATTCTCCGACAGGAACCCGTAGCCGGGATGCACCGCTTCGGCGCCCGTCTGGCGCGCCGCTTCAATGACGCGCTCGACGTTGAGGTAGCTGTCGCGGGCCCGCGCCGGCCCGAGCAGCACGGCCTCGTCGGCCATGGCGACATGCATGGCGTCGCGGTCGGCCTCGGAATAAACGGCCACGGTGCGCAGGCCCATGGCGCGGGCGGAGCGGATCACGCGGCAGGCGATCTCGCCGCGGTTGGCGATCAAGAGCGTGCGGAAACGCCGGTATAGTTTCGAGCGGTCCATCTGCATCACATCCTGAACAGGCCGAACTTCGTCGGTTCGATCGGCGCGTTGGCAGCCGCGGACAATCCAAGGCCGAGCACCAGCCGCGTATCGGCGGGATCAATCACCCCATCATCCCATAGCCGCGCGGTGGCATAATAGGGACTGCCCTGGCTCTCATACTGGGCACGAATAGGCGCACGAAACTTCTCGTCCTCTTCGGCCGACCAGGTGTCGCCCTTGGCCTCGATACCGTCGCGCCGCACCTGGGCCAGAACCATCGACGCCTGTTCGCCGCCCATCACCGAGATGCGGGCGTTCGGCCACATCCAGAGGAAGCGCGGGCTGTAGGCGCGGCCCGACATGCCGTAATTGCCGGCGCCATAGGAGCCGCCGATCACGACGGTGAATTTCGGCACCCCGGCGGTCGCCACCGCCGTCACCAGCTTGGCGCCGTCGCGCGCGATGCCGCCGGCCTCGTATTTCTTGCCGACCATGAAGCCGGTGATGTTCTGCAGGAACACCAGCGGGATATTGCGCTGGCAGCACAATTCGATGAAGTGCGCGCCCTTCAGCGAGCTCTCGCTGAACAGGATGCCGTTATTGGCGATGATGCCGACCGGATAGCCCCAGATATGGGCAAAGCCGCAGATCAAGGTCGTACCGTAAAGCTTCTTGAACTCGTCGAATTCGGAACCATCGACGATCCGCGCGATGATGTCATGAACGTCGAACGGCTTGCGGCCGTCGGCGGAAACCACGCCGTATATTTCTTCCGCCGGGAACAGCGGCTCGCGCGGCTCGCGCATGTTGAGCGCGGCGCGCGTCGGCGGCTTCAGCGTAGCCACGATGCGCCGCGCGATCCCGATCGCATGGGCGTCGTTCTGCGCGTAATGGTCGGTGACGCCGGACTGCCGCGAGTGCACGTCGGCGCCGCCGAGTTCTTCGGCCGTGACCACCTCGCCGGTCGCGGCCTTCACCAGCGGCGGTCCGCCGAGAAAGATCGTGCCCTGGTTGCGCACGATGATGCTCTCGTCCGACATCGCGGGCACATAGGCGCCGCCCGCCGTGCAGGAGCCCATCACAATGGCGATCTGCGGAATGCCAGCTGCCGACATCTGCGCCTGGTTGTAGAAGATGCGGCCGAAATGCCGCTCGTCGGGAAAGATCTCGTCCTGCAGCGGCAGGAACGCGCCGCCGGAATCGACCATGTAGACGCAAGGCAGATTGTTCTGCCGCGCGATGTCCTGCGCGCGCAGATGCTTCTTCACGGTCATCGGATAGTAGGTGCCGCCCTTGATGGTGGCGTCGTTGGCGACGATGACGCATTCGCGGCCCGAGATGCGCCCTACCCCGGTAATGACGCTGGCGGAATGGACGTCGCCGCCGTAGAGACCGTGGGCAGCCAGCGGCGACAATTCGAGGAATGCGGTGCCGGGATCGATCAGCAGGTCGACGCGCTGGCGCGCCAGCATTTTGCCGCGCGAGGTATGCCGTGCGCGTGAGGTTTTACCGCCGCCGCCGGCAACCACCTTGAGTTTTTCTCTGAGGTCGGCGACGAGGCCGCGCATCACTTCGGCGTTGCGGGCAAAATCGGCGGATGTGGGATCGATCGTTGAATGAAGCGACATGGCCTATCGTTTCTTTGGGTGACGGGCGGTTGGTGCGTGGCCTCTAGGACTGACGGGACAAGACCTCTCGCGAAACGGCGCGACAGGCTGTACCATCTTTGCGGCGAAGTGTCCCGGCAGCCGGGATTGCGGGCCCGCTTGCACGATCACGCCTCCTCCGAATTAAAAACGATCATACGTTTTTTTAATAGAGCTGCAAGAGGATGGTCATGATTTTTGAGTTTTGCCAAAATGGCATGTTATGCCGTTGAAATTCCTCACATCTCATGCAATAAACATACGGTCGTTTGTATCTTTATAAGCATTTCAATCCACCACCCCGAGGACCAGATGGCACGTACGATCGGCTCCTATGGCCCGAAGACGCTGGAAGCGATCCGCAAGGCCGGGCTACGCCTGATCTTCGAACAGGGCTATTCGGCGATGAGCCTGCGCGACCTCGCCGCCGAGGTCGGGATCCAGGTGGGATCGCTGTACAATCATATCAGCACCAAGCAGGAACTGCTGTTCGAACTGGTGCAGGACCACGTCAACGAGCTCATTCGTCAGCTCGATCTCGCGCTGGAAGGTAAGCAAGGTCCGGAGGAAAAGCTCCGCGCCTTCGTCGCATTCCACGTCACCTACCACATGAGCCGCAAGCGCGAGGTCTTCATCGCCAATTCCGAACTGCGCAGCCTGGAGCCGAAGAACTATGAGGCGATCGTGGCGCTGCGCAGCGCCTATGAGGCGCGGCTGGCGCGTATCCTCTCGGAGGGCGTTTCCGAAGGCGTCTTCGAAGTCGTCGATGTCAAGGTAGCGACGTTTGCGATCCTGGCGCTCCTGACCGGCCTCTGCACCTGGTACCGGCCGGGCGGACGCCTGACCAGGGACGCGATCATCGCCGCCCATGAGAAACTGGTGCTGTCGGGCGTGTCGCCGCAGGCCGCGAACGCCCCTGCCCGCAGCATCCGCAAGCCACGGCGGGTTGCAGCTGTCTAGCAGCGGCGGACTCCTGAGCGCGGACGAGCAGCCATGACAGCCAATCACAAGCTCGACGACATCGACCGGAAGATATTGTCCGAGCTTCAGAAGGATGGACGCATCCGGATCAACGAACTGGCCAGTCGTGTCGGCCTCTCCCTGCCGCCTTGCCTGCGGCGGGTGCGGTCCCTGCGCAGCCGCGGCGTGATCAAGGCGATCCGCGCCACGATCGACGAGAAGGTGCTCGGCTACGAGGTCGTGTCGTTCGTATCGATCCAGCTGGCGAGCCAGGCCAAGGCGACGCTGGAAGCGTTCGAAGCCTCGATCGCGGTCCTGCCGCTGGTTCTGCAAAGCTGGCGCATCTCGGGAGAAGCGGACTTTTTACTCAAATGCGTCGCGCCCGATGTCGAGGGGATGCATCAGCAGCTTCGGCAGTTCGCCGCCATGCCCGAGGTCCGGACTATCAGAAGCTTGCCGGTCCTTGGCGTCGCGAAGGATGCGCCCTTGCCGATCCCGGGGGACCCGACGCCCCGAACCGATCCCTAGCGCTTCAATGGGTTCAGCGCTTAGTTCAGGACTTAGTGGGTCCAGGGCTCGCCGCGCCGGAACGCGAAATTGTCGGCATAGGCGACTTGGCGGTGCGCGGAGTCCTTGGGCTCGATCACCTGGTAGGGAATGCCCTTGCGTTCGCAATAGGCCACCGCGTCTTCCTTGGTGTCGAAGTGGAGCGTGAGCTGCTGCTTCATGTCGCCGGATGAGGTCCAGCCCATCAACGGTTCGATCGCCCGGGGCTGCTCGGGCTCGTAGTCGAGCTGCCATTCCCGGGTCTTGGCCCTGCCCGATTGCATCGCGTTTTTGGCGGGCTTAAAAATGCGTGCGGTCATGGATGGTCGAACCTTCAGAGATGTGCGACTTAAAGACACGAGACTTGGAGACGTTTGGCGCAGACGGCCGGGATAGTATAGAGACACCTTTCAGGGATTTAACCCCGGATGTACCATTCCGGACCGGTATAGTCATTATGCTGCACTGTGACAATCTTCGTTCGCCCTGCGGCCCGCGTATGGTTCGAGGCCTGATTCAAGGCTTGGTCCGGCGGCGCGATCGTCCCGACAGCATCACATCGAAGCGGCTCCAATGAAAATCAACGCCACCCTGCCCGAAAAAGGACGCGACCTCCGGCTCGACCTGTTTCGCGGGGTTGCGAACTGGGCGATCTATCTGGATCACATCCCGGACAACGTGGTGAACTGGATCACGACCCGCAACTACGGCTTCAGCGACGCGGCCGACCTGTTCGTTTTCATTTCCGGATATACCGCCTCCTTCGTCTATGCCCGGATGATGCTCGACCGCGGCTTCATCGTCGGCGCCACGCGGCTGACCAAGCGCGTCTGGCAGCTCTACGTCGCCCACATCATCCTGTTCGTGATCTATATCGCCTCGATCAGCTACCTCGCGCTGCGGTTTGGCGATTCCGAGCTCGTCAACGAGTTCAACGTCGTCGGCCTGGTCGACAACGCGACCGAAACGTTGCGCCAGGGCCTGTTCCTGAAGTTCAAGCCGGTGAACCTCGACGTGCTGCCGCTCTACATCGTGCTGATGGGACTGTTCCCGCCGGTGCTGTGGATGATGCTGCGCCAGCCCAACTGGACCATGGTCGCCGCAATCGTGCTGTGGCTGGTGTCGCGGCAAACCGGCTGGAACCTGGCGGCCTACCCGACCGGAACCTGGTACTTCAACCCGTTCGCCTGGCAGGTGCTGTTCGTGTTCGGCTCCTGGTGCGCGCTCGGCGGCGCCCGGCGGTCGGCGGCGGTGATCAATCACCCGCTGACGCTGTATTTCTGTATCGCCTATCTGCTGTTGGCGCTGGTCATGACGATGGCCGGCAGGTTTCCGGATTTCGGAAACATGTTCCCGCATTGGCTCTATTCGATGTTCAATCCGAACGACAAGACCAA
The DNA here is from genome assembly GCF_018130105.1 of Bradyrhizobium sp. AUGA SZCCT0160. NCBI lineage: Bacteria > Pseudomonadati > Pseudomonadota > Alphaproteobacteria > Hyphomicrobiales > Nitrobacteraceae > Bradyrhizobium > Bradyrhizobium sp. AUGA SZCCT0160. Next base: position 60,421 of record NZ_JAFCMD010000027.1, read on the forward strand.
TTTGGCGCCCTACCGCTTCATCCATTTCGTGGTGATCGTGATCATGGTGATCCGGTTCATCCCGAAGGATTGGCCGGCGCTGGAATGGAGAATATTCGATCCGCTGGTGGTCTGCGGCCAGCAATCGCTCGCGGTATTCTGCGTCGGCGTGTTCCTGTCGTTCGTCGGGCACTTCCAGCTGTCGCTGAGCTCCGGCTCGCTGTTCGCGCAGATCTTCGTCAGCGTGACCGGCATCGCGATCATGACGATCGTCGCCTACTATATTTCCTGGTCGAAACGGCAGGACAAGCCGTTGCCCAAGCCGGCGCCGAAAGCGGCCGCTTGATCGAAGCGGCTTGATCGGTGTCCCTCAACTTCCAGAACGGCCACCTTCAGGCCGACCGGGCGGTCGCTGACACCAGGTTTCTCACGTCGTCGTAGGTATCGACCAGCGGTCCGACGATCTTGTGCATGGCGGTCTTCGATACCACCGTGTCGTGCATGATCAGATGGTCGACCCCCGTGGTCAGGAAGCAGGCCACGGCATCGCGCGGCGTCTCGACGATCGGCTCGCCCTTGATGTTGTATGACGTGTTGATCAGCACGGGAACGCCGGTCAACGCATCGAACTCCTTCAACAACTGGTACAGCTTCGGATTGGTCGCTTCGCGCACGGTCTGGACGCGCGCCGTACCGTCGACATGCACGATCGCCGGTAACTTGTCGCGCCACTCAGGGCGCACCGGCTTCGCAAGCAGCATGAACGGCGAATCCGCGTCGCCCTCGAAAATATCCTTCATCCGCTCGGCCAATACGATCGGCGCGAACGGGCGGAACGCCTGCCGGTGCTTGACGCGGCTGTTCAGGATGTCCTTCATCTCGGGCTTGCGGGGATCGCCGAGCAGGCTGCGGTTGCCGAGCGCCCGCGGTCCGAACTCCGAGCCGCCCTGAAACCAGCCGATCACGCGCTGATCGGCGAGCAGCTTCGCAGTATCGCGGCAAACATTGTCGCTGCGTCTCGCGTCGATCTGGATACGCACCAGAAACCGCTGCAGCGCAGCCGCGACATCCGCATCGCTATAGGGCTTGCCGATATAGGAATGCTCCATGACAAAGTTGCGGCGCTGCTTCAGGATCTCGAGCCAGCCGTAATAGGCGCAGCCGATCGCAATGCCGTCATCGCCGGTCGCCGGCTGGATCCAGATATTGTCGAAACCGGCTTCACGGGCGAGCCGGCCATTGGCCACACAGTTCAGGGCGACACCACCGGCCATCGTCAGGTTCTTGGCCCCGGTGGTTTCGCGCAGCCAGCGCGCGCGGGCGAGCAGCACGTTCTCGGTGTCGTCCTGCACCCGCCAGGCCAGATCCTCCCAGTGCCGCATCGCCGGGCTCTTTTCCCAGTTGCTGCCGTCCTGGATGTAGGGCTGCTTGAGATCGGTGGTCCAGTGCGGCACCTGCAGCGTGCCGTCTTTCAGCCCCATCAGGCTCGCGACCGCGTTGTGGCGGCCATAGGGTGCGAGCCCCATCAGCTCGCCGCATTTATTCCAGTCGCCGAAAATGTAGGTCGACGCCCGGCTGTAGAGCGCGCCCATCCCCGGCATGTTGTAGAATTCATCGCTCAGGAAGCCGCGGTCCGGCTCCATGAAAACCTTCTTCAGGCATTCGATCGTCGATCCCTTGAACTTGTAATAGCTCTCGGATTCGCGCGCGAGCGGCGTTGCGGTGTCGCCCGAGGGATAGGACTCCATGACGTCGGACTGATAGCTGCCGACGCCATCGACGATCATCACCACGCCTTCCTCGAACGGCGATACCGCGAACGCGCTGTAGGCGTGCGCCAGATGGTGGGAGATCGTTACCACCTTCTCCGAGTGCGACAAATACAACGGGTGCTTGGCCGCGTCGTCCCGTTCAAATTCGGGAAGGAAGCCCGGCGCGTCAAAATAGACCAGCCGTTCTTCCATTTCCCCTACCGGCATGATGTAGCAATTGCGAACGATCAGATCGATGTCATCCAGCGTGATGCCTTCTGCCTCGAGGCAATAATCGATCACCTCCTTGTAGAAGCCGGACGCGTGCTTGACCCGCGTGATCCGCTCCTTGGCGATCGCGAATGCGATGGCGCCGTCGCGTAGCAGGCAGGCGCTCACGTCATGGTCGTAGGTGTTCAGGCCGAGAACGTAGGTGTGCTGTTTGGGCATGGATACTCTTTAAGGCGGGGGGACCGTCGTGCGCGAGATCGTGTCGACGTCAAGTTGCTGGCTTGGGCTTGCCTGATTTTTCTTGCCTGTTTTTTTGCCTGGTGTTCGGCTGGTTTGTCTTGCCGAATTTTCGTTTCGGTAATTCTGCAGTGCACAATCGTCGGACAGAAAGATGAACGAAGATGAACGAAGATGAACGGCGCAACGCGAGAATTCGTCGCAAGCCGGAGTGTAACTTGACCTTATCTTTCCGTCTTAATAAAGTCCCGAATTGCCGAAAGAACCTTAGTAAAGATATTATCTTAGCTCATCTGAACCAAAGGCATTTTCGAGCGTCTAAGTTTGATAATGCGGAAGTCCAGGTGGTTTAGAAAGTGACCGGGAGATTCTAGAATGGCTAAACGCTACAATATCCTGACGCGTTGTCTTGCAGCGCTCGCCTTGTTGTTCGTCTACGTCGCCAGCACGTCTGCCATTCTGGTAGGTGCAACGACGTCGCCGGCGGAAGCCCGCGGTGGACGAGGCCGTGGCGGCGGGTGGGGTCGCGGTGGCGGTCGTGGTTTCTATCGCGGCGGCGGCTGGGGTCGCGGCCGTGGTTATTATGGCCGGGGCCGGGGCTATGGCTTCTACGGTGTTCCCGTGGTTCGCGGCGGACCCCGCTGCTGGTGGAATGCGTACGGCGTTCGCGTCTGCAGGTATTACTGATATCGGATTGATCGGCGAAAATTTACGCACGGTCTAAACAATAATCAGGTGTGCCGGACAACCGGCGCGCCTTTTTCTTTGCCGCTAATTTGACACTTCCACTGAGCGGGCTGCGCTCAATCGACATGCGCGCTGTCGCGTTGCGGCGCGCGATCGCTGTTGTCAGTGTCAGCGCGCCGTCAGGATGAAGCCGCGGCGGCATCGGGCTGATCGACGAAACGGACTCACTCCCGCAGAAGCATCTGCCAACAAGCTCGGCGCAATTCCATCCTGAAATTCCTCTCGGCGTTTCTCGCTAGCGACGGATCTATCCGTCGAGAATAGCGACGGCCCGGGTCCAGCCCGCCGAAGCGCGTTCGATCTTCACCGGGAAGCAGGACACCGTGAACCCGGTTGATGGCAGTTGCTCGAGGTTGTGCAACTTCTCGATGTGGCAATAGCCGATGTGACGGCCGGCCTTGTGGCCTTCCCAGATCAGGCTGGCGTCCTTGGTCTCGGCATATTTCTTTGCGGTGTAGACGAACGGCGCATCCCAGCTCCAGCCGTCGATGCCGGTCAGCCGCACGCCGCGCTCCAGAAGATACATGGTCGCCTCATAGCCCATGCCGCAGCCCGAGGTGACGTAATCCTGCCGGCCGTATTTGACGCCGGCGCTGGTGTTGACCACCACGATTTCCAGCGGCGACAGGGTATGACCGATACGCTTGAGCTCGTTCTCCACGTCCTTGGCGGTCGCCACATAGCCGTCGGCAAAATGCCGGAAGTCGAGCTTCACCCCCGGCTGTAGGCACCATTCCAGCGGCACCTCGTCGATGGTCCAGGATCGCTCACCCCGGTTCATGGTGGGATGGAAGTGCCAGGGCGCATCCAGGTGCGTGCCGTTGTGGGTCGAGAGCTGCACCTGCTCGACCGCCCAGCCCTGCCCGTCCGGCAGATCTTCGGCCTTCAGCCCGTCAAAGAACTGCAGCATGCGCGGCAGGCCCTGCTGGTGGTCGATGTACTGGATGGTCGGATGACCGCCTGGCGGATCGGCGGGTACATCGTTTTGCAGGGGAACGGAGATATCGATCAACTTGCGCGCCATTGGCGTTTCCTCGCTGAATGTTTTTGGTTCTTGTTGTGGTGGCGTGGTCGCGGCAGCCTATTGCCGTTCGACCCGGTTCTTCAGGATACCGATCTTTTCGACTTCAAGCTCGATGCTGTCGCCGTGTTCGAGATACCAGCCGAGTTCCAGTCCGCAGCCATTGCCGACCGTTCCGGAGCCGATGAATTCGCCGGGCATCAGCGTCTCGTCCCTGGTGACATGGGCGATAATCTCCTCGAATGAAAACAGCATTCCATCGGAAACCCCTTGCGAGCGCATCTTGCCGTTGACGCGCACTTCCATCTTCAATTTGTAGGGATCACCGAGCTCGTCGGGCGTGATGATCCACGGTCCCATTACATTGCCGCCATCGAAACTCTTGCCTTTTGCGGGGCCGAGCCGCCCCTCCATTTCGATACGCTGGGCGTCGCGCGCAGAAAAATCGTTGAAGATCGTAAAACCGAAGATGTGATCCTTGGCTTTCGCGGCGGAAATGTTGGCACCCTTGTTCTTGGTGATGATGCCGAATTCGCATTCATAATCCATCACCTGACTGTAGCGCGGCCACTTTACGGTGGTGTTGGTGCCGCGGACGCTGAAGCGGTTGGTAATGTAATAGATCGGCTGCTTGCGATAGACCTCCGGCAATTCGCCGAGCGGCTCGGCCTCGATCCGCGCCAGTTCCGCCATGTCGTTCCTGGCGCGTGCGGCGAGCTTGAGCTGGCCGCGCGGGGCCTGGAGAATGTGCAGCGGAAACGACATGCCGTCCCGCATCTGCCGCGGCTCCGGGATCGGGGCGAGGATATCGGCCGTTGCTGCGGATACCGACAGGGTTTCGTCCTTGCCGTGCTTGTCGAACACGGCCGACGCCTGTTCGAGCGCGCCTTCGCCGGCATCAATCAGGGCAAGCATGGAAACGAAGGCCGGATTGGCGGCGCCGTTCCGGCCGGCGGCCGCGGCCAGATCGAACAGTTTGCCGTCGCCGGAATGCACGATCCCGACCTTTTCCTGACCGCCGGATTTGAATGTTGCGAGTTTCATTGTTTGCCGCCCTCTTGCTTTTGGATGAAATATATGATCAAAAAAAATATCGATAATCAAGCACCAAAAATGTAAACCAGGGAGATGACCGTGAAAACGATCCTTGCAACCTTTGCGGTCAGCCTGGCGCTGACGGGAGCTGCCGTCGCGCAGGCCAAGATTCAGGTCGGTTGCACGGCGACGTCGGATTGCGCCTCCGCCATGGTGGCGATCGACGAAAGCATCTTCAAAAAGCACGGGCTCGATGTCGAGATGACGCCGATCGGCATCAATTCGAACATCCCCGCCGCGATCCTTTCCAACTCGATTCAGATCGGTGGACCAACCTCGACCGTGTTCCTGCAGGCCGTTGACGGCGGCCTCGACCTCGTCGCCATTGCCGGCGCGAGCGTGATGAGCCCGGTGAACCAGGACAGCATCGCCGCCTTCGTCCGCAACGGCATCACCATCAAGGAGCCAAAGGATTTCGTCGGCAAGAAAGTCGGCGCGCCCGGCCTCAACGCCTTCCTGCATGTGCTGTTCGTAAAGTGGCTGGTGGACAAAGGTGTCGATCCCAGACGCGTCAATTTCGTCGAGGTCACCTTCCCGACCATGTCCGACATCATCAAATCAGGCGGCGTCGATGCCGTGCTGACCGCCGAGCCGTTCGTGACGCGTATGCTCAACGCAGGATTGGGCTCGGTCGGCGCGCGTTATGCGGTCGAACTCGCGCGCACCGAGCCGATCATTTTCTACGCGGCATCCCGCGAATGGGCCGACAAGAACGCCGTCGCGATCAAGAAATTTCGCGATGCGATCGCTGAATCCGCGCTGATCGTCAATGGCGATCGCGAAAAGGCCTCCGCGTCGATTGCCAAATTCACCAAGCAGCCGATCGAATTGGTCAAGGCGACGCCCCCGAACCAATCCGAGCCGGTGCTCAAGCCCGAGCAGTTGAGCTGGTGGATCGAGGTAATGTCGTCGCAGAAAATGCTGCAATCCAGGCTCGATACCGCCAAACTGGTTCTGAAGTGAGGCTGTTGCAATGTCGACTACCGAGCGCAATTCGAGCCAACCCGCGACTGAGGCCGCAACTTTAAGCGAGCGCGCAGCCACGCTGGTCGAGCACGACATACTGGCCGGGCATCTCGCGCCGGGATCGCGGCTTGGGATCGTCGATCTGGTTCAGCGCTATGAGATCGGCGCGACGCCGCTGCGCGAAGGTTTGTCGCGGCTGATGTCGCGCGGGCTGATCGTCGGAACCGGACAGCGCGGCTTTCGTGTTGCCGACGTCAGCCGCGAAGACCTGCACGATATCACCGTGATGCGGACCGCGGTCGAGATCGAGGCGATCAAGCTGGCGATCACCCATGGCGACGATGCCTGGGAGGCCGGCATTGTCAGCACGCTGCACCAAATGCGCCGGCACATCGAGCGGACCGGCGATGAATTCCGCGAAGGCGCCGAGGACTTCGACCGGCTGCACAAGGGTTTCCACACCGCGCTTCTGACCGGCTGCGGCTCCAGGCGGCTGCTGGCCGCGCATTCCGATCTCTACGACCAGGCCTACCGCTACCGCCGCGTGATGATGCGCTCCCTCGACAGCGGCAAGAAGTTCGTACGCGTCCACCAATTGCTCGCCGACCGCGTTCTTTCCCGCGATATCGCCGGCGCGCAGGCGATGCTGGAGGCGCATCTGCGTTCGACGATCGACATCGTCTACCCCAATGGAAGCGAGAGCTGACGCCATGGCAAACGCCGCAAAACGCTTCGAAGTCATTCCCGGCCAACCGAGACCGCAGATCGCGTTCACGGACGTTACGCTCCAGCTCGGCGGCAAGACCATCATCGAGAATTTGAGCCTTGGCGTCCGGCCCGGCGAATTCCTCTGCGTCGTCGGTGCGTCCGGTTGCGGCAAGACCACCGCGCTGCGGCTGGCGGCGGGGCTCTACCAGCCGACCAGCGGCAGGGTGGATTTCGACGGCCAGCTGATGCTGCATCCGCGGCGCGAGATCGCCATCGTCTTCCAGGATTACGGCAAGGCGCTGCTGCCGTGGCGCACCGCGGCCGGCAATGTGTCGCTGGCGCTCGAAGCGGGCGGGATGCCCGCCGCCGAGCGCCCTGCCCGCATCGAGGAATTGCTGCGCACGGTGGGCCTGCCCGGCCATGCCGGAAAATATCCCGCCGAAATGTCCGGCGGCATGCAGCAGCGGCTGCAGATCGCGCGCTGCCTCGCGCAGGAGCCGAAGACGCTGCTGATGGACGAACCATTCGGCGCGCTTGATGCGATGACACGGCAGGGCTTGCAGGACGAGGTGCTGGCGCTGGTGGCTGCAAGCGGCGCAACCGTGATCTTCGTGACGCATGATCTGGACGAAGCCATCTATCTCGGCGACCGCGTCATCGGCCTGTTGCCGCATCCCGGAAGGATCGGCATTGAGCTTGCGGTCAATCTGCCGCGGCCGCGCGATCAGCTTTCGACCCGCGAACACCCGGAATTTCTGCGGCTGCGGCGGCAGCTGTTCGACTTCATCAAGGCGACCGAACAGTGACGACGGATAAGGCCAAGGATAAAGTCAAGGCGCTGATACTGCCGATGGCGGTGCTGCTCGCCTTCGAGGCCTGGGCGCGCGCGACGCATCTGCAAAGCGACAGCCTGGCGCCACCAAGCGAAATCATCATGGCGCTCGCCGGCGCCTTTGCAGACTTCTCCATCCTCACAGCAACGCGTGACACGCTGTTCTCAGCCTTTGCGGGCCTCGCGATCGGCACCGTCATCGGGCTGGCGCTCGGCATTGCCTTCGGGATTTCAGACACGCTCAACCGCCTGATGGAAGTGACGGTCGAGGCTGTCAGGCCGATCCCGTCGATCGCCTTGCTGCCGATCGCGCTGATTGCGCTCGGGTTCGGCTATCGCATGGAAATCGTGATCGTGGCGTTCGCCTGCGTCTGGCCGATCCTGATCCTGAGCCGGGCGGCGGTACGCAGTATCGAACCGCGGCTGATGGAAGTATCGCGGGCGCTGCGGCTGCCCGCGCCGCAGCGGGTCTGGAAGATCATCATCCCCGCCGCGCTGCCGCGGATCTTCGTGGCGTTCCGGCTGTCGGCCGGTATCGCACTGATCGTCGCCGTCACGGTCGAAATCGCGATCAATCCGCTGGGGCTGGGCGCCGGGATCATGCTGGCGCAGCAGGCGCTGCGGCCCGACCTGATGCTGGCCTATCTGGTCTGGATCGGCGCCATCGGTTACGCGCTGAATATCCTGCTGGTGGTGGCGCAGCACCGCCTGTTCGGCCGCGCCGCGTTGAGCGGAGACAGCGCATGAACCGCAACGCGAGCCTCTGGCTCTGGCGCGCCGCAAGCTTTGCGGTCGCCGCCTCCTTCATTGCGCTGTGGCAATTGATCGCCAATCTGAAGCTGGTCTCGCCGGTGTTCCTGCCGGGTCCGGACCGGGCCTGGGCCTCGCTGGTGCGTGGATTTTCCAACGGCGATCTCGGGAGCAAGCTCGCAGGTACGCTCGAGCACATGGCCTATGGCTGGCTCGCCGCATCGATCGCCGGCATCGCGATCGGCGCGATCATCGGCTCGTCGCGGATAATGCGGACCTATGTGGCGCCGTCGCTGGAATTTCTGCGGCCGTTGCCGGTATCGGCCATCATCCCGGTCGCGATTGCGATGCTGGGGCTGACCCAGGCCATGGCGCTGTTCGTGATCGCCTTTGGTGCCATCTGGCCCATCATGCTGGCGACCATTCATGGCTTTGCGGCGGTCGAACCTCGCCTCTACGAGGTGGCGCGCTCGCTGCAGATGTCGCGGCTGGCGGTCATCTTCAAGATCGCGCTGCCGTCCGCCAGTCCCGACATTCTGGCCGGCATGCGCCTAAGCCTCACCGTGGCGCTGATCCTCTCCGTGGTCTGCGAAATCCTCGCCGGCCTCGACGGTCTCGGCCATTGGGTGCTGCTCTCGGCCAGAGCCTTCCGCTCGGCCGATCTGTTCGCCGGCGTCATCCTGCTCGGCGTGACCGGCTACGTAACGTCGGTGGCGATGTCGATGGCCGAACACCGCCTGCTGGCGTGGCAGGCCGCGCAGCGCTGATATCCGTCTAAAGGAACGCGGGCGCTTGCACCAATCAAAAAATAACCAGTAAATTCAAACGATTATTGGTCGGGGCAGCTGGATTCGAACCAACGACCTGCAGTACCCAAAACTGCCGCGCTACCAGGCTGCGCTATACCCCGATTGGTGCTGGGAATGGACACGTCGATACACGCTTGGGGGCCCGCCAGCAAGGCGCTGGGCGGCCTGGCGTCGGCTCTGGCCGGGGGGCCCGTCCTAACTTTGCATGGGGTTGTTTTTGATATTTTGTGTCCAGGCCCTGCAGCGGACCGCCCATGGCGCGCCGAACGGGCGCAGCAACGCGCTGGCGGCCCTATGCCCTATCGGCCGTTGAACAGGGGGTGGGCCACCCGGTCGCCGGGCCTGATGCCGTATTTCTGCGCCGTGCCGGCAATCACCTCCAGCACGCCCTTGGCGAGCCCGCCCGACGAGATGATCTTGGTCGACATCGGCTCGGTATTCTCCGCGATCCGCAGGATGCGGCCGTCGGCGCGGATGAAGATCATGTCGAGCGAGATGTAGGTGTTCTTCATCCACATCGATATCTGCTGTTCGGGCGAGAAATCGAACAGCATGCCTTTGCCGTCGGGCAATTCCTTGCGGTGCATCAGCCCCGTGGTCTTCTCCTCTTCGGTCGTCGCCATCTCGACCGAGAACACCTGCACGCCGGATTTGGTGACGATCTCGAGCGGCTGAATGCTGGCGGCCTGCGCGGCTGGGCTTGCGCCGAGGCTAACGAGCAGGCCCAGCGCTGCGAGCAGCGACGCCGTCAGCCGCCCGCGCAAGACGGGCGCAACCATCGAAACCAAATTCATCACAACACTCACGCCGGACATGATCCAGGGGGATTTAGGCTATTGCCAGGAAATCCTAACCCGATGATTGCGGCAAAGGCCAGAGGCCGGCGCACGCGCGGGCACCGACCGGCTCACGATTCCGTCAGGTAGGCAGGCGAGACAGCGGGGCAGTTAGTGCGACGACAGCGCCGACGGCCCGGTCTCGGGGTGGATCTCCGCGGCCATCATGCCCTTGGAGCCGGGCCCGAACCGCACCAGCACGTACTGGCCAGGCCGCAGCTCGGTCATGCCGAAGCGGCGCAGCGTTTCCATATGCACGAAGATGTCGGGTGTCCCTTCGCCGCAGGTCAGGAAGCCGAAACCGCGCAGCCGGTTGAACCATTTGACCTGTGCGCGCTCCAGACCTGAGGTCGGCGTAACGCTGACATGGGTTCGCGGCGGCAGCATCTGCGCCGGATGGATCGCAGTGGACTCGTCCATCGAGACGATGCGGAAGGCCTGATAGCCCTTGGCGCGTTGCACGCATTCGACCACAAGCCGCGCACCTTCATACGCGGTCTGATAGCCATCGCGGCGCAGCACCGTGACGTGCAGCAGCACGTCGGGCCAGCCATTGTCGGGAACGATGAAGCCGTAGCCTTTCGAGGCGTCGAACCATTTGATGACGCCGGATATTTCGACCAGGTTCGCAGCAGTTTCGCCGAGACCAGAAAGAGCATCCATCCCCGGATCGCGCTCGGCGCCGGCAGAATATTCACCTGGTCCAAGCCTGTTCTGCCCTGTCCCGCCTGACGGCGGCCCCCCGAGCTTCTTGGACTCAAATCCGTCCGACCCCATGACCCCGGACCTCACACATTCAAATGCGGTCCGCTATCGCCGTAGCGGACCGGAACACGCGCCCATCCATGACCACTCATGATAACGCCGCGCGAATCTCTCGAATCAAAAGATAACACTCCCGCATGCGGCGCATAGCTAAAAAAACAATTCAGGCGGGAACTATGAACAGGCTTGCAAGCCTCGAATCAATTGCAGTTCAATTGCCTACAAACGGTCCAAGCGTCTCTCCGATGTCGTGCCGGATCACGAGATCGGCGACATCGTCCTGTTCCGTCGGCTCGTTATTGATGATGACGAGCTTGGCGCCGCAGTTCTTGGCCATCAGCGGAAAACCTGCGGCCGGCCAAACGACTAGCGAGGATCCGATGGCGAGGAACAGGTCGCAATGCTGGGCCAGTTCCGTGGCGCGGCGCATCGCGTCTTCCGGCATTGCCTGTCCAAACGAAATGGTCGCGGTCTTGACCGGTTCGTCGCAAACCGTGCAATCGGGCGCGCCGCCGGTCTCGCCAAAGCGCGCCTTGACCCAGGGCAGATCGTAGGCCTGCCCGCAGCCGATGCAGCGGGCATAGGTGGTGTTGCCGTGCAGTTCGACCACGTCGTCGGCCTTGAAACCGGACGTCTGGTGCAGATTGTCGATGTTCTGGGTGATGATCGCGGGGATTTTGCCGGCCTTGTAGAGCGAGGCCAGCGCCCGGTGTCCACGGCCGGGCTTCGCCGCGGCAAAGGTCGGCTCCATCGCAAAGCGCCGCCGCCAGGCCTCGTCACGGGCGTCGGAACTGGCGACGAACTCGTCGAACGGAATCGGACGATTGCGAGTCCACAATCCGCCAGGCGAGCGGAAATCGGGAATGCCGCATTCGGTCGAGATGCCGGCGCCGGTAAAGGGAACGATGGACGATGCCTCGGCGATCATGTTGCCGAGCTGTTCGACGCCGCTGCGAAGGTCTGGTGCGATCACGTCAACATCCGATTTTCAATTCCAGGCGGAAGCCTGCCCCGCAACGGAAAACACGTCAAACAAAATTGGCCGCGCCGACGGTAGCGCGGCCAATCGGATCGGCTGTTCGGTCAGCCCCCGCACAACCGAACATCAGCCGCGCCATCAAGCAGGCATCATCAAGCGGCTTTGGCGACGGGTTCCTTGGGTTCCCGCACTTCTTCGGTCTTCTTGACCTTGGCGACGGGCGCGCTCTCCGTTTTCTTCGCAGGCTTGCCGTATTGCGCGAGTTTTTCCAGTTCCGCATCGAGCTCGGCGCGGCGTGCGGCGACCTTCTCGAACAGCTTGTCGGTGGCGTGCTCGCGCAGTGCTGCGAGTTCTTCGATGCTCAGTGAATCCAGATCGATCTTTGCCATGGGAACCTCCGATTTGCTCGTCGCTACCGGGAAGGTGCGCACGCAACAAGCGGCGCGCGGGCCTTATCCACCGCCTTCGCTTCGCAAACAGACGACCACAATCTCGCAACGTGGCTTCCCAATTCACGCCCCAATCGCAACCGTCAATGGCAACCGGGACGACTCAAAAACACGACTCCAAAAAGGATGGGCAATGAACGAACAGGACGACAGGCTCGCGCGTGCGCGCGAAGAAATCGCAGCACGGGTCGCGAGCTTCAAGGCCACCCAGGAAAAATTCGAACGCGAGCGCGAGGAATATTACGCAACCACGCTCGGCAAAGCCTGGAGCGGATTTAACCGCCCATCGTTCTGGCGCTAGCGCCAAAGTCCGATCAGCAAAAGCCCTGGGGTGATGCTCCGGGCTTTTTTGTAAGTCCGCCACCAGGCGGAACCGGCCCGCCATTTCTTCCAAAAAATTTTCGGAGCGCCGGGAACGAACCCTGCGGATGCGCGTTCTCAGGCCAAGTGCAGCAACCTTGCCAGAGGTGAAAGCATGAAACACCCCGTCAGCGTCTTCGGAGGCTGGCGGGGTTTTTCATTTCGCGGAGGGCCCTGCCCGCAAAATATCCACGCCCATCGAGGCACGAAGGAACCGATTGCCGCCCCGGGAATTTGTTCCCGAAAGAGGTGCAACGATGCCCCCATGGCTGGAAGTTCTGCTGAACGTGATCGCGTTTGCCGGCTTTATCGGCATCGCTAAATATCACAAGCCGCGCGGCGAAAAATTGCCGGACCGCTAGGGAATCCTAGTTCGCCTTGTGCGGCTCGCCCGCCGTCCGGACCAGCCTGTCAGCTTTGACCAGCACATGTCCGGTTTCCGGTTGCGACCGCAGTGAAAAACTGATGCCGACGAAGGCCAGGCAAAACAGCAGCCCGACCACCATCACGCGTCGGTGCGTCGGCTTGTCGGCGTTATGAAACGAAGGGACCATGGCTGTTTCCTCCAGCCATCCCTAGCGCAACCTCTGATAAGCACAACGCAATCCCGGTCTTAACCTAACTGAATAGGGTTATTGGCGGTTCGGAAAGGGATCGTTGACCTCGCCGGTTGGCGCGCACCCCACCCGATCCTGTACGCACGCACTTGTCCGCAGCAAATCCACAGGTAAATCACAGGGCGCAAAATGGGTTTTCCGGCGTTGCGCCCAATGCTTGCTGCGCACCCGTCCACACCCCCGGCGGCCGGACGCATCGAGCTTTCCCTTCGAGCGACATACGCATCGGCACAGCACGGACTAGTGCAACACGATCAAATGGATCGGACCAGAGGCTGGGGCGACACGCGAAGCGCTGCGCCAGGGAATCCGAAACATCGAAGCAAGACTCCTTTTGTTCTTCGAAGAACGAACAGGGGGCGCGCTTTCCGGACCGGCCGCCGCTTAAGATCGGGTTACTTCGCGAGCGCTCGCCGATGGCAAACCGCATCGTGGCCCACGCGCCGCCTGCCGCCAGGCCGGCCTGATCGGAGCGCTTCGGACGCTATCGGCTGTTCGCATCCGTCGTGATCGAACCTTCTTGGTCCGATTTGTACCTATCCGAAAAGGTGCTGACATGACCCAGGCAGATCATTACCGAGACCAGTCCATCCGAGCCAAGCGATTGGCCCGCGCCGTCAGGGATCCCGAGGCCTCGAAGAAGCTCTTCGAGATGGCCGAGAAATTCCGGCTCTACGCCGAACGGCTGGACAAGACCCTCTAAGACTCGCAGGCGACAAGACGCGTGGCGCGTTGCGCGACACGGCTTGCAGCGCGGCTATCGCGGAATTGATTCCGCGCGATAGATCCTGGTCCCGGTGGTTTCGACGATCCGGCCCTTGAGCGATCTGACGAACGCTTTCGAGCCTTCAACGGCGAAATGGGTGCGCAGCGCTGCCTCGTCCGCCCATTGCTCGAAGAAAAACAGGCGCATTGGATTCTGGCAGTCGACATGCACGTCGTGCGAGATGCAGCCGGGCTCCGTGCGGGAGCGCTCGACATGGTCAAGGCAGGCGGCCAGCACCTCCTCAAAACGGTCCTCACGCGCCAGAATACTCCCTGTCACCAAAATCATCTCGGCATCCCCTGCACGTCTCGCCGGTCCCTGCCCGGTACCGATCTACTCGGCAATTAACCCAATTCGCCGTTAACCCAATCTCTTTACAAAGTGTAAACGAACGCCTGACAGCTTTTGGTCAGGAGGATAATCTCATGCTTGTTTATCCCGTACCTGTTGAAGTGACGCAGGCCAGAATCCAGCTCCTTGTCGACCAAACCGCCAAGGCGCCGCCGAATACGATCAACGAAGACCTGAAGGCCGTCTACGACGCCAAGGCGCAGGCCCAGCAAGCACAGATCGAACAACACGCCCAGGCCGAGCCAGCCCCATTGGTCGACGTCAAGGTCTAGCCCATCGGAAGTGAACCTGGTCCCTCGCGCTGCCGGCGACGTGCCTGCCGCCGGGGGAGCGATGGCGATTGTCGACCGGCGCTCTGTGCTGGGATACTGCGTCCGCCCCGCGCAAATATCTGTGCGAGATCACGCTCTCGACACCAGCGCCTTAACGCCGTGGCGACGCGCGCGAGCAAACCTCATCAGGCCGCGCGTTTCGGACGGTCCTGCTGTACAAAATATTCGAGGATCTGAATGCGGATTTCCTCGGCGATCGGGCCTTCGACCCGGCGCATGCGGTTCCAGAGCCTGATGATTTCGCGTTGTTTCTCGATGTCCATGAATCAACCTCCAGGGAATGGCTTGAATAGAACATAACAAGAACAATTTGGCAAGTACTCCGGATCAGCAGCGCGCGAAAATCGGTTTGAACCAATTGCGCGGTGCGGTGACTTATGGATGAGTAGTCCCCCAGACACTCATCCCCATCAGAAAGCCCTGCTTCCCCCGAGCGGGGCTTTCGCTTGTGTAGCCGTCACCCCGCGCGTCTTACGTGGACGCTGGCCACCGCATAGAGTTCGGGCTCGAATTTTTCCGCGAGCTTACCTGCCGCCATCATGTGCTCTTTGCATTCGGGATTGCGCTGCATGGCTTCGAAATCCTCCTTCGATCGCCATTGAGCGTAATTCGCGACGTGTTTGCCGCTAAGGCCGCGGTGAATGTTGGCAGCATCCCGGCTGATGCTTCATGACCTTGTCAGTAGCCTCGTCGAGCAATTTGACGAGTTCGTCGGCCTTTTCCGGGGCAACGGTGAAGACGTTGATAAGGGTAATGGGGCTGACGCCTTTGATGATCTCCGTCATGGCTCCTCTCCTTTGTGGAAAGAACCCGGCGGAGAAAGGTTCGTTCCGGCCGTCACCCGCCAGGCGATCAATGGCTAGCCTGCCGGCTCCGCTTTTGTTCTCGGAGAACGAACAGCGTCCGCAATTTTGCGGACGAGCAATCGTAAATAATTGGAAAACAAAAGGCCACGCGGGCGTTACGCCGCGTGGCCTTCAGCGAGACTGTCCCCCTAGGCCCTCCAGAGATTCCGTCTCGCGACGCATAATGTGCGGACGGGCTTGCCTGTCCAGCCCACGGTCGAATTACCCACAGTTCAGACGCGCCGGCACTCGTGCTTGGCCCGCCCGGCGCGCTTATCCTTCCCGCAACGGTGATAGTTGAGGAAGGTCGCAGCAAGGCCGCTCACTTCGGCTTCACTCATCGTGCGCCTCCATTTCGCTTTTCGCACCGATGATAGACATCTCCCTTGGTCTGAAGCTTGTTGGGATCAATCAGCTTAAGCGTGATTGAACCGTTGGACCGACCATCGTCTGCAAAACCATACCCTGTTCCCTTTAGTGAGCCATCCTTTAGCCGGGTAATGTGCTTGATCTGAAAGCCATGCTCGTAAAACAGCACTGTCCGGGGTTCGACCGTCATCCCGAGTTCGCTGGACTGCTGTCCGCACGCAGCAGCGTCAGAGGCCCACTTCCCGAGCATGCTGTTGGGAAGTTGGTCGGCTGCATGAGCCGTGCCGGAGATGAGAAGAGCGCTAAGCAGGTATTTCATACTGCCATCACTTTCCCAGCCACACCGCTATGTAAAGGGCCCGGGGTGGCGCCTGAATGGCATCTTGCCCCCTGCCCCGTGGGGGATTTTGCTGCTATTCAAGCCCCGAACCAAAAACCAAGCCTCGCAAAGGGAGCCAAGAAACATGCGTTTTCTCCACACCATGCTGCGCGTCCGCAATCTCGATGCCGCGATGAAATTCTATTCTGATGCGCTGGGGCTGAAGGAAGTGCGCCGGATCGACAACGACAAGGGCCGCTTCACGCTGGTGTTCCTGTGCGCCGCCGAAGACGAAGGCCTGCTCAAGGCCTCGCCGGCCACCCGCGGCGCGCCGCTGGTCGAACTGACCTACAATTGGGACGAAGAGAAATACGGCGAAGACCGCTATTTCGGTCACCTCGCCTATGAGGTCGACGACATCTACGCCACCTGCGATCGGCTGATGAAGATGGGCATCACCATCAATCGCCCGCCGCGCGACGGCAACATGGCGTTCGTCCGCTCGCCGGATCTGCATTCGATCGAGCTCTTGCAGAAGGGTGACCCGAAGCCGCCGGCCGAGCCGTGGACCTCGATGCCGAACACCGGCCACTGGTAGGCGTTGAGCCTGTTCGGTTCTTGAATGAATCAGAACGGGCTCTGGCTCTCTTGACGCGAACCGGAATCCACTTCGCTTGAAAACGTTACGGTACAATTTCTTTGTGCACGTCCGCCATCCCAGCTACCGGCTGGTGACGAAAGCGGACGTGCCGTTTCCCTCAGAAACCTCGGAAGACGACTGGACGTTGACGCGCAGCCGCGAAGCAGGCGACGTCAACGCCGAGGTGCGCGAAGCCATCGATCGAGACGGCTATTCGCTGTTTCGAATCGGACAGTCACTCTCCGACATTCCACCATCATAACGCGGCACCGCATGCGCAGTTTCGGTCCGCGCGAAGGAACAAGACACGCGCCCGCACGTTCTCTCCTCGATTGATATTTGGAGGATACGAGGATGGGACGAGGAATTTTGTTGTGGCTGTTGGGCGTACCGATACCGATAATCCTTCTGTTGTGGTTGTTCTTCGGCCGCTGACGGCAAACGTACGTGAAATCAGGCTCCGTCGCGACGCGGCGGAGCCTGTTTTTTTTGGTCCAGGTTTTGTTTGATCCAAGGCGGCCCGCGCTTTTTTGCTGATCTTCCGCTATGAACCGGTTGCAAGAAGATCACCGCAAGAAAACCACCGGGAGCAAAACACGTGGCTGACAACAAACAACAACTCACCATCTGGGGCCGGGCCAATTCGGTCAACGTTCAGAAAGTGCTGTGGTGCCTGCGCGAGCTCGATCTCGGCTATGAACGCATCGATGCCGGCATGCAGTTCGGCAAGAACAATGAAGCGCCCTACCTTGCGATGAATCCCAATGGCCGGGTGCCGACGCTGATCGACGGCGACTTCGTCTTGTGGGAATCCAATTCGGTGATGCGCTATCTCTGCCTCGCCTACGGCCAGAATTCGCCGATCTATCCGCATAGTCCGCAGGCACGCGCGGCCGTCGACCGCTGGCTGGACTGGACGCTGTCGACCCTGCAACCGGTGGACCGGCCGGTGTTCTGGGCGCTGGTTCGCACGGCGCCGGAAAAACGCGACATGGTCCAGGTCCAGAAGGACGCCGACGCCGAGGCCGTGCAATGGCGGATCGTCGACGCACAAGTGGCAACGCGCCGCTATATCGAAGGCGATCAGTTCACGATCGCCGATATCGCGCTCGGCGCTTTCGCGCGGCGCTGGTTCGGCGTCGAGGGCGTCACCAAGCCGAAACTTCCGAACCTCGAGCGCTGGTTCGCGCAGATCTCGGAGCGCCCCGGATTTATCCAGTTCATCGCGCCGCCGATGACGTGACGCTCAGCGCGACCGGGCCGATGTGCCGACGCCGATACTGACGGCACCGCCGATCTTCGCGCAGGTCTCGGTGCCCTCGACCCTGACGAATCCCGCCCCGTATGCCGCGCATGGATTGCCTGATGTCGCTCCCTTCAGCGGAAGCAGCTTGCCCGAAGGGGCCGTCCTGTCGGACTTCTGATGTCCCGATGGCTCGGCGGCCAACGCCGCCACGCCAGTCAGTACCAGAACCGGGATCGCAAGAAGGAAGTTTCGCATCCCGCCTTTTATCGTCCTGCGCCGCGGGGCGCTAGCGGACGAACTTGATGCCGACCGACTTGCCGCGGCGCCAGACCACTTCGCAGTTTCGGCCCGTGCGGGCGTCGCGCGAAAACGCCAGCTTCAATTTGGCGGGCAGCGTGTTGGGATCGTCGATCGTAACCTTGGCACCCGTCGTGGACATATCCTGCACCACGCAGGGCCGTGCCGCAAAACCGCCGTCCAGCGTGATCCACCCGGATTGATGCAGCGATTTGCGCGACTCGCGCTTTTTGGTGCCCAAGGCCATGTCAGAAGTTCCCCTGCCACCAGCCCTACTCCAGGCGGCTTTAAAATCCGTTGCAAAACATCGGGTTTTTTGGCCGGTGCACCCTTGCCGGCGCGGGCCGCAAGCGCCCGGAAAAGGCGGTTTCAGGCCGCTTGCCCGCCCGGCAAAACGCCACTATACGTTCGCCGGTCGCCGGCCTAATCCAACCCGATTATCGGCGACCAACACGGCGCATCATGCTGTAACGCACTGATTTCCGGTTGTTTTTGCTCCCTTCGTCTATCGGTTAGGACGCCACCCTTTCACGGTGGAGAGAGCGGTTCGATTCCGCTAGGGAGCGCCATCCCGGTTTTCGGCCAGTGAAATCACAGGAAGCCGTGGGCGCCCACCGCGCGCAAAGCAATTCATTTCCGGGCACGGCAATCATTCCTCACTGCCGCGGAGAAAATGGCGGGAGAACCAGGCCTCGAACCTGGAACCTCTGGTTTTGGAGACCAGCGCTCGTCCACTTGAGCTTCACTCCCTGAAGTGGTCCCGACCCACGGTGCTGCCCCGTGTTTTCCTGCTCCACAAGCAAGCGTCCTAGCTGATAGACGAGGTCGGAAGGCAATGGTCGCTCGTAACGGTTTCGAACCGTCCTGTTCGCCGTTATGAGCAGCAAACCCTCCCGAGAGGCCGAGCGATGGATTTGGTGAGCGGGGCTGGATTCGAACCAGCGGTCACCGGAATCAAAATCCGGCGCCTTAGGCCAACGTGGCGACGCGCCCGCAATGGCGCTCCCTACCGGATTCGAACCGGTGATCTTCACCGTGAAAGAGTGTTATCCTGGACCGCCAGACGAAGGGAGCGGCTACGGTGATAAAGAAAGCGAAGAAGACCAAAAGGGCGATCGCGAAAAAGTGGAAACCGAAATCGGCAAAGAAACGGCCGCTAACGCAACGGGAAATGTCGGTCGCTGCACGGCTTGATGAGCTTGGTGTCGCCCATGAAGCCGCCGCGCAAATGCTTGAGATAACCTCGGAGATCGACCGGCTATTTGGAGCCGGACCCAAGCTGCAACTGAACCGAAGGCTCACCGCAGCGCGAATCGCATTCGAAGATGGGATCCTCAACTCGAATAGTATCAAGGACAGCCTCGCGGCAGCCAGGAAGGTAGCTGACTTGTGATTGGCGCGGGCTGCCGGACTCGAACCGACTTTGCCTGGCTGGAAACCAGGTGATCAGCCTATGACCCAAGCCCGCATGGGCAGCCTCTCGCGGATTGAACCGCTGATATCCCGGATCAGAACCGGGCGCTCTACCGACCGAGCCAAGAGGCAAAGGCTGGCGAGGCGCGAGCGTCCCGCTTTGTCTTTGAATCGATTGTGGTCAGTCTGGCTGGATTCGAACCAGCGATCCCCTGCTTCCAAGGCAGGTAGGGACGACCAGGCTCCCCTACAGACTGTCAATTTTGGCCGACCTGGAGGGACTCGAACCCCCGCCCTCCGCGTTCGTAGCACGGCGCTCTGAATCCAACTGAGCTACAGGTCGTTGATGGTAATCGGCTGACAAGCGGAATTGGCTCCCGACCACGGTTTCGAACCGCGCTACCCCGGTTAACAGCCGGGTGCCCTCACCGAGATGGCTCGACGGGAATGAGATGGTGGAGAGTGCCGGTACCGCCCCGGCCGCTTCGATCTTGCAAGGATCAAATGCACCTTGTGCACCCCCGTGATGGTGTCCAGAGTCAGTGCCGCCCTGACCTCCCCGGCGTTTCAAGCCGATGCTTTCACTGGATTAGCTTTCTGGACGGCGAATTGCGCGACGCGCGCAGTTTCGCAAGATGGCGCGGACCAGCGGGATCGAACCGCTATCAATGCGCGGGCAGCGCATGGCACTCCCAATATACCAGGTCCGCGGGTTTGGACGGCTGTTGGGCATCTGCCGAACGATGGTGGGGAACCGCGGAATTGAACCGCGCGTGCGCAAAGGCGCAGGCTTTACAGGCCCGCTCAGTCACCAGACTTGGCGTTACCCGAAATGTTTTGAAAGCCTGCCGCAGAACCGAAACCGCCGGCCGTGGCCGGCGGCTTACTTCTCGAGTTCGACATCCCAGTACAGGAAGTCGCGCCAGGTCTCGTGCAGGAAGTTCGGCGGGAAATGGCGCTGCGCCGCCATCAGCTGATGCACCGTGGGCTCGAACGGCTTCCGGCGGGGCTTCTCCAGCCGTGTGTCTTTCCGCATATTGCAGGGGCTGCATGCCGTTGCGATGTTCTCCCAGGACGTCATGCCTCCGGCGGCGCGCGGCAGGACATGGTCGAAGGTAAGATCGTTCGGGCGGTGCGGAACGCTGCAATACTGGCACACGAAGTGATCCCGAAGGAACACGTTGAACCGGCTGAAGGCGACCCGGTTCGGCGGCCGCACATAACAGCGCAGCGCGATCACCGATGGCAACTTCATCTGGATCGACGGGCTCCGGGCGACCTCGTCGTATTCAGCGACGACGACGTGAGATCCCTTGACGACCGCCTTGATGGCGTCTTCCCAGCCGAACAGGCTGAGTGGGAAATAGCTGAGCGGCTGGAAATCCGCGTTGAGCACGAGCGCGGAGCAATTCTGGAACATGAAAACCTCCTCGCGTTGATGCTGATGGCGGAATTCTTTCAATGTGAATTCGCAGTGGCGCCCCTGACGAGAATCGAACTCGCCGCAACTCGATCGACAGTCGAGCCCCGTCACCAGCTGGGTCCAGGAGCAGTTTGAGCGCAAATTGAGCGCAATCTAGGTCTGCAACATGGTGCGGCCGCCGAGACTCGAACTCGGATGCACATGGCGCGCGCCCCTCAAGCGCGGGTGTCTACCGTTCCACCACGGCCGCAAAGTTATCTGAGCTCGGCCAGAGTCTGTTTCGAAATGGAGGACCAGGTCGGACTCGAACCGACGGTGACTTGCGTCGACGGATTAAGAATCCGCTCCCTTGGCCGCTGGGGCACTGGTCCTTGATTGGAGGATCCGGGTGGTTTCGAACCACTTGCGCACGGCTTAAAAGGCCGCTCCATCTCCAGTCAGGTTTAACGCTCCGGATCCATCGCCTCGATGGCTTGCGGTGGCGAGCCGCGCCGGTTTCGCAAGTGCCTTGATGGCATCGCTGCGTTCCATCAAGGTCGTGAAAGCGACGGTCATGTCGGCCTCCCTTCGGTGGTGCTCCAGTCAGGAATCGAACCTGCATCAACCGCTTATCGAGCGGTCGCACTGCCATTGTGCTACAAGAGCGTGAATTGGTGCGCCTTCACGGAATCGAACCGCGGACAACCGCCATGTCGCGGCGGTGCTCTGCCACTGAGCTAAAAGCGCATGATTGGTGCCCCCGCTCGGATCGAACGAGCGTATGTCGGTGCGTAAAACCGATGCCTTACCGCTTGGCTACGGGAGCGTGATGGTGCGAGCGGAGGGAATTGAACCCCCACGGCAAGCCCGTCGCAGTCTGAGTGCGGTGCGTCTTTCGCCACGCTCGCGTTACGTATTGAAAATCACACCCAACCATTGGTGCTGACGGGAGGGCTCGAGTCTCCGCGCTTCGGTTTACAAAACCGCTGCTCTCCATCTGAGCTACGCCAGCCTGAAAACTTACAAACGGCCGGACGACCCCGGCCAATGGAAACTGCTTCGCTGCCTGAAACCACCGTTTGCCGCCCCACCAAAGGGGACCAGTACCGGATCAGCGGGCCATCTTATGTCCTTGCAGGGACGGCCATCCTGAATTCGAAATCGCTTCAAATGATCAAGCGTCCTCACGACCCCGGCAGTTGTCCGCCGGCTGCGCTCGGTTGATGTAATCGAGATAGACTTGCTCGGCCTCGGCCTCGGAAATGCCCCGGCGCTGCGTCACTATGCGCACGAAGGCATGCGCCACCGGCGAGGACAAAATCCTCTGGCGGTCACGGTCCTCGAGTCCTGTGGTGCTGTCGCGGGTCATCTTCGCTCTCTGCCTTGAGGCAGAGGGTAGATTCCCGCTGCCGGTTTACGCTCTTGGCGTCCTGGTGGTCCCGAGATTTTCGGGCGCCAGATAGCTCGGACCTTGCTTCGCCACGCACATGCGCGACCAATCGCACGGCCGAATAAACGGCAGCGCGGCGGCGGCTTTCGCGACGATATGTGAGCGCAGGCTCAACATGGCTTCGGTCCTTTAGAGCGCCGGCGGATTCCGGCGAAGGGGCGTTGGTATGCGCAGAAGATTTAAAATCCGTCAAGAGATCGACGCAAACATTCTTCTGAACGATGTCTCGCGTGTGGGACCAATCCGCCGCGTCAGGTGCGTTACAACCACCTCAACATATTAGAGATTTGACTCGTGCGCACCGGTTCGCTCTGCTGCCGCACGCGATCGAAAAAAGTTTGTCAGTCGGTACACATTCTCAGCCAGGGATTGTTGGAGCGTGAATAAAATCATGGCGCCCTCCTCCACCGAACGCGATGAGCTGTTCAAAGGCTTCGCGCGCGCCCTGTTCAAGGGCGACATGGTTGCGCTCTATTCCGTAGTGACGCCTGACTTTCTCTGGACCTTTCACGACGGTCTGGCGGTGACCAAATCCCTCGCCGGCGCCGCCGCCATTGCCGAACATCTCGCCGAGCAAAAGGCCCTGTTCTCGGCGCAACGCTTCCATGACGTGGCCTATCATCACGCCGGTGATATGACCTTCATGACGTTCCGTGTCAGCGAAACCGTGCGCGCCACCGGCGAGCAGCGCGAACAACGCGGCGTCGAGTGTTATACGTTTCGCGATGGACGGCTCGCGACCAAGGATGTCTATCGCAAGCCGACCGGCCCCTGACGGCCAATCAAGGAGAGGCACCAGCCATGCCCGACAAGACCCTGCCCTTCGACGGCGCCCGCGTCCTCGCAGACCTTCATGCGCTGCGTGGCATCGGCACCTACAAGACCGGTGTCCACAAGCCGACCTTCTCGGAGCCGCATATGCGCTCGCTGGAATGGCTGGTGCAGCGGCTTCCCGAGGCGGGCCTTGCCGCCGAGATCGACGGCATCGGCAATGTGCTGGGCACCAGCACGAAACCGGGGCCGAAGCTGTTGGCGGGCTCGCATCTCGAAAGCCAGAATTACGCGGGCTGGCTCGATGGTCCGCTGGGTGTCGTCTATGCGCTTGAAGCCGCCCGCGTCATCAATTCCGACCCTGATATCAAGGGCGCCGTCGAGGTCGCATCCTGGTGCGATGAGGAAGGCCATTTCGGCAGTTTCCTCGGCAGCCGTTCCTATGTCGGTGCTCTCACCGAGGCTGACGTCGACGCCGCACGCGACCGCAACAGCGATCGCAGCATGCGCGAAGCGCTGCGCGAAGTCGGCCTCGCCGGCCGTCCGCGCGCCACGGCCGAACGCGGGCGCCACATCGGATATCTCGAGGCGCATATCGAACAGGGTCAGACCCTCGAGGGCAACGCGCTTAGCATCGGTGTCGTCACCTCCATCGTCGGTATCTGGCAATATCGGATCACCTTCACCGGCGAGCAAAACCACGCCGGCACGACGCGGATGGCCGTGCGCAAGGACGCTGGCCTCGCGCTGGCGAAATTCTGCGTCGATATCGACGAACGGTTTCCGAAAGCCTGCGGGTCGCGCACGGTCTGGACCACCGGCTCGATCAGGCTCGATCCGGGTGCCCCGAGCATCATCCCGGGATCTGCGGAAATGCTGTTCCAGATTCGCGACGACGATCCCGCTGTGATCGATCGCCTGGAGGATTTGCTGCGAGGCATGGCCGCCGACGTCAGCGCGCGCGGCCCCTGCACGGTTGCGGTGGAGCGCATTCGCACCGGCGCGCCCGCGATGATGGACGCCTCGTTCCAGCAAGCGATCGAAGCTGCGAGCAAGGCGCTTGCCGGCGGCAGGTCGATCCGCATGCCCAGCGCCGCCGGTCACGACGCACAGATTCTCTCGACCATCATGCCGTCAGGCATGCTGTTCGTACCCTCGATCGGCGGCATCAGCCATCACTGGACCGAGAACACTGATGATGCCGACATCGTCACCGGCGCCGCGGTGTTTGTCGACGCCTGCCGGCGCCTCCTGGCGGGCTAAGCGGGTACGCTGCCTGCGCCTGCAGCCTGAAATCGGCCTGGCTACGCGCCAAGCCGACTGCCCAACGGTGATCTCCGCGCGTTTGCCCGAACAAAAAAAGCCCCGGACGATGCCGGGGCTTTTAATTAGTCTCGGGAAGAACTCAGTACCTGGTACCAGGCTCAGTCCTTGAAAGCTCAGTACCGGGCGACGACCGGGCCACCCCAGTTGAACTTGTAGTTCACGCCAACCAGTGCCGTGGAAACTTCCAGCTTCGTGCGCACACGGTCCGGAAATGCCCCGATGACGGGCGTCGTAAACGCAACGTCCCTGTGACCGAAGTCCATGTAGTTGTATTCGCCGAATACCGACCAGCCCGGAGCGAACATCCATTCGAGGCCGCCGCCGACGGTCCAGCCGCTGCGGTTGACGCCAAACGCTTGTTCGGAGACCAGCACGCCACCCGGCTGGAAGATCACATAGTCAGACCGGGTCCAGGCGCCACCGCCCTTGATGTAGCCAAGCAACTGGGGCGTGAACAGGTAACCCAGTCGGCCGGTTACCGTGAAGATGTCCTTGGTTTCGATATCCGACCGGAAGGTCGGGAAGGCCGTCAGGAAATGCGAGCTGTCGATGCGCGCATAGTTGTACATGCCCTGGATACCGAGCACCCAATTGCCGGCAAACTGGTAGTCGCAGCCGATCTGCGCGCCGCCGACGAAATCGCTACCATCGCTTGAACCGTAATTGGTCGGCGGAACAACCAGTCCGACGCCGATGATTTCGGTGCGTTCCTGCGAGGTCCGTGCCCAACCGCCGCCGATGTTGCCGCCGATGTAGCAGCCGGTCCAGTTGTACACCACGACCGGAGCCGGAGGCGGCGCCTTGGCGTAACGGGGAGCCATGTCAGCCGCGACAGCTGATCCGGTCATTGCGACAGCTGCAAGCATTCCCAGTGCAAATTTCTTCATGGTGATTCCCCTTGGGCGATAATTGCTGCCAATGGTTGTAGACGAATTAGGCAGCTAATGCTGTGGCGCGGCGGTCACAGTCAGGAGGAAAGAGTCAAGCTCGAAGCTCCCCTGCTCAACGCCCTTGCCCGCTCCCGAATTGCTGGGAAACCCACCTCCAAACGCTCGGGTTAGCCGGCCCGTACCCCTCGCCTTTTGGCGACAACAAGTCGCGTTTGCTTTCCTTGCAAAGCGCTGAATTTACGGCCATTTTCGATCCATCCGAACAAAGTCCCCAAATGCTCCTGCTGCAATCCCTCCCGACTGTCATCGGCGTCGCCGCGATCGCGCCCGCGTTGCTTTTGCTGTGGCTGGTCATCGCCGCTGACGAGCGCCCCGGCCCGCCGGCGCAGGTGTGGATCGCGTTCGTGCTGGGCGCGGCCAGCATTTCGCTACTGGGAATCGCTCGGGCGCCGTTCGCAGCGATTCTCGCGGTCCCCGGAAATCCCTGGATGACCCAGGGGCTCCGCTCGGTGTTCGGCGTTGCCGCGCCCGAGGAGATCGTCAAGGTGCTCGTGATCATCGGAGTGTCGTGGAAGCGCCGCACCTTTGCCGATCCGATGGACACTGTCGTGTACGGCGCGGCCGCGGGCCTCGGATTCGCAGCCTACGAAAATCTCGCTTACCTGGTGCAGCACGCCGACATGTGGCGATCGCTGGCGGCATTGCGCAGCGTCCTCACCGTGCCGTTCCACGGTGCGCTCGGCATTATCGCCGGCGCCTATATCGCCATCGCACGTGCCGGCACCGCACTCGGTGCCAACCGGCACAATCGCGATCTCGCCCGCATCTCGAGCTGGACGCTGGCCCTGCTTGCGCCGGTCGCGCTGCATGCGGCGTTCGATTTTCCGCTGCTGATTCTGCAAAAGCATCCCGATCTCGGCTCCACCACGCGGATGATGCTGGGAACGGCCAGCCTGATCATCGGCTTCAGCTCGATCGGATTTGCGGCGCGGCTGGTGCGGCGCGTCGGCCGCCATCACGCGCCGCGCACCGAGATCGCGCGCGAGCGGCTGAGCCAGTTGCGGCGAATGTGGGCGCTGCTGGTCGTGGGCGGCGGTGCCGGCTTTGCGGGCGTGTCGTTCCTGCTGACCTCGCTGCACCACTGGTTCGTCAACCCGGAACGCAACGCCTCGCTGGTTCTGATCCCGATCGGTTTCACATCGATCCTGCTCGGCCTCGCCCTGCTGGTCGCAACCACGGCTGTCTACGTTTTTGGCCGCAACCGGATGCGCACGACGTCGGAGGGCTTTTCGTCGGCGAACGAGGCTGGTTAGCGCGTCAGCTAAAATTGGACGCGTTCTCCTCCCGTCCAATTCCTTGCGCCAACCATTCCTGTTCGCTGCAAAACGCTCTAGTATCAGCCCGCGCGTAGCGGGAGAGCTGTGATGACCCTTCCCCAAGATAGGCTGCCCAAAGACATCGCCAAATTGCAGTCCGAGATGAACGCTGCCGTGAAGACGCATTGGAAAGCCTTCCTGTTTGAAGGCATTCTGCTGGCGGTGCTCGGCCTGGCCGCGATGATCGTGCCGCCGCTGGCAAGCCTCGCGGTTGCAATCTTCTTGGGCTGGATGTTCCTGATCAGCGGCATCGCCGGGCTGGTCGTCACCTACTGGGCGCGGCAGATGCCGGGCTTCTGGTGGTCGCTGTTTTCGGCGGCACTTGCCGTGCTCGCCGGCCTCGTGCTGTTGGCGCGGCCGATGCAGGGCGTGCTGACGCTGACCATCGTCCTCGGCGCCTACTTTCTGATCGAAGGCGTCACCACCATCATGTACGCGCTGGAGCACCGTCGCGAATTGTCCGGGCGCTGGTCCTGGCTGCTGGTCTCCGGAGTGATGGACCTCCTGATCTCGTTCCTGATCATTGCCGGCCTTCCGGGTTCAGCGGAATGGGCGATCGGTCTCCTGGTCGGGATCAACCTGGTGCTTGGCGGCGCGTCGCTGGTCGGCATGGCGCTCGCCGCGCGCAAGGCCTGACACGGGCTGGCGCTGCGCGAGCCAACTCCCCCGCCGAATAGGGGATGACAAGTCCCGATGCGTGAGCTATAGAGCCGACCATGATCATGATCGCCGCCAGCAACTATTGGTATTTTAGCTTCGACAGCTCGCTGGCGGTGGGAGGATCACGCGCAATCTAAATAATTGCAGCAAAAAGTCCGAACAGCCGCCAAATCCTGGCGGCTTTTTTATTGGCCGGCAGGTTCTTCAAAACAGGAGCCAGAGCCGTGTTGAGCACCACCGACGATCTTCGAATAAGCGAACTGAAAGAGCTGACGACGCCGCAAGAGGTCATGCGCGAGATACCGCGCACTTTGACCGCCACGCGCATCGTGATGGCGGCGCGCAACGCCATCCACGCCATCCTGAACGGAACCGATGACCGGCTTCTGGTTGTCGTCGGCCCCTGCTCGGTGCACGATCCCGCTGCGGCCGTGGAATACGCCGAACGCCTCGTCGCCCTGCGCGAGCGGCTGGCCGACCGCCTCGAGATCGTGATGCGCGTCTATTTCGAGAAGCCGCGCACGACGGTCGGCTGGAAAGGATTGATCAACGATCCCGGCCTCGACGGCAGCTTCGACATCAACAGGGGCCTGCGTCTTGCCCGCAACGTGCTTTCGGCAGTGAACAACCTTGGTCTGCCGGCCGGCACCGAATTCCTCGACATGACGACGCCGCAATACATCGCCGACCTGGTGGCGTGGGCGGCGATCGGCGCGCGAACCACGGAAAGCCAAATCCATCGCGAGCTCGCGTCCGGACTTTCCTGCGTGGTCGGCTTCAAGAACGGAACCGACGGCAATGTGCGGATCGCGGCCGAGGCCGTGAAGTCGGCGTCGCATCCCCATCATTTCATGGCGGTCACCAAGGGCGGACGCTCGGCGATCGCCGCTACGACTGGCAACGATGACTGCCACATCATCCTGCGCGGCGGCAGCAAGCCGAACTATGACGCTGACAGCGTCGATGCCGCATCAGCCGAACTCACCCGTTCCGGCGTGACACCGCGGATCATGATCGACACCAGCCACGCCAACAGCAGCAAGAAGCCCGAGAACCAGCCGCTGGTCGCGGCCGATATCGCCAGGCAGATATCCGCTGGCGAAGCGCGCATCACCGGCGTGATGATGGAGAGCAATCTCGTCGCGGGCCGCCAGGATGTCGTGCCGGGCAAGCCGCTCACCTATGGTCAGAGCATCACGGACGGCTGCATCGACTGGGAAACCACCGTGCAGGCGCTCAACGTGCTGGCCGACGCCGTCGAGGCAAGACGAAGCTTGGCGCGCCGGCCATTCAACGAACGGTCCGCCTAAGAAATTGCGCTCGAACAAAACGTTACGGCCAGAGTCTGCTCAAACAGTTGAAGCAGATTCTGGCCCGTCAAGTCGATGTACCGTGATGGGCGAGGGCCCTGCCTTAGCAGCCGCGGCAGATGCTCTTGATCTTGCGATCCAGCAAAGCATTTTCCTTGCTCAGGGGATCGTTCGGATCGTTCATGTTCTTCGGTTCGGGAACGTCGGCGGCGCGTGGCTGGCGATGACCGATCGGCGCTTGGATCACTTTGTCTGAATTTTTCGGCACCGTCGATCCCTGCGCGAATACGTCCGGACTACCGGTCAGAACCAGAAGCGCCACTGACAGGATTATTTTTCGCATTTCGGTTCTCCCGTTCTCATTTCTGATTTATCGCGCCGGAACATCGATCGTTCCACAATTGCGACGCCCCTGGGCCGCGCAATCCTGCGCCTTTCGTACATCGGCCATGGTGCTGAGCAACCATATACCGGCTGCCACCAGCACCGCGAAGAAAGCCAGCATTATCGCGTTTTCGATCGCGCGGTTGCTCTCGTCTTCCGGCGGCTTCTGCCCTCCCTCATCCCCGCCCGTCATCGCCGGTTCACGGCTTCGGCGGATAGAGGTGAACGTCACCGCAATAATCGACGACACGATAACGCGTTTCCGAGGATAGTTCACGTTCCCGGGAATTTGGATGCGACAAATAATGCGGGCCGATCGGCGCCTTGCCGTGGCCGCCGGGAATATCGAGCACGAATTCGGGCTGACACAGCCCGGAAACGCGTCCGCGCAAGCCGCGCATCAGTTCCTGTCCGCGCTCGATCGTGGTGCGCAGATGCGAGGTTCCCGGCGCGAGATCGCCATGGTGCAGGTAATATGGCTTGATCCGGCATTCGACGAAGGACCGCATCAGGGCTTCCAGCGTCGCCGCATCGTCATTGACGCCGCGCAGCAGCACCGACTGGCTCACCAGGGGGATGCCGGCATCGACGAGCCGGGCGCAAGCGGCGCGGGCCTCTGCCGTCAACTCACGCGGATGGTTGGCGTGAACCGCGACCCAGGTGGTGGCACCGCCAACCCTCAATGCCGCAACCATCTCGTCACTGATGCGCGCGGGAGCCACGACCGGCACGCGGGTGTGGAGGCGGACGATCTTGACGTGATCGATGGCGGCGATGTCGGCCATGATCTCGGCCATCCGTCGCGGCGACAGCATCAGGGGATCGCCGCCGGTCAGGATGACTTCCCAGATCTCGGGATGCATCCGGATATAGTCGAGCGCGTCGCGATAGGCGTTGTCCGACAGCGCCGTTGCCTTGCCGGGTCCCACCATCTCGCGGCGAAAACAGAAGCGGCAATACACTGCGCAGACATGAACCAGCTTGAACAGCACGCGATCCGGATAGCGATGAACGATGCCGGCGACCGGTGAATGGGCGTCATCGCCGATCGGATCGGCGCGCTCGCCGGGCTCCTGCACCAGTTCCAGCGTGCTTGGGATGAACTGCCGTGCGATCGGGTCGTTTGGATCGTCGGTGTCGATCAGCGCAGCGATATCGGGCGTCACCGCAATCGCGTAGCGCGCCGCAACCCGTTCGAGATCGGCCAGTTCCGCCGCAAGCGCAAGATCGCAATCGACGAGTTCCGCCGGTTGTCGCAACGTCGCCGCCAATTTCGGATCGATCCTGTTCATGCTTCTCCCGCCGGTGGTGTCCATACCACCTGATCCACCCTGAGCGCACCGCTTGCCAGCATCACCAGCCGGTCAAAACCGAGCGCGACACCGCTGGCTTGCGGCATCACGGCGACCGCCTGCAGAAAATCCTCGTCGAGCGGATAGCGCTCACCGTAACGCCGCGCCTTCTCGT
Source organism: Bradyrhizobium sp. AUGA SZCCT0160 (assembly GCF_018130105.1). Taxonomy (NCBI): domain Bacteria; kingdom Pseudomonadati; phylum Pseudomonadota; class Alphaproteobacteria; order Hyphomicrobiales; family Nitrobacteraceae; genus Bradyrhizobium; species Bradyrhizobium sp. AUGA SZCCT0160. The sequence goes on from NZ_JAFCMD010000027.1 coordinate 91,167, forward strand.
CCATCGCCTGCGTGAAACGACGACGCTGTTCGGCGGCATCGGTCAATTCGCCAAACCCGTTGGCGAGCTCGACGCCGCAAGCGTAGATCTCAAACCGCTCGGCCACACGCGGATCAGACGCTTTCGCCCGCGCCAGCGCAGCCTCCGGCACCGGATACTCAAACAAGACCGTCAAGCGCCCCTGCCCGAGATGCGGCTCGATATGCTCGACCAGCACCTTGCTGAAGATATCGGACCAGGTGTCGTCGTCCGCAACCCGCACCCGCGATTTTGACGCCTCGGCGAGCGCCCTGCGATCCCCTTCGCCATCCGCGACCGTCGCCAGTAAGTCGATCCCGGCGAACCGCTCGAACGCGGTCGCGACCGTCAGCAATTCAGGCTCGGCGAAGGGATCGGAGATGCGGCCGCGAAACGAGAATTGCCCGATGCCCGTCGCCTGCGCTGCATGGGCGATGACCACAATCGTGTCGGCCATAATGGCGTCATAAGCCGCGTTGGCGCGGTACCATTCCAGCATGGTGAATTCAGGCAAATGAAGATCGCCGCGCTCGCGGTCACGGAACACGCGTGCAAACTCGAATATCTTGTCTTCGCCCGCCGCGAGCAGTTTCTTGGCCGCGAACTCCGGTGACGTCCGCAAATAGCGCGGCGCGCGGGTTCCGTCTCCACCGGTCAGTTCGGTCCGGGGCGCATGCAGGTGTGTCTCATTGCCCGGCGAGACCTGCAGGATGCCCGTCTCGGCCTCCGCGAATCCCTGCTCGTCGAACCAGGCTCGCAAGCCCTTCGTGATCGCGGCCCGCGCCATCAGGAACGGCTTCCGGTCGGCGTGCCGCGCCGGCGACCACCATGGCGATGGCTGGTCGATCCCGGACATCAGCAACCAGCCGAAGCGGCGCACGAACCGATGAAAACGTTCACGATATCGCCGTATACCGTTGACATTATTTAACTTTCTCTGCGGCAAAGCAGCCGTGCCGGGAACACCGCGGATACCCCGCTTCCGGTCCGTCTGTCATGTCGAAAGACGCACGTCTTGTCCATTCGCGCGATCGGCGCCGCGAACTTCAAGTTGCGCCCTGAACCTCGCGGCCATTGGCGAGTCCAATGGGCAGCAAAATGGAACGGAACGTACGATGTTTGGCGGCTGGTTACGACGAACGGGGTTTCTACAGGCAGGTATGATGTTGTTCGTCCTCGCCACGCCAGCGCGACCGGCCCCGGGCCTGAGTTCAAACTGAAGACGGAGGCGGATGACATGTTCACCGCACCCGACGGGCAAATTCGGGTTGAGCAATATGCCGCTGACAAGGGCGATGAAGATTTTCTGTTCCAGTTCTGGACCTTCGACGTGGGGCGTCGACACCCCTCGCTGCTGAATGCCGGCGAAGGCATCGATCTCGCAGGCTATCCCGCAGGCTTTCGCTTTACTCCGAACAGCCGGTGGCTGGTGCGCATGCAGAAAACCGGTGCCGGTTTCCAGACGCTGTTCCTGTACCGGCGGAACGGATTTCAATTTTCCTCCGCCACGCCGAAGCCGCTGAGCGAGATGGCCTGGGATTATTTCTGGGGCTCGCCGGCAGCCAAAAAGCTGCGTCGCGACGCCAAGGACCGCGATTCGCTCAGTCACGTCTTTGCCGCCCTCGTCAAAGGATTGGACGACAATTACGCTGAGTTGGGCCTGCATTGGCCCGATAGCCGCTACGTCGTGATCAGCCTCTCGTTCGACGCCCAGGGCGAAGACAAGCCGCTGCCTTATATCGAGGACTGGTGGTGCGCCTATGACCTGAAAACGGGGACATTTACGGTGCCCGCCGCCTTTGCCGCGCACAACGCCCAGGCCTTCACGTCCCCTCGCCCCAAGCGGAAATAACCAGGAAGCAGGCCCGCGATCGGGACCCACGGCAACCTGCCGGAACGGGCCGCAAAAGGCTGGTATCTGGAGGGCAAATCAGTATGTTGCAGCCCGAAACCGCCTCATTGGCCGCGGGACACAATTGTCCTGACGGGTCGGAGGCCAGAAATTCAGGAAAACCGCTTTGAAAGTCATCGCCAGTTCAATTCGCAAGGGCAACGTCATCGAGCAAGACGGCAAGCTTTATGTGGTTCTGACCGCCGAAAACATCCATCCCGGCAAGGGAACTCCGGTCAGTCAGATCGAAATGCGCCGGATCGGCGACGGTGTGAAGATTTCGGAACGCTACAAGACCACCGACCAGGTCGAGAAGGCGACGATCGAAGATCACAACTTCAACTACCTCTATGAGGACGCCGACGGTTTTCATTTCATGAACGGTGAGACCTACGACCAGGTCCAGGTGTCCAAGGAAATCATCGGCTCGGCGGCGCCCTATCTGCAGGAGAACATGTCGGTGAAGCTCTCGCTGCACGACATGGTTCCGGTGGCGATCCAGATGCCGCAGCGCGCGACGCTGGAAGTTGTCGAAACCGAGCCGGTCACCAAGGGCCAGACCGCGTCGTCGTCCTACAAACCTGCTATCCTGTCCAACGGCGTACGCACCAACGTGCCGCCGCACGTCGGAACGGGAACGCGGATCGTGGTCATGACCGAGGACGGCTCCTACGTCGAGCGCGCCAAGGACTAGGCGCCAGAGTTAGACAACGGGGCATGCGCCAGGGGGCGATGCATTGGGTACGAAGGCTGTCCGCTTGCTGTCCCGTTGGCTGGCCGCCTTCTATTTGCTTCCCGCCGTCGGCGCTTTCGCCGACGAGTTCCGGACCCCTTCGATCTCGGCCGTCCGCGTCGAATGGCGTGCGGTGCTGGATCAGTTCCGTTCCGAGATCAATACCGAGCCTGCGGTTGCGTCCGCCTTCACCTTTGCCAGCCAGCGGCGGGCGCCCCGCTGGGACCCCCGCTCGATGCCGGCGCTGGTGCAACTGAACGCGATCACCTCGCCGGTCTTCCCGGGGATCGGACGCAGTCCTGTTCCGGTGCTGCTGCCGTTCGACACCGCAAGCTATCTCGATGGCCGCCAGAACGGCGTCCCCGACACCCTGTCGGTATCGCGCTATCAAGCCGACTTCCGCCCCGCCGATCTGTTCCACGCCGGCGCCGCCGGCTACGACGCGATGTTTTCGTTCGAGCCGGGCGCGGGCGACGGCATGCCGCAGCGGACTTACGCCAAGCCCGTCGAGGTGCAGATCACGGGCTCGATCCTGACCTACGACCTCGCCGATCCGCTCGCCGGCAAGGGCGAGCCGGTCAAGGCGCTGGCGCCGCAATTCCCGGACCTGCGGCGCTTCATCCGCGAAGGCTATGTGCGCTACGCCTTCACGCGCTTCGGCGTGCCCTATGTGGTGTCGATCCAGTGCCTCGACTCGACGCCGCGCCCGCGGCGGCTGGCCTGCCGGGAGGCCTATCCGGTCGCGGAACGATTCCTCAAGGCGCTGCGCATCACCGGCGGCCAGCCGTCGCGGCCGCGCCGGGATATTTCGTCCGAGATTGCCGAGCGGCCGATCGTACCCTCCCCCGACTTCACCTATCGCCCAAGCGGCGACATCGTCGCCAACAGCGGCGCGCGCAAGCGCGGCGGCCGTCCCGATCTCACCAGCTATTCTCAGATCCGGTTTCCGCTGGAAAAGGCGCCCGCCTTCGCCCGCTCGCAAGCCTTCGGCAAACGCAAACCCGACGAACGCGGATATCCCTGGCAGGACAATTTCTGCGAGGCGCGCAGTTTCGAGGTTGGCCAATGCGCCGCCGGTTTCGGCCATCAGGGGCAGGACATCCGTCCGGGTGCGTGCATGGCGCAGAACAGCGAAAGCCCGGGCAGTTGCGATCCGAAGCAGCAGGCGGTCGTCGCGGTTCGCGACGGCGTCCTGATCCGTTCGCTGAAGCAGCAGGCGGCGACGCTGCAGGTCAACACACGCAACGAACATATCCGCTTTCGCTACATGCACATGAATCCGTCCAGCCTGGACGCGGACGGCATCCTCAATGGCCGCCAGGTCGCCGAGGGCGAAAAAATCGGCGTCGCCTCGAACTATCTCGACTTTCCCAATGGCACCTCGCTGCATCTGCATTTCGACGTGCAGGTGTTCACGCGGGACGGCTGGATCTGGGTCAATCCCTACACCACGCTGATCTCGGCCTATGAGCGCCTGCTGCGCGGCCGCGGGCGCGAGCTCGGCACCGACCCTGTCGCGCCGGCCGCTGTCGCCCACGCCCAGCCGCAAGACGTGATCCGGCCCGACTCGCAGGAAGGTAGCGAGGGCGACAACTAGGACGCGGCAGCCCCGACCGGCTTTTGCCGCGCCGGCGGGGTCCAGCGGAAGGCGGCGCCGAACCTGTTCCAGACGTTGATCGAGGCTATCGCCGAGGTGAGATAGGCCAGTTCCTTTTCCGAGAATTCGGCGCTCGCCTGCGCATAGACCTCGTCGCTGACGCCGCCGCTGAGCAACGTCAACGCTTCCGTCCACGCCAAGGCCGCGCGTTCGCGGGCTGAGAATTGCGGCGTCTCGCGCCAGACCACGACCAGGTTGAGCTTGTCGGCGGAGATGCCGAGGCTCTCGCTTTGCAGGATGTGATATTGCACGCAAAACGCACAGCCGTTGATCTGCGAGGCGCGCAGCTTGATCAGTTCGAGCAGTTGCTTGTCGATGCCCGCCGCGGCCGCGACCTTGCCGAGCGCCAGCACGACTTCGTAGGCCTCGGGCGCCAGCGCCATGAAATCCTTATATTCCTTGCGGGCATATGACATGTTCATTGCCTTCTGTTATCAGTGTACTGATTTATTATAAGAGCCCTTATATGGCGCGCAAGATCAGACCTTCGGTAAAATCCAAACTGCGCCGGCCACAAGAAACGGCGTCGAAAAAATCCAGAAAATCCGTCGCGGCAAAAAATTCTTTGCGCCGGAAATCCTCTCGCAAGAACCCTCGCCAGCGCCCGAAAAAATCCGCTGCCGATCCCGTGCTCGCGATGATCCGCCCGCCGCCTCCGGGTGAAGGCAAGCGCGGCGAGCAAGGCCACCTCGCTTATTTGCTGCGGCAGGCCCAGGCCGCGACCCGGCTGACGCTGGAGCGGGCGCTCGCCGAACTCGGCGTCACCACGCCGCAATTCGTGGTGCTGACGATGCTGCGGGCCTATCCAGGCCTGTCGGGCGCCGATCTGGCGCGGGTCGCCCTGCTGACCCCGCAAACCGTCGGCGTCATCATCCGCAATCTGGAACGCGACGGCGCGATCCGGAAGACCCCGCACCCGATCCACGGGCGGGTGCTGCAATGGACACTGACCCGGCGCGGCACTGTGCTGCTCGACAAATGCCGCCGTCACGTCCAGGCGGTGGAACGTCGCCTGGCGGCCGGGCTTTCGGCCACCGCGCGGGCGACGGTCCGGCGCTGGCTCGCACGGATCGCTGCGGAGTTTCAGCAGGCCTAGGGCGACTGTTCTACCTTCCGGAGTTCCACGTTCCGGCTGCGACGACGGCGCCGCGCAAATGCGCTTTGGTGAGCGCGCCCTGCCCCGTACAATACCGCCATGGAACCGTTCGATTCTCTGAGATCGCCGACCCGCCGCGCCCTGCTGCAAGCCGGTATCGGCACCGCAGCCGTGCTCGCCAATCCGCTTGCCGCGTTGGCCGCGGCGCCGCCCGGCTTCGGCGCGTGGCGCGATAATTTTCGCGCTCGCGCGCTGGCAAAAGGCATATCGGACGCGACCTGGAGCCGCGTGATGGACCGCATCGAGCCCGACATGTCCGTGTTCCGGCAGATGCAGAAACAGCCGGAATTCCACGAGCAGATCTGGCAATACGTCAATCGCCGCGCCTCGGACTGGCGCATCACGGCGGGCAAGGAAGCGCTGCGGAAGAACGAGGCGCTGTTCACGCGGATCGAGCAGGACTTTGGCGTCGAGCGCGGCACATTGCTGGCGCTGTGGGGCGTTGAGTCTGCCTATGGCGATCCCTTGGTGCAGCAGAACCATATGCGCCCGATCTTTCCCTCGCTCGCAGCGCTGGCCTGGAACGAGCCGCGCCGCCGCGCCTATTGGGAAACCGAACTGATCAACGCGCTGAAGATCGTCAACCGCGGCTGGGGCACGCCGGAGGAAATGCGGGGATCGTGGGCCGGCGCGATGGGACATACCCAGTGGATGCCGGAAGTCTGGCTCAATGTCGGCATGGACTACGACAAGGACGGCCGCGTCTCGCCATTCGGCAAGCCGGACGACGCCCTCGGCTCCAGCGCGCGCTATCTGGTCAATCGCGGCAAGTATCACCGCGGCGAACATTGGGGTTACGAGGTCCGCGCCGGCGGCGCGTCCGGCAGCGGCAACCGCACCTATGCGGCGTGGGCCAGCGCCGGCGTCACCCGCGCCGACGGCAAGCCTTTCCCGCAACCGAATGCGTCCGCGCAATTGTGGGTGCCGGTCGCCGGCGGACCCGCGTTCCTGCTGGGGCCGAATTTCTACGCGGTGCGCAGCTACAATCCGTCGATGAATTATGCGCTCGCGATCTGCCATCTCGGCGACCGCATTCTCGGCGCGCCGCCGTTCATTCATCCCTTCCCGGGCTCGGAGCGCGCGCTGACGCTGGCCGAGGTGCAGGAGATGCAGACGCGGCTGACAAAAGCCGGCTTCGACACCGGCGGCACCGACGGCCGCGTCGGCAATGACACCATGAAGGCGGTCCGGGATTACCAGACCAAGATGGGCCTGCTGCCCGCCGACGGCTATGGCGGGCTCAAGGTGCTGGCGCGGCTGCGGCAAGGCGGTTAGTCCGGTCATTCCGGGGCACGCGAAGCGTGAACTACGGTGCGCAATTGCGCACCTGAGAATCTCGAGCTTCCCCGGTGCGCAATTGCGCACCTGAGGTCTGGTCCTTCGGACCATCCCGGAATGACGGACAAACATAGTCACGCCCCCGGCCGCGCGACCCCGCCTGCGTTCATGCCACCGTCGATCACGAGCTCCGTCCCGGTCACGTAGCTCGACGCATCGGAGGCGAGATACAAAACGCCTTTCGCGATGTCCATGGCATGGCCGGCGCGGGCCAGCGGCGTTGCGAATTTCGCACGCTCCTCGGGATCGATCGGCGCGTTCTGGCCGCGCCCCGCCGCCTCGGTCGGGATCTTGCCCCAGATCGGCGTGTCGATGATCCCGGGATGTACCGAGTTGACGCGAATGCCGTCGCCGAACGTCGCGCATTCCATCGCGATCGCTTTCGCAAACAGCCGGACGCCGCCCTTGGTCGCGCAATAACCGGACAGGCTGGCCGCGCCGCGAATGCCTGCGAGCGACGACATCATGATCACGGAGCCGCCGCCGGTCTTGCGCATCGCCGGCAGGCAGTGCTTCACCGACAGGAACACGCCGTCGAGATTGATCGCGGTCTGCCGCCGCCAGTCTTCCAGCGACATCTCGGTAATAGACGGCACCGCGATGCCGATGCCGGCGTTGGAAACCAGCACGTCGAGCCGGCCATAGCGCTTCATCACCTCGGCCACGACGTCGATCCAGCGCGCTTCGCTGGTGACGTCCTGATGCAGGAAGACAGCCTCGTTGCCGGCTTTCTTGATACCCGCGACAACCTCCGGCCCCTTCAGTTCATCGACATCGGTGACCACTACCGACGCGCCTTCACGCGCCAGCAATTCGGCGCATGCCGCGCCAATACCGGATGCGCCGCCGGTCACGAGCGCGACTTTTCCCTGAACCTGTCCTGCCATGTCTGCTCCCATTTTTGGTTGTTGGTTTTGTCGTCTGGTGGATGAACTTACCTGATCACGGCCGGTCCCTGATCCGGCACGGCAACGTCGATCACGCGCAATTGCACGCGCTCGGTGCCCTGATAGCGATCGACCGCGAGCGATCCTGCGACATGCAGGGGCTGGCCGCGGTTTTGCGTCAGTGCGTGGCCGAGCTTTTGCCCGACGGACCGGAACGCGATGCCGTTGACGATGACGCCGTCGCCGGACTTGAAGCGCACGCGCAGATGCGCTTGCCCGACTTCGTCGGCATAGACCAGCTGATGCGCCGGCAGCGCGATCACAGGCTCCGGATTGCCGGCGCCGAACGGCCCGGCGCGGTTCAGGATGCCTGCGAACTCCGGTGTCACGCTGCGGGCGCTCACCGCGCCGTCGATGAACAGCTCGTTTTCGTGACGGGAGCTGGCGACGTCTTCGGCGAGCGCGCTTTCCATATAGGCGCGAAACTCCGCGAGCTTTTCCTTGCGCAGCGTCACGCCCGCGGCCATGGCGTGGCCACCGCCTTTCATCAGCAGTTTTTCCTTCACCGCCTGCCGCACCGCCTTGCCGAGGTCGACGCCCGAAATCGAGCGGCCCGAACCGGTGCCGATGCCGCCCGGCTCCAGCGCGATTGCAAACGCCGGCCGCGCGAATTTCTCCTTCAGCCGCGAGGCGACGAGGCCGACGACGCCGGGATGCCAGCCTTCGGAGGCCGTGACGATGACCGACCCCTTGTCCTCGAGCCCGAGCGAAGCCAGCGCCTCGGCTTCGGCCTGCGCTTCCGCCGCTTGCTCGATGATGCGGCGCTCGGAGTTCAGCCGATCCAGTTCGGCGGCGATCCGCGCGGCCTCGGAGATATCGCCTTCCAGCAGCAGCCGCACGCCTAAATCAGCCCGGCCGATGCGGCCGCCGGCATTGATGCGCGGCCCCAGCATGAAGCCGAGATGCCAGGCCTCGGGCGGTCCGTTGAGCCGCGACACGTCCATCAGCGCGGTATGCCCGACATGGTCGCGGCGGCGCATCGCGATCAGGCCCTTGGCGACGAACGCACGGTTGAGCCCGGTCAGCGGCGCGACATCGGCCACGGTGCCGAGCGCCACGTGATGCAGCATGCCCAGCAGATCTGGTTCCGGCCGTTCGCTGTTCCAGAAGCCACGGCCGCGCAGTTCCCTGTTAACAGCAACCAGCGTCACCAGCACGAGTCCGACGGCGGCGAGATAACCGAGGCCCGAGAGATCATCGGCACGGTTCGGGTTCACCAGCGCGTCGACCTCCGGCAAGTCGTCGCCGGTCTGATGGTGATCGATGACGACGACGGACATCCCGAGCTTTCGCGCTTCCGCCAGTGGCTCGATGCTGGTGGTGCCGCAGTCGACCGTCACCAGCAATGTCGCGCCCTTGCCCGAAAGCGCGCGCACGGCCTCCACATTGGGCCCGTAGCCTTCAAAAATGCGGTCGGGAATATGGATCAAGGGATCGAGCCCGCAATGGCGCAAATGCCAGGTCAGCAGTGCCGCGGAGGTCGCGCCGTCGACGTCGTAATCGCCGAAGATCGCAACCTTCTCGCCGCGCGTGGCCGCGTCCGCGATACGCTTGGCCGCGGTTTCCATCTGCGTGACGGTGTGGGGATCCGGCATCAATTTGCGGATGGTGGGGTCGAGGAAATCCGCGACGGCGTCGATTTCGACATCGCGGCCGGCGATCACCCTCGCCAGCATCTCCGGCAGCTGGTAGCGCTGCACGATCGCCAGCGCCCTCGCCGCCCCCCTCGCATCGAGCCGGTCGCGCCACAATTTTCCCGTCGCCGATTGCGACACGCCGAGAAACGCCGGCGGCAATTCAACGGGCAAAGCGGTAGCAGGAGGCGTCATGGGGCTTTCGGTCTGGCGGGCCTGGGGTCAGCCCCATCTCTGCGCACTTCCCAAATCAATGTCAAAGCAAAGCCGACGCGCGTCAACAGCTCGCGACGCTGATCGCCCGAGGTTTGCAGGAACTCTTTCCGCCCTCGAAGTCAGAGGGCGCAGGGAATGCCGGATGCGCGCTGCACCCGCGGTCTCATGTGCGATTGTGCATAAGAATGCTGCACAT
>NZ_JAFCMD010000028.1:0-99644 GCF_018130105.1 Bradyrhizobium sp. AUGA SZCCT0160
CTCGTGTGCAGCTTTTTTAGTGCAAACCGCACACGGGACCGCGGGTGCAGCGCGCACCCGGTCTTCCCTGCGCCCTCTGTTTGATGAGGGCAAGGAGATTTCTGGCAAAGCTCGGGCATATCAGGCCGCGAGATCGCGAAGGTGTGTTTGAAGGACGGTGCAACAACAAACACCGCCGTCGTCCCGGGCTTGACCCGGGACCCATAGCCACAGGAAGAAGTTTTGCGAAAGGTCTCTGCGACCGAGCCTCATCGAGAGATCACGCGGTATGGGTCCCGGCCCAAGGCCGGGACGACGCGTGGAGGGAGCGCAATGCGCCTCTCGCCCCTAATTCAACACCCGCTTGTTGTCAGGGCTATCCAGCGAAAATGTCGGGACATCGATCTCGAATTTCTCGCCGCTTTCGTTGACCATCTGATAACGCCCGGTCATGAAGCCGGACGCGGTGGGGAGCGGTACGCCGGAGGTGTATTCGAAGCGTTCGCCGGGGGCCAGCACCGGCTGCTCGCCGACCACGCCTTCGCCGCGGACTTCCTGCTTGCGGCCGGTGGCGTCGGTGATGATCCAGTGCCGCGTCCGCAACTGCACCGTCTCGTTGCCGGAGTTGGTGATCACGATGGTGTAGGACCAGAAATACTGGCCCTTATCGACCGACGAGCGCTCCGGCATGAAGTTCGGTTCGACGGTGACTTCGATCAGACGGGTGACGGCGCGGTACATGATGAAAAGCTTCCAGAATCCTTATGCGCAGCATAGCGAAGAAAGTCGGTGGAACCAATCGCCGGACCGGCCGGCGGGGCGGGGCTGTTGAGGTAGTCCATCCTCGTTTCAACATAGTTTCGCCCTAAGGCGCACCCGCGCGGTTCCGACCCCCGTATCTTGCTTGTATTGCGTGCTTGCGGGCCGATATTATCCTTACGGCCGTGCAATTTGCTTGGATTTGCTGCCAAAACGGTGCCCGATGTCCATTGCCGATCAGATTGCCGGACCGGCCGCGAGTGACGCGGCGGGTACCTCCGCGCCGGCGATCACGCTGCCGGCGGCCGGCGAGCGTGAATTGCGGCTCGATCTGTTTCGCGGGCTGGCGCTGTGGCTGATCTTCATCGATCATTTGCCGGCGAACATCCTGACCTGGTTCACGATCCGCAATTACGGCTTTTCCGACGCCACCGAGATCTTCATTTTCATCTCCGGCTATACCGCAGCGTTCGTGTATGGCCGCGCCATGCTGGAATCCGGCTTCGTGATCGCCACCGCCCGCATCATGCGGCGGGTCTGGCAGATCTACGTGGCGCATGTGTTCCTGTTCACGATCTTCCTGGCGGAGATTTCCTACGTCGCAACCAATTTCAACAACCCGCTGTATTCGGAAGAAATGGGGATCATGGATTTCCTCAAGCAGCCGGATGTCACGATCATCCAGGCCTTGCTGCTGAGATTCCGCCCCGTCAACATGGATGTGCTGCCGCTCTATATCGTGCTGATGCTGTTCCTGCCGATCATCCTGTGGCTGATGAAGTGGCGGCCCGACGTCTCGCTGGGGCTGTCGGTGGCGCTCTACGCGGCGACCTGGCAGTTCGATCTGTACCTGTCGGCCTATCCGAACGGCACCTGGTTCTTCAATCCGTTCGCGTGGCAATTGCTGTTTACGTTCGGCGCCTGGTGCGCGCTCGGCGGCGCGGTGCGGATGTCGGCGATACTCTCCTCGCCGATCACAATGTGGATCTGCTTTGCCTATCTGCTGGCCGCCTTCTTCGTTACGCTGACCTGGCATCTTCCGCAGTTGAATTTTTTGATGCCGAAGCACCTCGAACAGTGGATGTACCCGATCAGCAAGACCGATCTGGATGTGCTGCGCTTCGCGCACTTCCTGGCACTGGCGGCGATCACGGTGCGCTTCCTGCGCAAGGACTGGCCGGGGTTGAAATCGCCCTGGCTGCGACCATTGATCCTGTGCGGGCAGCATTCGCTTGAGATATTCTGCCTCGGCGTCTTCCTCGCCTTTGCGGGGCATTTCGTGCTGGCCGAAATCTCCGGTGGAGCGGGCATGCACTTCCTGATCAGCGTCGTCGGAATCCTCATCATGTCCGGCATGGCGTGGGTCATTTCGTGGTACAAGAATTCCGCCGACAAGAATGCCAAGAAAAAAGGCGCTGTTGGCAACGCCGATATGGCGGGAGGGGGCTGATGAAGTCCAACCCGGTGATGATCCTGGGGCTGACCTTGATTGCCGGCTTGCTGGCCGCAGCCCCCGTGCGCGCCGAGGATGCCCCCGCCAATTGCGAGGTTCCGGCCTATCTGCTGACGTCCGAGAGTAAGCTGCCCAAGGTCGAGACGGCCATTGCCGGCGACCGCCGGCTGGAAATTCTGGTGGTGGGCAGCCGGTCGTCGAGCATCCCGTCGTCCGAAGCCAGCGCCTATCCCGGCCGGCTGCAGGCGGTGTTGAAGGAAGCGCTGCCGAAGGTCGCCGTGAACGTATCCGTAGAACTACAGGTCAAGAAGACGGCCGAAGAGGTCGCTGGCGGACTTGTTAAGCTGGCCGAGCTAAAGAAGCCTACTTTGGTTATCTGGCAGACCGGCACCTACGATGCTATCCGATCGATCGATCCCGATGATTTCCGCGCCGGTGTCGAAGAGGGCGTTGCTGCGTTGCAGAAGGCGGGTACCGACGTGATCCTGATGAACCTGCAATACAGCCCGCGCACTGAAACGATGATTTCCGCGCCGCCCTATCTGGATAATATGCGCGTGGTGGCGCAGCAGCACGACATTCCCTTGTTCGACCGCTTCGCCATGATGCGGCACTGGAGCGACGCCGGAGATTTCGACCTGTCCACCACGTCGCATGGCCCCGACCTGGCCAAGCGGGTGCATGATTGCCTCGGCCGCGCGCTGTCGAAATTCGTGATCGACGCGGCGCATGTGAACCCGGCCCAGCAGAATTGAGGAACTAGCGTAAATGAGTCGTTACTGCCCTTTTTTCCCGTCTGCATCGCTGGCAGCGCTCGCCATCGCAGCGACGGTGCTGCTGATGCCGGCGTCCGTTTTGCAGGCGCGAGCGCAGGCGCAGGCGACCCAGACCGCCCAGCAGGCGACGTTATCCGACACGGCCAAATCTGAAGCCGCCAAACCGCCGGCGGCGCCGACCACGGGTGCGGGCAGCGTGGCGGCCACCGAGCCGTCCAGCCCGGCGGCTCAGAGGAGCGTCACCGGCAAGGCGATCGACAAGGCCAAGGAGGTCGCGAAATCCGCCGCCGACATTTTCAGCCGCGTTCCCTGCCTGCCGCCGAAGGGTGGCGCCAAAAAGATGGGATCGCTGCCGCGTGTCGCGGGCAAGCTCGCCGCGGGCGAGCCGGTGGTGATCATCGCGTTCGGATCGTCGTCGACCGCGGGTTTTGGCGCGACCTCGCCGGAATTCAACTATCCCAACCGCCTCGCGGCGCAACTGCACCGGCAATACCCGACCGCCGACATCACCGTGATCAACCGCGGCCAGGGCGGCGAGGACGCGCCTGAGATGATGAAGCGGCTGCAGACCTCGGTCATCGACATGCATCCGGACCTGGTGATCTGGCAGGTCGGCACCAACGCCGTGCTGCGCAATCTCGATCCGGCCGAAACCATCAAGCTCGTGGAAGACGGTGTCGCGCGCATTCAGGCGGCTGGCGCCGATCTCGTGCTGATCGATCTGCAATACTCGCCGCGGGTCAACGAACGCGCGGAGAGCGCGGGCAAGATGATCAATTTGCTGGGCAAGGTCGCCGAACTGCGCAAGGTCGGCATCTTCCCGCGCTTCGAGGTGATGCGCGACTGGCACGAGAAGCAGGCGATCCCGATGGACAATTTCGTCATCGCCGACGGCCTGCACATGAGCGACTGGGGCTACGCCTGCTTCGCGCAACTGCTCGGCGACGACATCATCCGCTCGGTCGGCCAGATCAAGCTCGGCGTCAACGTGCCGTCCGACGTGCGGACCTATCGGCCGATGTGATTACGGCTGTTGCCGTTACACACCGCCGTCGTCCCGGCCTTGAGCCGGGACCCATACGCCGCGGCCGTGCTGATTAAACACGGTGGTCGACCACTTCCTTGACTCACAACGTCCTGTGGTTATGGGTCCCGGCTCAAGGCCGGGACGACGATGGTGTTGGTGGCAATCAGCTCACGCCTTCTCCAGCGCCTGCGCGAAATCCTCGATCAGATCATCCGCATGCTCGAGCCCGGCGGAGAAGCGGATGAAGCCTTCGCTGATGCCGAGCTCGGCGCGCGCCTCCGGCGTCAGCCGCTGGTGCGTCGTGGTCGGCGGATGGGTGACGAGGCTCTTGGCGTCGCCGAGATTGTTCGAGATCCGCGAGACCTGCAGCGCGTTGAGGCAGCGGAACGCGGCCTGCTTGCCACCCTTGACCTCGAAGCCGACCAGGGTCGAGCCGGCGCGCATCTGCCGCTTCACCAGTTCGGCCTGCGGATGATCTGATCGCCCGGGATAGATCAGCCGCGAGATCTTCGGATGCTTTGCCAGCGCATCGGCCACCTTGCCGGCGGTCTCGGTCTGCGCTCGCACCCGTACCGCCAGCGTCTCCAGTCCCTTCAGCAGGACCCAGGCGTTGAACGGCGACATCGACGGGCCGGTATGGCGCATGAAGTTATGGAGGTGCTCGGCGACGAACGCTTCCGAGGCCAGGATGATGCCGCCGAGGCAGCGGCCCTGACCGTCGATATGCTTGGTGGCGGAGTAGACAACGACGTCGGCGCCAAGCGAAAGCGGGCTCTGCCAGATCGGCGTGGCGAACACATTGTCCACGATCAATCGTGCGCCGCCACTGTGCGCGATCTCGGCAATCGCGGGGATGTCGAGCACGTCGAGCGTCGGATTGGTCGGGCTCTCCAGGAAGAAGGACTTGGTGTTCGGGCGCAACGCGCGCTGCCACTGGTCGAGATCGAGACCGTCGACCAGCGTCGTCTCGATCCCGTAGCGCGGCAAGAGATCCTGCACCACGTAAAGGCAGGAGCCGAACAGAGCTTTCGAAGCGACCACGTGGTCGCCGGCCCGGAGCGGTGCGAGGATCGCGGTCGCCACCGCGGCCATGCCGGTCGCGGTCGAGCGCGCGGCTTCCGCGCCCTCGAGCTGGATCATGCGGCGCTCGAACATCTCGATCGTCGGATTGGAATAGCGCGAATAGATGAAGCCGGGCTCCTCGCCCTTGAAGCGGGCCTCGCACTGCTCCGCGCTGTCGTAGACGTAGCCCTGGGTGAGGAACAGCGCCTCGGACGTCTCGCCGAACTGCGAGCGTAGCGTGCCGCCATGGACCAGGCGGGTTTCGGGACGATAGCGGGTGGTAGACTTAGCCTCAGGCATGTGACCTCCGTCGTGACCACCATTGAAAATGGTCACAAAAAACCGGCCTGGAAAAATTTCCACAGGCCGGGATCACACGTGTCCCCGGCCTGTTTAGCGACTTATTTAACGTGGCTGCAAGCCGGCCGGCTCAAATCACCACGGGATAAGTCATGCTGATATTCCCTCGCGCCCTTTTCGTCAAGCCGGCCATCGGATAACCCCTAAATGCCCATATTTATGAGGTTTGGATGACATTCGGGTCATCCTTCCCGGGCTCCCTTGAGGACCGCCGTGCCTTTCACGCTGCCGCCCGACGCCAACGGAATTCTGCCCGACCGCATGATCGCGGCGATGGCGGATGCGGGCCTGATCCTGCCGGCCTATCCCTTTGTCGAGAGCCAGATCCAGCCCGCGAGCCTCGATCTGCGGCTCGGCGATATCGCCTACCGGGTGCGCGCGAGCTTCCTGCCGGGGCCGGGTGCGACGGTGGCCGAGCGTATCGACGAACTGAAACTGCACGAGATCGACCTCACTGACGGGGCGGTGCTGGAAACCAATTGCGTCTACATCGTGCCGCTGCTGGAGAGCCTCGCGCTGCCGCCGGAGATCGTCGCCGCCGCCAACCCCAAAAGCTCGACCGGGCGGCTCGACGTCTTCACCCGCGTGATCGCTGACGGTACCCGCCGCTTCGACATGATCGGCGCCGGCTACCACGGGCCGCTCTATGCCGAGATCAGCCCGAAGACGTTTCCGGTGCTGCTGCGCGAGGGATCGCGGCTTAGCCAAGTGCGCTTCCGCACCGGCGACGCCATCCTCAATGCGGACGAGCTCGACGCGCTGCATGAGGCCGAGCGGCTGGTCGATATCGACGACGCCGATCTCGCCAATGGCGTGGCGCTGAGCGTCGATCTAAGCGGCGCGAATTCCGGCGGCTTTGTCGGCTACCGCGCCAAGCGCCACACCGGCGTGGTCGATGTCGACCGCCGCGGCGGCTATGCGGTCGATGAATTCTGGGAGCCGATCGCGGCGCGCCCGGACGGCAGCCTGATCCTCGATCCCGGCGAGTTCTATATCCTCGCCTCCAAGGAGGCGGTGCAGATCCCGCCGGATTACGCCGCCGAGATGGTGCCGTTCGATCCTCTGGTCGGCGAATTCCGCGTCCATTATGCCGGCTTCTTCGATCCCGGCTTCGGCTATGCCGGCGCCGGCGGGCAGGGCTCGCGCGCGGTGCTCGAAGTGCGCTCACGCGAAGTGCCGTTCATCCTCGAGCACGGCCAGATCGTCGGCCGCCTGGTCTATGAAAAAATGCTGGCGCGGCCCCATGCCATGTACGGCCAGCGCATCGGCTCGAACTATCAGGCCCAGGGCCTGAAACTGAGCAAGCATTTCAGGGTGTGATTCTCACCTCGTCATTGCGAGGAGCGCAGCGACGAAGCAATCCACGTTCCCGAGCAAAGATGGATTGCTTCGCTTCGCTCGCAATGACGGTGGTTGGTGCCTACCTCGCCGCCGACGTCATCGCAGGCGTCACACGCCATACCGTGTTGCCGACGTCGTCGGCCACCAATAGCGCGCCCTGCTTGTCTAACCGCACGCCGACCGGACGTCCGCGGGCTTCACCGTCATCACTGACAAAGCCGGTCAGCACGTCCTGCGGCTTGCCGGAAGGCTTGCCGCCCTCGAACGACACGAAGATCACCCTGTAGCCGGCGCGCGGCTTGCGATTCCACGAGCCGTGCTGGCCGATGAACGCGCCACCCGCCATCGCTTGCGGAAACAGATTGCCGGTGTTGAACTCGAGCCCGAGCGAAGCGGTATGCGCGCCGAGTGCGTAGTCCGGTGCCATTGCTTTGGCGACCATATCGGGACGCCGCGGCTCGACGCGCGTATCGACGCGATCACCGAAATAGCTGTAGGGCCAGCCATAGAACGCGCCGTCCTTTACCGAGGTCATGTAGTCAGGCACCAGATCGTTGCCGAGTTCATCGCGCTCGTTGACGACCACCCAAAGTTCGCCGGTGTGCGGATTCCAAGCAGGTGCGTTCGGATTGCGCAGGCCTGAGGCAAACACCCGCCATGTGCCACTGGCGCGATCGACCTCCAATACGGCGGCGCGATCCTTCTCGGCCTCGATGCCGTTCTCGCCGATGTTGCTGTTGGAGCCGACGGTCGCATAAAGCTTCGATCCGTCGCGGCTGGCGGCGAGGTCCTTGGTCCAGTGATGATTGAGCGTGCCCGCGGGCAGGTCGGTGAGCTTCTCACCCGCTGCGGTGATTCTGGTGACGCCGGTCTGATAGGGAAATTTCATGATCGCGTCGGTATTGGCGACATAGAACTCCTCGCCGACCAGCACCATGCCGAACGGCGAGTTCAGCCCGCTGAGGAAGATGCTGCGGGTTTCGGCGACGCCATCGCCATCTGAGTCGCGCAACAGCGTGATGCGGTTCGCGCTCGGCACGCCGGCGCCGGCCCGGCTCTGCGCCCACTTGAAGAAGAAGCCTTTGATGCCCCCGCCGTCCGGTTTCGGTGGGGCGTTGGACTCGGCCACCAGCACGTCGCCATTTGGCAGCACGTAGACCGTGCGCGGATGCTCGAGCCCGCTGGCGAACGCATTCACCGCCATGCCGTTGCCGGCGGTCGGCTTGCTGCCTTCGGGCCAGCCCTTGGCAGTGGCGATGTTGACGGTCGGTATCCACGAGGTCTGCGGCGCCGGCAACTGGGGCGAGGGACCATAGGTCTGTTCGGCGGAGCCTGATGGGGCCTGTTCGTTACAGGCGGCGAGAGGAAGCGCCAGCGCTCCCAGACATAGCGCCAGCCGAAGGTGGCTATGCATGACGGCTCCTTGCATATCGATGTACAATGCGGTGCATATCGCTCCACCAATGCGGAAAGCCGGCCATTGTTCGCGGCGCCTGCCATGAAATTCGCGTGAATTGAACCGCAACCCTGCGTGCGGAAAGAAAAGGGAACCGGGATGGCGATGACCGAGGCGAAGGATGACCCCGCGCAGCAAGCGCAATGGGCGAAGTGGCGCAGCATCGCTGATCTCTATCACGCGTATTTCACCGGCCTCGTTCTCACCGTGGTCTCGCGCCGCGGCACGGCGGATGCCGCCGAATTCGTGTTCCGGGTGTTTCGCCGCCAGCAGCAGGAGCGCTTCCTGCCGGGGCTGGAAAAACTCGGGCTCAGCCATCTGCCGCCGGCGGTCGCGGCTGCGCAGTATCACTATCTCTCGAACTGGATCGGCGGCGTCCATGTCGAATACATGTACGAGACCGATCGCAAGGCCTGGATCCGTTATCCGCCGCCGCGCTGGATCTGGCGGGGCACCGCGATTTGCGGCGTGCCCGGCGAAGTGTCGCGCGCGATGCTGCGGGGCTGGCACGGCAATAACGGCGTGGCGCTCGGCAATCTCAATCTCGGCTTCGTCTGTACCAAGCAAAGCGTCGACGGCCAGGACGGCCTCGAAGGCTATTACTGCGAATACGATCATCCGCTCGACCTCGATGCGCGGATGGTGTTCGCGCGGCATCTCGAAGCGCCGCGCTTCGATCCCGCCACCGCGCCGGCATTGCCTGTTGCAAGCTGGCCGAAGCCGCGGCTGGAAAAGGCCTATCGCAACTACGCCATGGAATATGTGAAGACCGCGGCTCCCGTGATGGTGCAATGCTTCGGCCCGGAGGACGCCCGATATCTATTGCACCTCACCGGCAAGCTGATCGGCATGCAATATTTCGACGAGATCGCGCAAAACCTTGGGGCGAGCCGCGGCGGGCCGAAGGAATTTGCTGGCTTCCTGCGTGCGCTGTTCGAGGCGCAGGATGATGCGGTTGAGATCAGCGAGTCCGACGGCACGTTCGAAATCCGGCAGCAGAGCTGGAAGCTGATGGCCGATGTCGGCGATTATCACCCGGCCTGCGCCAGCGTCCTGCAGGGATTGTTCGAAGGCCTCGCAGCCGGCTGCGGCCGCCATATTCCCGTGCATTTGAAGCCGCCGGCAGGCGGAAAGGCACCGTTCGTCTGGTCGATCGGCTAGGGGAGTGCGCCCGCCTGCAATCGCGCAGGCCCCCATTGCGTTTCGCGCACGCGGAATCAGCGCCTGCCGTGCTAGGAAACATCCTGGCGCAGCGAGATAATGCGCCCAAAATATTGAATGGGCGCGCGATCTCAGGATTGCCTTTCGCGCGCGGGAGCAGAAATGTCCGATATCGGCGTTGCCGAAATTCCCGTCGACGAGGAAGAGCGCCCGCTGCCGCCACCGCTGCCGCCGGCGAAGAATGCGCTGGTCGATGGTCCGATCCTGCGCACGCTGCTGTGGCTGGCCTGGCCCAACGTCATTGCGCTATCGGCCGGCACCTGCGTGGTGATCGCCGAGACCTCCTATATCGGCCGGCTCGGGGTGGAATCGCTGGCCGCGATGGCGCTGGTGTTTCCCTGCGTGATCCTGACCATGACGATGTCGGGCGGCGCCATGGGCGGCGGCGTGGCGTCCGCGATCGCGCGCGCGCTCGGCGCCGGTGATACCGAGCGGGCGTCGGTGCTCGCCGCGCATGCCTTGCTGATCGGCCTCTGCTTCGGGCTCGTCTTCATGCTGGGCATGCTGATCTTCGGCCCAAAGCTGCTGGAACTGCTCGGCGGCCGCGGCAACGTGCTGGCGCAGGCGATCGGCTACACGCAGATATTCTTCGGCGGCGCCGTCGTGCCATGGCTGATGAACACGATGGCCGGCATCCTGCGCGGCACCGGCAACATGAAGCTGCCGTCGCTGCTGATGCTGGTTTCCGCCGTCTGCCAGATCATTCTCGGCGGCACGCTCGGTCTCGGTCTCGGTCCGATCCCGCAATTCGGCATGCAGGGCGTCGCCGCCGGTTCGCTGATCGCTTACCTCATCAGCATCTCCGTGATGACGTGGTATCTGTTTTCCGGCCGCGCGCGCATCGTTCCCAGGATCGTCGGCCTGCGGATTCGCTGGGCGATGTTCATCGACATTCTCAAGGTCGGCGCCATCGCCTGCTTCTCGCCGCTGCAATCGGTGCTGACGATCAGCATCTTCACCTACATGCTGGCGGGTTTCGGCACCGAGATCCTGGCCGGTTACGGCATCGGCGCGCGGCTCGAATTCATGTTGACGTCGATCGCCTTTGCGGTCGGCATCGCGACCGTGCCGATGGTCGGCATGGCGATCGGTGCGCAGCGCATCGCGCGGGCCCGCAGGATCTGCTGGATCGCGGGCGGCGTGGCCTTTGTCGGGGTCGGAGCGTTGGCGACCTTGATCGCGATCTTCCCCGACATCTGGGTCAATCTCTTCACCGACAATGCGGGCGTGCGCACCGCAAGCCGGCAGTATCTGTCTACGGCGGCGCCGATGTATGCGTTCCTCGGCCTTGCCACGACCTGCTATTTTTCATCGCAGGGCGCGGCCAAGGTGCTCGGCCCCGTGCTGGCGCAGACCGCGCGGCTGGTGTTCATCGGCGTCGGCGGCTGGTGGCTGTCGACGCACAACGCCACGGCTATGGACTTTTTCATGCTGACGGCCGCATCGATGATGCTGCTCGGCCTGCTGTCCTGCCTGAGCGTGATCCTGACGCGGTGGGGACCGAAGCGCGTCCCCCTTGCCAAGGCTCGCCCGGCGCTGTCGTAGCTCAGCGCCGCCGATGCTTTCGGCCGTGACGGCTGCCGCCCATATTGGCCATGCGCATCAACTGCGGGATCATGCTCATCATCTCGCCACCGCCGGCGCCGCCGAGCATACCCATGATGTCGCCGCCGCCCATGCCGCCCATGTTGACGCCATAGCCGTGGGCCATACCGCTGCCATAGCCGCCGGGGATTCCACCACCGCCCATCATGCCGCCGAAACCACCACCGCCGCCTTCCATCATGCGGCCCATCATCGGCCCCACGGTCTGCATCATCAAGCCGAAGCGGCGCTTGCCCATCTTGGCCTTCATCATTTCCAGCATCGGCGCCATCTGCGTCATCATGTCGTCGCCGCCTCCACCCCCACCGAACCCGGCGAATTGCGCCTTCGCCGGCGTCGTCGTCAGGGCAAACAGCAGCAGCAGCGTGGCTGCCTGGCACACAACCTTGTCAGCTCCAGTCATGGTTCGACCTCCCAATGCGCCGCGGCCCGCGGGGGCGGTGCCATCCGGGCGCAACTGGTGACGCTAGGAAAGGGAGGCTTGCCGATCTGTGCGAAAGATCACGGTGCTCGCCGCCGCGCGGTGAACTCGGTATTGACACGCCAGCTCGCGCCGTTGTCCGCGGAGATCTCGCCACGCCAGAGGAACGAGTTCGGCGTGATCTCGGAAAAACTCCAGCGCATCAGCTGTCCATCAGGCCGCGTGCCGTGCTGCACGATGTCACGGCCTTCAGCGCGGCCGATCATCTGCAGAAAACTTCGCGCCACCGGATCGGTCCACTGGATCCTCCAGGCATCGATATCGGGATCATAGACCCGCAGCGTCGTGCCATAGGAATTGACCTGGGCGGTGGCATCGCCGTGGCGTGCCTCGCCACGCGGCGGCACGATCCAGACATCCTGGATTGCGCGGCCCTCCAGCGCCCAGCCGAAATGCCATTCGCCGGCGCGGCGGCGCTCGCGGCCGTCGTCGGAGAATTGCCTGACGTCGAGATCCCAGGAGCCGATGAAGCGTCCGTACAGATCCATCTTGCCGGCGCGGTCGGCTGAGGGGCCGACCGCGCCGAGCGCTTCGAGAAATGCGGAAATCATGCCGCGGCTTTCCCAAGCGCGTTCTGCATCGCCAGCGCCGCCTGATCCATCTGCGCGTTCATGTAGGGCGCGATTTCATGTGGCAGCACGTCGACGGTCCAGGCCAGCCGGCTGCGGCCATCGACTTCGGCGGTCACCTGCACCGCGGCGCTGTGCTGTTTGATCCGCTCGCTGATCACGGCATAGACCAGCCGCCGCCGCGCATCGTCGCAATCGACCAGCAATTCGCGCGCCACCGTGCCGTTGGAAAACGTCACGATCCGTGCGTCGCCGTCGAGGCGCGTGTCGAGCACGAAGCCGGGCACCAGCCGCGTATGCAATGCCCCGAAATCGCGCACCGCGTCCCAGACGTCGGCAGGCGCGGCGTCGATGATGATGTCCTTGTGGATGGAAGCCATGGTTGAGGTCCTTCGAATGAGAATGAGAGGCATCGGTCGGTAGGGTGGGCAAAGGCGCACTTCGCGCCGTGCCCACCATCTATCCAGGCCGTTGCCTTGAATGGTGGGCACGCTTCGCTTTGCCCACCCTACGATGCGCACCTACGTGCAAACCGCCTCGACATTGTTGCCATCAGGGTCGATCAAAAACGCTGCGTAGTAAGTCGGGCTGTAGTCCGCCCGCGCGCCCGCGCCGCCATTGTCGCGGCCGCCGGCCTTCAGTCCCTCGGCATGGAATTTCTTGATCGCGGCATGATCAGGCGCGCGGAACGCGACATGGGCGCCGGTGCTGCCAGCGCCCTTGTGCAGATGCAGCCAGAGCGCAGGTTCGCCCTTTGGGCCGAAGCCGGCGCCGGAATCATCGCGCGAGCACAGCACAAAGCCGAGGGGCGCGAGCGCTGCCGTATAGAAGCGCACGCTGGCGTCGAGATTTCCGACGCGTAATCCGATGTGGTCGTACATTGCTGTTCTCCAGTGAGAAGTGCGCGCGGGAATGCCGCGCAACCTGGAGAAACCCTAGTCAGTGGAGGGCAAGCCGTTCTTGGAAAATCTTGCGCTTCCCGCGAGAGGCCTGGCGGAACCGGAGCGGCGAGGCGCCGGCGGCGCGATGGAACGTGCGCACGAAATTGGACAGGTCGCCGAAGCCGACGTCATAGGCGATAGCGGTGATCGGGCTGTCGTCATCGGCCAGCCGCCGCGCCGCATGGCGCAGCCGCGAGCGCAGCAGATATTGGTGCGGGGTGACGCCGAGCACGTCGGAAAACAGCCGCAGGAAATGGAACGGGCTGATGCCGGCTTGCGCTGCGGCATCTTCCAGATCGATTTCGCGGTGCGAATTGGCATCGATCCACAGCGCGGTTTCCACCGCGCGGCGGCGGTCGCGGGCGGCGTCGGAACCAGTCTTGCGTGGCTTGCCGGATACCACCTCGACGAAGCGGCTGGCGAACACCTGCCCGATCTCGTCGAGGCCGATGTCGCTGCTGCCATCTGCCGCCGCCTGCGCCAGTTCGCCCAGCACCATCAGCTCCGGCAGCGGCGGCGCAGAGCCGATCTGCCAGATATCCCTGGCTTCGCTGATCGCTTCCACCAGCTCCGGGCTCAAAAAGAACGACAAGCACTCGTCGCCGCAGACGTGCTCATGGGTGCAGGTATATTCGTCGCCGGGATGGCCGATCAGCACCGATCCCGCCACCAGCTCACTGAACTTGCCGCGGCAGTGCAGGCCGAAGCTGCCCTTGCGGACATAGGAGATCGAGTGGCAGCGGTGCTGTTCCGCGAACGGCTTGTCGCCGGGCCCCGCGCTGCAGCGGAAGTCGGACACCGAAATCGATTTGCGTTCCAGGAGCGTGGTCGCTGTCATCCCGCAAATTTAGGTAGGCGGACGAGGCGACGCAACAGGCAGCAGCACGTCGAACAGGGTCTTGCTGGCGGTCGGACGGGTGCCTTCGATCGACAGCAGCCGGCGCTTGGAAATGGCGCCGCCGTTCGGCGAGATCTTGTCGGCATAGTGCCCGGCCTCGAGCACGCGGTGGCAGGGCACGATGATCATGAAGGGGTTGCGGGCGATCGCCTGCGCCACCGAATACACCGCGCCCGAGGCGCGCAGCGCACTGGCGATCTCGCCATAAGTGCGGGTCTCGCCGCGCGGGACGGTGCGGGCGAGCTGATAGACGCGCTGGTTGAAGGCGGGAATCCCGGTCATGTCGAGCGCGGCATCGGAAAGATCGCTGTCACCGCCGCGCAGCAACGCCGCAATGCCTTCGATCGCGATGGCAACATTCTCCGGAGGGCGAAGTTCGCGGGCGTCGGGAAAAAGCTGGAATAGCCGCCGTCTTGTGTCGATCTCGCGGGCTTCCGGGAGCTGCACGCCCATTACGCCGAGATCGCCCCATGCGATCCCGCACCGGCCGATTCCCGTGTCAAAAATGCTGTAGCCCCGCCCCGCCATACGCCACCAACCCCGGCAGGATCATAACACCGTCATCGAAGCGCGCATCTGGAATCTTTATAACCCGTTGGGGGTCCGGGGCAGGGAGGCGCCGGTACGGCTTGGCGGAACGCTCGGTCGGCTAATCAGGGGGAACGCAAAGTTGCGGGATCGCAGGAACCAGATCATGGCAGCAAGCTACAGCTATTCCGTGATCCTCGAACCGCAGGAAGGTGGCGGCTTTACCGTGCTCGTCCCGGCGTTACCCGAAGTCGTGACGGAAGGCGACACCGAGCAGGAGGCGCTTGCCAATGCGAGCGAAGCCATCCGAGCCGTCCTTGCGTACCTGCAGGAGCAGGGGATGGCGCCGCCGTCCGATGCTCATCCCGAGATCCGGCACGTAACGGTGGCCGCCTAGTGGGCGGCGGAAAGCTTCCGGTCGTCAACGGCAAGCGTGTCATCCAGGCTCTCACAAGGGCTTCCTCGTCAATCGAATTGTCGGCAGTCATCACGTCCTCGTATATCCCGGTGACCCGACGCGTACGGTAACCGTTCCGGTTCATGCCGGACGGACCTGAAACCAGGCACCGTGCGCTCGATCATTCGACAGGCGGGGCTCACGGTGGAGGAGTTCGCGGGTCTCCTGTAAGAGTTTATCGTGTCCTCACCTCTCGCGATGTAGGTTCGCTGGCCAGCAAGCGCATCGACTGAGGGGTTGCAGATTGCCGAAAGCTCGGACAATGTGAGCTGCGTCAGATCGGAACCGAAAACCACGAGTGGCGTTCGCGGGCGTAGTTCAATGGTAGAACGGCAGCTTCCCAAGCTGCATACGAGGGTTCGATTCCCTTCGCCCGCTCCATTCCCAGTCACCACCCTATCTTTCGCCCTCAATCCCGCGTACAAGCGCTTCGTCGCAAGACGATGGCGCTGAAACTCTGAATGGACTGCGGGCAGACCCGGGGGCAGTACCCGGCGCCTCCACCTTAGCAGCTTGAGCTTAAAGGTCTCATCGACAGCACGATCCGAAAAGATCATGCTCCACATGAGATCGATTCTGCCGCAAGGCAAGATCCCAGGGCTGCTATGGCGGGGGCGAACCAGGATCGATGGTCGCAAAGAAGTTCGGAATTGTGCTCGGCATGATACCGCCGTTATCGGGTCAAAAACCTAAATGCAAACGATAACGTTGCATTGAACGAAGTGCGCCTCGCGGCGTAACCTGTTCGGGGTTGGTCCACCTGGCAACAGAACGGCCATGGCCGCGTCAACCTTCGGGTTGGCGCGGCTTTTATTTGTGAACCGGCCTCGCGCTGTGCGCGACTACAATCACAAGTACTATTGTGCTACATTGCTGTGCCGCAGAGATGGAGGCGAACGCGTTGACCCAGGCCATCGCTGCCGACAACACCTCCCGCAACAATTTGCTTGTCATCGCCGCCGGCGGTCTGCTGTCGGGCCTGTTGACGCCGCTCACGCCGCAACTGATCGACAAGTTCAGCGGCGGTTCCGGCAATCTGCGGATGGCGCTGGTGGCGGTGCCGTTTGCGGTGCTCGTGTTCTTCGTGGTCCGGCGCTGCAGCGCCAATCCGCTCTGGGCGGCGCTGCTTGCCAGCCTTGTCACCATGGTCGCTTTCGTCTGCGCGGTGAACGCCGCGGTCTGGATCGATCTGCAGGCCTATGGCGCCTCCAAGATCATGCGCAATGTCCTGGCGGGCCTCGCCGGCGGTTTCGTCGGCGCCGGCTTGATGGCACTCGCCATCGCCCTGCTGCCGGCCGGGCCGCGCGATGCGGCGTTATGGATGCGGATGCTGCTGACGGGCACGCTGGCCGGCGCGCTGCTGGCGGTCGACAGCGCGCTCGATCTCGATCTCACCTCGGTGCTCTATCCGGTCTGGCAGGCCGCCGTCGCGGTGCGGCTGGCAATGGTGCTGCAGCGAGGGAAGCTGGTCTGAAGGATTGCCGGCTTACGGTGCGATCGTCAGCACGGCCTTCATGTTGGGATGGAAGCGGCAGTAATACTCGACCGTACCGGCCTTCTTCAGCACCGATGTCACGGTCGTCTTTGACGGCATGGCGACATCGAAATCGCCGTTTCGCGCGGTGGCGGTGTGAGCGAAGATATCCTTGTTGATCCATTCGATGGTGTCGCCGACCCTGGCGGTTACCTGCGCCGGCGACACCACGAGATTGTCCATCACGATCTGTATGGTTGCGGCATGCGCCGGGACGGCGATGGCGCCCGATAGCAGGGCGGTCACGATGAGAAAAATGCGTCTCGGCAGCATGGCAGTCTCCCTTACTTCAGGCCGGCGGCGACGTGTTCGGCATGCTGCTGGTGGCCCTGAAAGAGCTTCAGGCCGGTCTGCAGCAGGCTCTTCAGCTCGGCATTGCTGGCTGACGGGATCAACAGTGTCTCGAGCGCGCCATTGACCGCCTTGTGGTAGGCAATCTCGTTGGCGATATAGGCCTTGTCGTAGTCGGCGCCTTTCAGCTTGCCGAGTTCGGCCAGCTTGTCCGCGGCCTGCTTCGACAGCGTCTTGCTGGTGTCGTTGTCCTCGGGCGTCACCTTCAGCTTCTTGACGAGGTCGAGCGCCTGCTTGTTCACGGCTTCATGGTCGCGCACCATGCCTTCCGCGAACGCCTTGACGTCCTTGTTGCTGGCCTTGGTGATGGCCTGTTTGCCGGCGGCGATGTCGATGACGCCTGCGGTGTAGGCGACATGCGCGATCTGCGGGTCGGTGGGCTTTGCGCCCTGCGCCAGTGCGGCGCCGCCCAAAAGGCTCAATGCGGCAATCGCCGCGCTCAATCGAACGAACATGGTGTGACACTCCTGTGGCGCCGACGCGAGCGATCGGCTTTCAAGTTGATTGCACAGGAGTTGGATGACGCAGGTGGCCGGAGGTTCCCGAAAAAATCAGATAAAGCCGAGCCGGTTCAGCACCGCTTCGGTGAGCCGTTCGCAGCGCCTGCCGGCAAACGGAAACGCGTCCATCACGACAGGGCCGATCTTCTTCTCGACATTGTCGCGGAGCATGACGCGGGCGCGATGCAACCTCGTCTTCACGGTCACAGGATTGAGCCCCAGAATCTCGGCGGTCTCCTCGACATTCATGCCCTCGATCACCCGGGTGATGAAGACGAGCCGGAACGGTTCCGGCAATTCGTCGATGGCGTGTTCGACGACATGCTGAATTTCACGTTGGGCCATGGATTTTTCCGGGTCGTCTGCGGCCGCGCGGGGAAACTGGATGATCTGGGCTTCGAGCGTGCCCTGCGGCAATGACGACAACTCCACGCCCGGCCGCTGCCGGCGCAAGCGCCCCAGCGCCTCGTTCATGGCAATCCGCGCCAGCCAGGTCGCCAGGCTGGAATCGCCGCGAAAATTCTCCAGATGCGTGAAAGCGCGGACGTAAGTCTCCTGCACGACATCCTCGGCCTCGCCATCATTGCGCAGGATGCCACGGGCGAGCCGGTAGAGCCGGCGGTTGTTCGCCTGCATGATGGCGCGAACCGCGGTCTCGTCGCGCGCCAGCGCCCGGCGAACCAGGTCGAGGTCACCAGTATCGACGGGCGGAATATGAGGCGTGTGGGCCTGACGCATGATGGTTCCACCAATAGCATTGTATTGGGGTTGGATGCGGCAAGGCAGAAGAGGTTCCCGAAATAATTCGGGGCGCGTCGGCGGCTACCTGGGATTGCCCAGGCAGCCGCGCAGCCTTTCGCTCACGCCCCCGCCGGCACCTGATCGAGGAAGCCGGTGATGCTGCGGATGCGGCCGTCGCTCAGCTCGGCGAAATCCGTACCCTTGATCGGGCTGTCGGCGCCGTCAGGGCCGAGGCCCCAACAGAACCGGACGTGGTCGCCGTACCCGTTGGGCTCGCCGATCAGCTTGAATTTGAAATCCGGAAACCGCTGCTGCACGCCTGCGATCAGCGCATCGACGCCGTCGTGGCCGTCGCCGCTCATCAAGGGGTCGACATAACGGGCGTCTTTGGCCCAGTTTTGGCTAAGGATCTCGCGGCGGCGGGCCGGGGTTCGCTCGTTCCACAGATCGATGTAACTGGCGGCAATGGTCTTCGGGTCGGTCATGGGGCTCTCCTTCGTTGCGGCCGAATGGATCGGCTGACCTGTTATCGAAGGTTCGCGCGCGTGTTTCGATTACCTCGGAGGTCAAGGAAACGCGGTCAATGAGATACGGATCAAGAAAATTACGGCGCGAGGGCAGGCAAGCCCTCGCGCCGTGAAAAATCACTTCGCCGCAACCACCATGATCTCGACGTTGTATTGCGGAGACGCCAATTTGGCCTCGACCGTGGCGCGCGCCGGGGTGTTGCCCGCCGACACCCAGCCGTCCCACACCGCATTCATTTCCGGGAAGGTTTTCATGTCGGTGATGTAGATCGTGGCCGACAGAAGCTTCGACTTGTCGGTCCCGGCTTTGGCGAGATGGCCGTCGATGGTCTTGAGCACGTCCTGCGTCTGCTTGGTCACGCTTTCGCCGGCTGCATTGTTGGCGACGACGCCCGCGAGATAGACGGTGTTGCCGTGGACGACGACCTGGCTCATGCGCGGGCCGGTTTCGAAACGCTCGACTGACATGGTGTTCTCCGTTTTTTAAAGTGGCGCGCCTCCTTAGCGCGACAGGGCGCGATCGGCTACTGCGTTCTTCTCAAGGGAGCCTCCGCAAATTGCCGCGCACCGGGATTTGCTGAAAACGTACAGCTGTTTCTATGGGATATCCTCTGCCTCCGCCCCGGCGCTGCCGCGGCCATGCGCTTCCAGCGCATCGAGGAAGCATCGCACTTTTGCCGGAACGAACTGCCGGGCCGGCAGCAAAGCATGCACGTTGAGCGGCTCGCAGATGTGATCCGGCAGCAGCCGCCGCAGCGTGCCTGCTTCAACGGCGCTGTTGGTGAACGTCGCGGTCACCCGCAACACGCCGTGGCCGGCCAGTGCCGCCTGCAACCTGATGTCGGCGTTCGAACTGACCAGCCGCGCCTTCTGAACGTCCAGATGTTCGATTACCCCAGAAGGCGTGGTGAGCGCCCACGGCGCGTCGTTGGGGCCGGTGAGGACGGGCAGTCTGGCGAGCTCTTCAAGGCTGCGCGGTTCGCCGAACTTCTCCAGCAGCGAAGGCGCGGCGTACAGCCCGCGCTCGAGCGATGAAACCCGTTTGATGACGATCCCCGTCGAAGGAAGCGGCGCCTCCAGCATCGCGAACACGATGTCGTAATTCTCGACCACCGGACTGACGATCTCGTGCTCGACATCGATCCGGATCACGAGATCCGGATAACGGTCCATCAGTTCGCATGCGATCGGACCGGCGTGGTTGGCGCCGAATTCGTAAGGTGACTTGATGCGGAGCGTGCCGGCGACGGTGCTGCTCATCGCCAGCGCTTCGCCATGTGTATCATGCAGCGCAATGAACAGCGGCTTTACCCGCGCATAGATAGTCTCGCCGGCGTCGGTGAGGCGCAAATGCCGCGTGGTGCGCTCGATCAGTCGCAGCCCGAGATTGCTTTCCAGCCGCTGCACTGCAGCACTGAGGCTGGATTTGGGATGGCCGAGCACGCGCGCGGCAGCGCTAAAGCCGCCATGCTGAACCACTTCGCAAAACAGCTCCCAATCGCGCCAATCCATCCGGGCAATTGTCCATGGGCCGGTACAGTGTGTCCAGACAATCCGGATATCCGCACCGGCGCCGATGCCATAGAAGATGACACAAACGAAAAAGAAAAGCGCACCAAGCAACAGGGAGGAATGCCATGACCGATGACGGAATCTTTCTTCGCAACTCCTGGTACGTCGCGGCCTGGAACCACGAACTGATCGACGGCAGGAAGTTGCCCCGTACCATCCTGGAGCGGCCGGTTGTGATGTACCGCGGCGAGAGCGGCAAGGTCGTCGCCCTCGACGACCGCTGTTGCCATCGCGCAGCGCCGCTCTCCATGGGCCGGATCGAAGGCGACGACATCCGCTGCATGTATCACGGCATGAAGTTCGACCCATCAGGCAAATGCATCCAGATCCCTGGCCAGGACATCATCCCGCCAAAACTCGGCGTACGCAGCTATCCCGTGGTCGAGCGCTACAATCTGATCTGGATCTGGATGGGCGACATCGAGAAAGCCGATCCCGATTTGATCGTGGACTATCCGCCGCTCGCCGATCCCAAGTGGCGGGGTTTGCCGGGGTATATGTACTACAAGGCGAACTGGCTGCTGATCGTCGATAATCTCAGCGATTTCGCGCACCTTGCCTTCGTGCATACCCACACCCTCGGCGGCTCCGAGGAATATGCCTACAAGACCAAGCCGGTCGCGATCGAAAAGCTCGATGACGGTTTCCGCGTCGAGCGCTGGCACATGAGCGCCGATCCGCCGCCCTATCTCTGCAAGGTGATTGCCAACAAGACCGACAAGGTGGACCGCCGCAATATCGGCCGCATGCTGGTGCCCGGCATCTTTCTGCTCGACTCCATGTTCGCGCCGGCAGGGCAGGGTGCGGAGAAGGGAGCCCAGGTTCCAGGCACGCGGCAATTTCGCAACGCCCAGTTCATGACCCCGGAAACGCGAAGCACGACGCATTTCTTCTGGAACTATCTGCACGATTTCGACATCGACAATCCGAACATCGCGCTGTCGCTGCGGCACAGCCTCGAAGAAGCGTTCCACGAGGATCTGGCGATCATCGAGGCGCAGCAGAAGGTGTTTGACGCCGATCCGAACTATCAGCTGCTCGCAATCGGCGCCGACGCGGCGCTGACCTATTTCCGCTGGGTGCTGGCGCGGCGGATCGAAGCGGAGAGGAGCGCGGCGAAGGCGGCGTAGGCCGGCCCGCAAAAATGAGGCTCGTCATGGCCGGGCTTAGCCGCCCGAAGGACGGCGTCGCTTCCGCTCGCCTTGTCCCGGCCATCCACGTCCTCCTTGCTTAACGGAAGCCAAGACATGGATGCCCGGCACAAGGCCGGGCATGACGAATGTAGGTGAGCCGGCTACTTTTCAAACGCCTCATACACCAGCGCCTTGAACGCAGGCGTGATGCGTTGGCGCTCGAGCTGGGTCTGCTCCATCAGGATGTAGATCATGTCCAGCTTGGGATCGACGCCGAAATAGGTGCCGCTGCCGCTGTCCCATTTCAGCTCGCCGATCGAGCCTGCCGGCGGTGGCTTGGCATTTCCAGGTTCTACGCGAACCGCAAGGCCAAAGCCGTAACCAAAGCCATCGCCGGGAAAATAGAAGTAATCCCGCCCGACGCCGGAGCCCGGTCCGATCTGATCTGACGTCATCTGCTTGAACGCGGCCGCGCTGAGATACTGCTTGCCGTCGAGCTTTCCGCCGCCCAGCAGCATCTGCGCAAAGCGTGCGTAATCCGTGATGGTCGAAAGCAGGCCGCCGCCGGCTGATTCCCATTCGGGATGCCTGCGCCGTTCCTTCCCCGACATCCGCAGGACGGTATCGCCCGGCAGCGGCTCGGCCATGCGCGCCGCTTCAGCCGCGCCCTGCAGCACGAACTTCGTGCTGGTCATGCCAAGCGGATCGAGTATGCGCTCTTTCAGGAACTGATAGAGCGATTTGCCGGTGACGATTTCGATGACGTGCCCGAGAACGTCGGTGGAATGGCCGTAGCGCCAGAGTGTGCCGGGCTGCCTCGCCAGCGGCAGGCGGGCGATGCGCTCGGCAAATTCCGCGTTGTTGAAATGCCCCTCAAAGATGTTGGCGTCCGTATAGGCCTTCATGATCAATTCGCTGCCGATGTATTCATAGGTGATGCCGGACGTATGCCGGAGCAGATCCTCGATCGTCACCGGCCGGATCGGCGGCACGAGCTGCAGGACCGGGTTGCCGTCGCGCGGTTTGAATTCCACGCCGACCTTCGTGTCGGCAAATGCCGGAATGTATCGGGACACCGGATCGGCCAGCGCCAGTTTTCCTTCATCGATCAGCATCATCGCCGCCACGCTGGTGATCGGCTTGGTCATCGAATGGATGGCAAAGATCGTGTCCGGCGTCATCGGCAGCTTGGTGGCGACGTCCCGAACGCCGAAGCTCTTGAGATAGACCGGCTTGCCATGTTGCTGGATCAGCACGACCGCGCCGGGCAGCTTGCCGGTCGTCACTTCGTTTTCAAACAATTGCGACACGCGTTCGAGTTTGGCGAGCGAGGGCGCCGGCGCGGCGGCGTTGCCCTGGGCGCGGGCCGGCGCGCCGCTCCCGGCCATCACCAAGGCTGCCGCGAGTAGTATGGCTATGACCTTCGGCATCAAAACAACAGCCCTGGCAATGGGTTCCTTACTTTGCATGGGGTTGTTTTCGCGGTTTTGTTTCCGGGTCCTTCGGCTTTGGTCTGCTTGCCCTGTCATCCCGCCGCCTTCGCCGCCGCGCGTCCCGCATTCCGCCCCGAAAACAGACACCCGCCGAGGAACGTGCCCTCCAGCGAGCGGTAGCCGTGCACGCCGCCGCCGCCGAAACCGGCGGCCTCGCCGGCGGCGTACAGCCCCTTGATGGTCTCGCCGCCCGTGCCGAACACGCGGGAGTCGAGATCGGTCTCGAAGCCGCCGAGCGTCTTGCGGGTCAGGATGTTGAGTTTGACCGCGATCAGCGGGCCATGCTCGGGGTCGAGGATGCGATGCGGTTTGGCTGTGCGGATCAGCTTGTCGCCGATATAGCGCCGCGCATTGTGGATGTTCATCACCTGCGCATCCTTGACGTAGGGATTCGTCATCTCGCGGTCGCGCGCCTCGATCTGGCGCTTGATGTGATCGAGCTGCAGCAGATTGTCGCGGCTGAGCGCGTTCATGGCGCTGACGAGGTCGGCGAGATTATCGCGCACGATGAAGTCGGCGCCCTTCTGCTTGAATGCTTCCACCGGCGCCGGCGCGCCCTTGTTGGTGGCGCGCTTGATGGTCATGCGCCAGCTCTTGCCGGTGAGGTCGGGGTTCTGTTCCGAGCCTGACAGAGCGAACTCCTTCTTGATGATGCTCTGGGTCAGGATGAACCAGGAATAATCGTATCCCGTAGACATGATGTAGTGCAGCTGGCCGAGCGTGTCGGAGCCGGGAAACAGCGGCGCGGGCAGCCGTTTGCCTGTCGCGTCGAACCACAGCGATGACGGCCCGGGCAGGATCCGAATGCCGTGGCGCGGCCAGATCGGCGACCAGTTGCGGATACCCTCGACGTAATGCCACATCCGGTCGCGGTTGATCAGCCGCGCGCCGGCAGCCTCGGTGATCCCGATCATCCTGCCGTCGACATGTTCGGGCACGCCGGAGATCATGAATTTCGGCGGTTCGCCGAGGCGCTTCGGCCAATTCTGGCGGACCAGATCGTGATTGCCGCCGATGCCGCCGGAGGCAGCGATCACCGCCTGGGCGCGAAAGCTGAAATCGCCGGTGACCTGGCGCGAGCTGCTCTGGCCGCGTTCGACATTGGTGGGTTCGAGGATCGACCCGCTGACACCCTCGACCGTGCCGTTGGTGATACTGAGCGCATCGACGCGGTGGCGGAACTTGAAAGTCAGCCGGCCGATCTTCTGCGCCTCGCGGGCGCGCCGTTCGAACGGCTCGACGATGCCCGGGCCAGTGCCCCAGGTGACATGAAAGCGCGGCACCGAATTGCCGTGCCCCATCGCGTCATAGCCGCCGCGTTCGGCCCAGCCGACCACGGGAAAAATACGGTGTCCCATCGCGCGCAGCCACTCGCGCTTCTCGCTCGCGGCGAACGCGACATAGGATTCCGCCCACTTCTTCGGCCAAAAATCCTCGTCGCGGTCGAAGCCGGCGGTGCCGAACCAGTCCTGCAGCGCCAGATCGTAGCTGTCCTTGATGCCGAGCCGACGCTGTTCCGGACTATCCACCAGGAATAAGCCCCCGAACGACCAGAACGCCTGGCCGCCAAGGCTTTGTTCGCCCTCCTGGTCGATCACGATGACGCGCTTGCCGGCGTCTGCGATTTCGCATGCCGCGACCAGCCCGGCCAACCCGCCGCCGACCACGATTACGTCTGCGTCCTCTGCCATCGTGTCCTCCCCAACCCGAAATTGATTCAAACCACGCGATCCAATGCGGTCAACGGCAAATGCCGCTTGCCTGTGGCGAAGCTACCACCGTGAAGACGTTAACTTGTTCCAGTTTGGGACCTTTTCGCGCATCGGGTGCAGCGCCACTGCAACACTTAATTTGAATTTGTTTTGACTGGCTCCAGCCGCCTAGACAAAATCACGGTCTCGAACGACGCTCGCGAAGTCTTGCATCACGAAGACAATCAGATTCGGGTTCGACGTTTCAGGACTGGGGCTGGGATATGAAGCTGGTGACGGGGTTGCTTGCGGCGGTGCTGCTGCTGGCAGGGGTTGTGTCGAGCCAGGCGGTGGTCCGGATCGCCGACGATCGTGGCGGCCGGATCGGTACCTATGTCGATAAATACCAGGGCCTGCGCAGTTCCGGCGAGATGGTCATCATCGACGGCCTGTGCGCCTCGGCCTGCACTATCGTTCTCGGCGCCGTTCCCCACGACAGGATCTGCGTCACCTCGCACGCCAATCTCGGTTTCCATGCTGCCTGGGATTTCGGCGCCAACGGCCGGGCGATCACCAACGCCGAAGCGACCCAGATGCTGTATTCGATGTATCCGACGCCAATCCGGCGCTGGATCGCCCAGCGCGGCGGCCTGACCCAGCGCATGATCTTCCTGCGCGGCAAGCAATTGCAGGCGATGTTCAGGCCCTGCTATCTCGACGCCCAGGCCTCCGCGATCAAGCCGGCGTCTCGCTGAGATCCCGGCGTCGCACTGCGATCGCCCTAGCGTCGCACCGCGATCGCCCCGGCGTCTCCCTGAGATCGCCTGGCGTCGCGCTGAAACAGCAGATATTCCTCCGCATGACGTGATTGGCTGCGCGGCCATGGCGCTTGCCTGGCCCTGGAACTGGCCCTATCTGAACCGCATGGTTCAGCCGATTTCCACCCAGCATGGGATGATCGCGGCACCCCGGCCGCAGGGCAGGGTGGCGTCCGCGATCGTCTGGGGCGCCGCCAGCCTCGGCGGGCTAGCCGTGTGCGGCGCCGCGGCGCTCTGGTTCCACTACGGGACCACGGTGTTCTTTGAAATGATCGCCGCCGGTATTTCGGCCTGCTTCTGATCCGGACATAAGGAATTTTCGCATGGACCGGAGCATCCGCCCGCTGGTGATCGTCGCCTCCTTTGCCGTCAGCCTGCTGGTGGGCCTCCTGATCATGCTGTGGGCGCTCGGCGGCCTGCGCACCGTCACGGCGCCGGCCGCGATCGGCGGGCCATTTCAACTGACCGACCAGGCCGGCCAGACCGTGACCGACAAGGATCTCAAGGGTCGGCCGACGCTGATCTTCTTCGGCTTCACCCATTGCCCCGATGTGTGCCCGACTGCGCTGTTCGAGATTTCCGAAGTCCTGAAGGCGATGGGCAAGGACGCCGACCGCGTCAACGCCTTTTTCGTCTCGGTCGATCCGGAGCGCGACACCGCGGTCGCGATGAAGGAATATCTCTCCAGTTTCGACCCGCATCTAAAGGGCCTGACGGGCAACTCCGAGGCGGTGGCCAAGGTGCTGTCGGCCTACCGGGTTTATTCCAAGAAGGTCCCGCTCAAGGACGGCGACTACACCATGGACCACACCGCGCTGGTCTATTTGATGGATCGCGACGGCCGCTTCGTCTCGCCGTTCAACCTGAAACGGACACCCCAGGAAGCTGCGACCGATCTGAAGAAATATCTCTGAGCCGTACCAGAGCCTCGCAAAACGGCCTCGCATCGGATGCCGGATGGTCTATAAGGCCATCCAATTCCACAACAAAACGCCGGCAATGCCCCACCAGCCAGCCTTGTTACAAAGCGCCAGATTGCCAAAATCCGTCCGCAGCTTGCTGACCGGGATTTCGATCGCGGCTGCGCTGGCTGTTATGCTGCCCGGTGAGGCGTCCGCACAAACCGCGCCCCGGCCCGCGGTCGAGGCGGCGCCGCAGGCGGTGCCAGGTTTTTGGGACCCCAGGCGGCGTCCGGACCGGCCCGATTTGTCGCGCCTGACCGTGATCCGGTTCCTGACCGAAACCGACTATCCGCCGTTCAACTTCACCGGCCCCGACGGCAACCCGGCCGGCTTCAATGTCGATCTGGCGCGCGCGCTGTGCGACGAGATCAAGGTTACCTGCACCATCCAGATGCGCCGGTTCGAGACCCTGATCGACGCCATCACCAGCAACCGCGGCGACGCCATCATCGCGTCGATGGCGGTGACGCCGCAATTGCGCGCCCGCATCGATTTCACCGACCCCTATTACCGCGCGCCGGCGCGCTTCGTGTCGCGGCGCGACGCCGTGATGCCGGAGGTGCGTCCCGAATATCTCGAAGGCAAGAAAATCGGCGCGATCGCCGGCACTTCGCATGAGGCCTATCTGAAGGCGATGTTTACCGACGCCGAGATCAAATCGTACCCCAATGACGAGGCGCTGCGGCTGGCCCTGCGGCGAAGCGAGGTCGATTTCATCTTCGGCGACGCGATCGCGCTGGCGTTCTGGATCAACGGCACGGATTCAGCCGAATGCTGCGCCTTCTCGGGCGGGCCGTTCGTCGAGAGCCGCTATTTCGGCGAGGGCATCGGCATCGCGGTCCGCAAGGGCAACGATCTGCTGCGGCAGTCGCTGAACTGGGCGCTGTTCCGGCTCTGGGAAAAAGGCCGCTATACGGATTTGTGGCTGCGTTATTTTTCCATCAGTCCGTTTTGACGCTGGATTTGGATTCGTGGGGTGGGCAAAGGCGCGCTTGCGCCGTGCCCACCATCTTACTCGCTGAACGTTGTGGTGGGCACGCTTCGCTTTGCCCACCCTACGAGTCTATAATACCAAGCCCGTTTCCCGGCCCTTCGGAGAAAGCCCGTCTAAATGTCCACCATCGACCTTGCCGCCAGCCCGAGCGATTTGCGTGCGCTCGCCGAACAATCCAACGCCTGGCCGTTCGAGCAGGCCAAAGCGATTGTCGCGCGGCTGAAAAAGAGCCCGAAGGACGAGGTGCTGTTCGAGACCGGCTACGGTCCGTCGGGGCTGCCGCATATCGGCACCTTCGGCGAGGTCGCGCGTACCACCATGGTGCGCCATGCCTTTCGCGTGCTGACCGAGGACAAGATCAAGACGCGGCTGCTGGCGTTCTCCGACGACATGGATGGCCTGCGCAAGGTGCCGGACAACGTCCCCAATCGCGACATGATGGCGGCTCATCTGGGCAAGCCGCTGACCCGCGTGCCGGATCCGTTCTCGAACGAACACCCCTCGTTCGGCGCCGCCAACAACGCGCGCTTGCGTGCATTCCTCGATCATTTCGGCTTCGACTACGAGTTTGCCAGTTCTACCGACTATTACACATCGGGCCGCTTCGACGCGACGCTGCTCAAGATGCTCGCCGCCTACGACAAGGTCATGGCGATCATCCTGCCGACGCTGGGGCCGGACCGGCGCGCGACCTATTCCCCGTTCCTGCCCATCAGCAAGACATCCGGCGTCGTGCTGCAGGTGCCGATGATCCGCCGCGACATTGGCGCCGGCACGATAACCTATGTCGACCCCGACAGCGGCGAGGAGGTCGAAACCCCGGTCACGGGCGGCAATGTGAAGTGCCAGTGGAAGGCCGACTGGGCGATGCGCTGGGTCGCGCTCGGCGTCGACTACGAGATGGCCGGCAAGGATCTGATCGACTCGGTGAAGCTCTCGGGCCAGATCACCCGGGCGCTCGACGCCACGCCGCCGGAAGGCTTCAACTACGAACTGTTCCTCGATGAACAGGGCCAGAAGATCTCCAAGTCGAAGGGCAACGGGCTCACGATCGACGAATGGCTGCGCTATGCGTCGCCGGAATCGCTGTCGCTGTTCATGTACCGCGAGCCGAAGGCGGCGAAGCGGCTGCATTTCGACGTGATCCCGCGCAATGTCGATGACTACCAGCAATTCCTCGACGGCTTGCCGCGGCAGGACGCCAAGCAGCAGCTGCAAAATCCGGTATGGCACATCCATGCCGGCCAGCCGCCGAAGGCCGACATGCCGGTCACGTTCCAGCTGTTGCTGACGCTGGTGTCGTCGTCGAATGCGGAGAACGCCGAAACGCTGTGGGGTTTTATCGGGCGCTATCGGCCCGGCGTGACGCCGCAGACGCATCCGAAGCTCGACGCGCTGGTCGGCTACGCCATCAATTATTATCGCGACTTCGTGGCGCCGACCAAAAAATTCCGTGAGCCGACAGACGGTGAGCGCGTCGCGCTGCAGGATCTGCGCGACGCGCTGTCGCAACTGCCGGCGACGTCGACGGCGGAAGAGATCCAGAACGTGGTCTACGAGATCGGCCGCCGCGAGCCATTCCTCGATCTCGTCAAGAAGGGCAAGGATGGCCGGCCGGGCGTCTCGCTCGACTGGTTCAACATGCTCTATCAGGTGCTGCTCGGTCAGGAAAAAGGCCCGCGCTTCGGCTCGTTCGTCGCGGTGTATGGCCTGACCAATGCGGTGGCCATGATTGACGGCGCGCTGGCGAGGTCGGCTTAAGAGGCGCGCGCTTCTCTTCCCCTCTCCCCTTGTGGGAGAGGGTGCCGGAGCGAAGCGTAGGCGGGTGAGGGGTTCTCTCCGCGGACACAACTCCCTCTACGGATAGAGACCCCTCATCCGGCGCTTCGCGCCACCTTCTCCTACAAGGGGAGAAGGGAAGCAGGGAAGAAGAAGCCGCAAATCCAGATGGCAGGCCCGCCGCAATTTCAACCGCGGCCTGCACCGAATTGCGCTACACTATCCGCCATCAAGCCTCCGTGGAGAGGCGGGCAACATTGGGAGCAGACGCATGCAGTTCAGGGTTTCGCCGAACTTGATCAACGACAGCAGCGCCGAGGAGTGGCAGGCGCGGGTCGATCTGGCGGCCGCGCATCGCCTCGCCTTCAACCAGGGTTTTTCCGAAGGCATCTTCAACCATCTGACCTACACGGTGCCGGGCCGCAGCGACCGCTACTACCAGATCCCGTTCGGCATGCATTGGTCCGAGGTGACGGCCTCGTCCTTCATGGAAGTCGGCGTCGATGACGGTGAGGTCAAGCGCGGCGAGGGCGAGGTCGAGCGCTCCTGCTATTGCATCCACGCCCCGATCCACAAGGCGCTGCCGCAGGCCAAAGCGGTGTTTCACACCCACATGCCCTATGCCAGCGCGCTGACGCGCCTCGATGATCCCCGCATCAAGGAGATCGGCCAGACCGAGGTCGGGCTATCAGGCGCCATCGCCTATGACGACGAATATACCGGGCCGGCCGTCGATCCTGCCGAGGGTGCCCGCCTTGCGAAGGTGATCGGCGACAAGCAGGTGCTGTTCATGGCCAATCACGGCATCTCGACGGTCGGTGCGACCGTCGCCGAGGCCTACGACATGCTCTATTACGTCGAACGCGCTGCGCAGGTGCAGATCTACGCGATGTGGACCGGGCAGAGGCTGAAGCAGCTTCCCGCGCCCGTGGTGGAGAAGACCCAGCGCGAATACAAGGATGAGCGTCTCTACAAGGGACCGACCCCGGCACAACGGCACTTCGATGCGTTGAAGCGCATGCTCGATCGCAAAGAGCCGGATTACGCGACGTAGCGACATTCTCCGCTGTCGTCCCGGCCTTGAGCTCAGATGCGCAATTGCGCATCGGGGGACCCATACGCCGCAGCTTCCCGTTTGGAGAAGACTGTTCGACGACTTTCTTATCACCACTAACGCTTGTGGTTATGGGTCCCGGCTCAAGGCCGGGACGACGAAGGTGGCAGCCCGCACCGCATCCGCAAACGCGTGCCAAATCTCCGGCCGCCAGCTTCCGTTCGCGGCGCCCGACGTGGAGGGCAGGATCCAGATTCGTGTGTGGGCGATCCGCTCAGCCTGTTTGCCGTAATCGCGCTTGCCGCCGAGAAATCCCTGTCCGGCCGCCTTGCTCGTGAATGCCAGGAATTTCGGCCGGAATACCGCAACCGAATTGCTCAGGCGGGATCGCGCATCCAGTCGCAGTTCCGATAGCGGGATCTGGTGGTCCATGCCCGAGTGCGTCTTCACGAGATCGGTGAGGCCGATCCGATGCTGCAGCAGATCTCGATACTGCTGCGGTTGCAGCAGCGCCGGCGTCAGCCCGGTCTCGTAGAGAATCTTCCAGAACTTGTTCTGCTTGTGCGCGTAGTAAGCCTTGGCTTTGGCTGATGCCGTCCCCGCAGCCATCCCGCACAGAACGATGTGAAGGGAATCTTCCAGCACATCCTGTAGGATATCCGGAGCCGGGGGCAACCCTACTGGCTCGCCCATACGATCCGCGCGATCCATTCGACGTCGTCGGCGTCGAGCGCGCGGTCGGCATGCGCCGGGTTGAGCGATTGCAGCTCCAGCGTCCTGGTGGTGCGGCGCTTCAATTCCTTCACCATCACCTCGCCGTCGCTCGTCTTCACCACCACGCGGTCGCCGCGCCGGATCGGTGTGCCGGGCGAGACCACGATGATGTCGCCGTCGCGGTAGGCGGGCTTCATCGAATCGCCGGATATTTCCAGCGCGTAGGCGTGCTCGTCGCCCGCGGCGGGCAGGGCCACCTCATCCCAGCCCTTGCCGGCGGGAAAACCGCTGTCGTCGAAATGGCCGCCGCTGCCGGCTTGGGCGAGGCCGAGCATCGGCACTGATTGCTGGCTGCGCGCGCCGTCGCCGATCAGCTGCACAAACGTGTCGATCGAGGAATTGGTCGCGGCCAGCGCCTTGGAGACCGATTCGGTGGAGGGCCAGCGTTCGCGGCCGTCGCCCGTGATGCGCTTGGATTTGTTGAAGGTGGTGGGGTCGAGGCCGGAGCGCTTCGCAAGGCCCGAGGGCGACAGCCCGGCGCGCTCGGCGAGCCGGTCGAGCGCGGTCCAGACCTGGCCGTGGGTGAGAATGCGGGCTTTGGATGGCTTGGCCATGGGATCACTCAAAGTCGGGTTTAGGAATTATTGCCTGAAACGCGGGTTTTCCGCAAATTCCAGGCTGGCCGGACGGCGCGGCGGCGCTTGAGTTCAGCCCCAGCCGCCTTTACGGTCGGCGCCCGACCCAGAATCCCGGGAAAAATCCCAAGAGACTCAACGACAAACAGGGAATGCCGGCGAGTGCCCACGATCTATAAAATCAGCCCCGCCTCGGCCTGGCGCGAGGCCGAGCGGCAAGGCGTCTATCGGGGCAGCGCGGACGATCTGCGCGACGGCTACATTCATTTTTCCACAGCGTCCCAGGTCGCCGAGACCGCGCGGAAACATTATTTCGGCCAGACCGGGCTGTTCTTGATCGCGGTCGACGCCGATGCGCTGGGGGACAGCCTGCGCTGGGAACCCTCGCGCAACGACGAATTGTTCCCGCATCTCTATGGCGAACTCGATCTCGGCGCCGTCACCGCCATCCTCGACATGCGGACGCGGTCCGACGGCCATCATGACATTCCGGAGCTTGCGCCGTGATCCGCGCCTTCGACGCCTTTTCCCTGCCGCTGCTGCGCTGGTTCGATCCGGAGGATGCGCATCGCATGGCGATCCAGGGCCTGCGGCTGCTGCCGCCGATCCGCTCAAAGCCTGACGATTCGAAGCTGGCGGTGCGCGCCTTCGGCCTGAACTTCCCCAATCCGATCGGGATGGCCGCGGGCTTCGACAAGAGCGCGGAGGCGCCCGACGCGCTGCTGCGGCTGGGATTTGGATTCGTCGAGATCGGCTCGGTGACGCCCAAACCGCAAGTCGGTAATCCGCGGCCGCGGTTGTTCCGGATGGAGCGCGACGAGGCCGTGATCAACCGGATGGGTTTCAACAATGACGGGGCGGAGATTGTGCTGCGGCGGCTCGCCTCGCGCGCGCATCTCTCCGGCATCATCGGTGTCAATGTCGGAGCCAACAAGGATTCGGCCGACCGCACCGCCGATTACGTCAAGCTGATCGAGACCTTTGCGCCGGTCGCGAGCTATTTCACCGTCAACGTCTCCTCGCCGAACACGCCGGGCCTGCGCAATCTGCAGCAATCGGCAGCCCTCGACGATCTCCTCGCCAGGGTGATCGATGCGCGCGAGCGGGTGCGCAAGAATGCCGGCGATTCCCCGGTGCTGCTCAAGATCGCGCCGGATCTCAGTCTGGCCGAACTCGACGACGTCGTGCACATCGCGCGTTCGCGCCGGGTGGATGGCATGGTCGTGGCCAACACCACGCTGGCGCGGCCCTCGAGCTTGCGCGAATCCGGCCGTGCCAAGGAGCAGGGCGGCCTGTCGGGACGGCCGCTGTTCCGGCTGTCGACGCGGATGGTCGCGGAGACTTATGTGCGTGCCGAAGGTGCCTTCCCGCTGATCGGGGTCGGCGGCATCGACAGCGGAGGTGCCGCACTCACAAAAATCCGCGCCGGCGCCAGCCTGATCCAGCTCTACTCGTCGCTGATCTACAAGGGCCTCGGGCTGGTCGAGGACATCAAGAACGATCTGTCCTCGACCTTGCTGCGCACCGGCCGCGATTCGCTTGCGGAAATCGTCGGCGCCGATGCCGCGACCATCACCGCCGAGGAATGGCCGGTGCAGTAGATGAATCTTCCCC
Source organism: Bradyrhizobium sp. AUGA SZCCT0160 (assembly GCF_018130105.1). NCBI lineage: Bacteria > Pseudomonadati > Pseudomonadota > Alphaproteobacteria > Hyphomicrobiales > Nitrobacteraceae > Bradyrhizobium > Bradyrhizobium sp. AUGA SZCCT0160. Next base: position 33,026 of record NZ_JAFCMD010000028.1, read on the forward strand.
TCTCCCTTTGTGGGAGAGGGTGGCTTCGCGAAGCGAAGACGGGTGAGGGGTTCTCTCCTCACGGCAAGATTAGAGTTTGAGGATAGAACCCCTCATCCGGCGCTTCGCGCCACCTTCTCCCACAAGGGGAGAAGGGAAGAACTCACCCTCCGAACGACTTCCTCAACAACGCCGGATAACGCAGCGCTTCCAGGCCGCCGCGGGCGGCATAATGCACCAATAGTGCGCCCCACAGCCCGGCATTGCCGAACGATCGCAACGCGAGCCACGCGCCGAGGAAGATCGCAAGCGACAGCAGCATCAGGTTGCGCATGTCGCGCGCCCAAGTGGCGCCGATATAGACCCCGTCAAAGGCAAAGGCGAACACGCCGAGCAGCGGTGCGAAGATCACGAACGGCAGATAATCGCGCGCGATGCGCCGCACGTCGGCGCTCGCCGTCATGATGTCGATCAGCGCGGGACCGAACAGGGCGAAGACGGCGGCGACGGCGAGCGCGAAGCCAAAACCCCAGAGCACGACCAGTTTGACCGCGCCGGCGAATCCGCGTCTGTCGCGCCCGCCGTAGGCGCGGCCGCAGAGCTGTTCGGCGGCGTTGGCAAGGCCGTCGAGGAAGAAGGCGCTGATCATCAGGAAATTGTTCAACACCGCATTGGCTGCGAGCGTCAGATCGCCGGCGCGGGCGCCCTGCGCGGTGAAGAACAGGAAGGCCGCGATCAACGCCGCGGTGCGAATCAGGATGTCACGATTGACCGCCAGCAAGCGCATCAGTTTGGTGCGGTCGAACAGCGTGGCGCGCAAGATGGCCGGCTGCCCTTGGGAGAGGCGCCGCGCGATCAGTATGCCGAGCAGGAGCCCGGCCGCTTCCGCGATCACGGCGGCGATCGCCGCGCCGGCAATGCCGAAGTCGAGCACCAGCACCAGGAGCGCGGTCGCTGCCGCATTGATCAGGTTGATGGCGATCTGGGTGCCGAGCGCCAGCCTGGCGCGGGCCTGTCCGATCAGCCAGCCCAGCACGACATAATTGCCGAGCGCCAGCGGCGCCGACCAGATCCGGATCGTGAAATAGGTTTTCGCCGCGCGCGTCACGCCTTCGCTGCCGCCCATCGCCTCCAGCAGGAGGCTGGCGAGCGGGGTCTGCAGCAGGATGAGCGCAGCGCCGACCAGCCCGGCGGCGATGAAGCCGCGCAGCAGGATGGCGCGTAGTTCCTGCGTGTCGCCGGCGCCGAGCGCCTGCGCTGTGAACGCGACTGTGCTCATGCGCAGGAAACCGAACAGCCAGAACAGGCAGTCGAACAGCACGGAGGCGACCGCCACGCCGCCGAGCAGCGTGGCATCGCCGAGCCGGCCGATCGCCGTGGTCGAGACGATGCCGATCAGCGGCGTCGTCAGGTTCGCGATCATCGCGGGACCCGCGATGGCAAATACCTGTGCCGTCGTGACTTTCGAGGGAGCGGCCGGCAAATGCATGCTTACAGCTCGACCACCAGACCGTCGCTTGCGGTGGAATAGGAAAGCGAACCCAGCCGCCCCAGCATGTCGTCGCTCATATGCGTCAGGATCAGCCGCCGGGCGTTGATCTCGGGCAGATGCGCTTCCAGCGTTTTCAGGCTGAGGTGGTTCTTGACGATCTTGTCGTAATAATACGCCTCGGCAATGAACAGGTCGGCCTCGCGCGCGGCCGGGATCAGCGTCTCCGTCCATTCGGTGTCGGCGCTGTAGGTGATGATGCGGCCTTCGGCCTCGATGCGGTGGGCCAGGAACGGGCCGCCGGATTCGCCGTGCACGACAGGATAGGGCGTCACCTTGACCGCGCCGAAGCTGCGGCTTTCCTCGGGATCGAGCGCGACGACGGAGAGCTCGAAGCGCTGCTTCGTCCTTGAGGAATGCTCGAACATTGCTTCCATCAATTGCGTCAGCCGGGTCTCGATTCCGTGCGGACCGGCGATGACGAGCGGACGGGTGCGGCGGGTGAACTGCGCATCGAGCAGGAAGAACGGCAGTCCGCCAAAATGGTCGCCGTGGAAATGCGTGATCAATATCAGGTCGATGCCGTCGCTGATGACACCGAGCCGCTTCAGCGCCAGCAGCGACGAGGCGCCGCAATCGATCAGGAAATTGACGCTGGCGCCGGTGACATGGAAACAGGTGTTGGCGCGGCCACCGGAGCCGAGCGCGTCGCCGCAGCCGATAAATTGCAGTTGCATCGGCTGCGGTCCCTTGGCGAGGAGATTTAGCGCCCGCGCGGGCTGCCGAACAGCCGCGACAACAGCCAGACCGGAATCACGATCACGGCGCCGAGCAGGAAGTAGCGCCACAGCCAGTTGACGGCGTCAAAGCCGAGATCCCAGAGCCGCTGGAACAGCATGCGGATGCTGTGCAGAATGTTCCAGGGATCGAAGCCGACAGCGGCAAGGACCACGCCGACCAGAACCGACAGCAGGATCAGCCGGAATGCCACCGCCAGCGGCGAGCCGCCGAGAAAGCGGTTGAGGCCGTCATTGCTGGCCGGCAAATCCCTGACGTCGTTGGGCATCTCACTCTCCTGCGGGTCACGCCCGCGCATTGTAGCGTTTTCGAGCGAAGTGGATACCGGTTCGCGTGAAGAAAACGCGTCAAAACAAGAATCCACTATAGCGGTCAGCAGATGGGGAACCCGCCTTCAGACGTCAATGGGTTGCAGGATTACGCCGCGGTAATGCTGGCGTCACTCTTCAGCATCCGCTCCAGCGTTTCCAGCCGGTCGGCCTCGCGCGGCGGCTTGTCCCAGCGCAGCCGGCTGATGCGCGGAAACCGCATCGCGACGCCGGATTTGTGCCGCGGCGAGCGCGCCAGCCCCTCGAAGGCGACTTCCAGCACCAGCCCCTGGTCGGGCTCGTGCACGACGTGGCGCACGGGCCCGAATTTTTCGGTGGTGTTGCGGCGGACGAAGCGGTCGATCTGCAGCAGCTCCTCGTCGGTGAAGCCGAAATAGGCCTTGCCGACCGGCACCAGCTGTTCGCCGTCCTCGCCCGAGGTCCAGACGCCGAAGGTGTAGTCCGAATAATAGGACGAGCGCTTGCCGTGGCCGCGCTGCGCATACATCAGCACGGCATCGATCAGATGCGGGTCGCGCTTCCACTTCCACCATTGGCCCTTGGGGCGGCCCGGCAGATAGGCGGCGTTGCGGCGCTTGAGCATCACGCCCTCGACGGCGTCGGCATCCTCACCGGCGCCGGCTTGGGCCGGATCGGCGCGCGCCGCCGTCAGCGCGTCCCAGCTGTCAAAGGCGACCGTCGGCGACAGATCAATCCTGGCATCGTCAAGCTTTCTGACGAACGCCTCCAGCCGCGCGCGGCGTTCGATGAACGGCAGCTCGCGCAGATCGTTCTCGTCGTCGCCGAGCAGATCATAGGCGCGCAAATGAATCGGGTACTCCTTGATCAATTTTGGCGAGACCACTTTGCGGTTGAGGCGCTGCTGCAGCACGTTGAACGTCTGCACGCGGCCCTCGCGCAGTACCAGCAATTCGCCGTCGATGGCGAAACTTGAAGATCCTTGCAGATGCAGCGATGGCACGAGGTCCGGAAAACTCTTCGTAATGTCTTCCCCGGTGCGTGAATAGAGCCGCGCCTGGATGTGGCCGCGCTCGTCGCGGCCGCTCACCGCCTGCACGCGGATGCCGTCCCATTTCCATTCGGCGATGAAGTCGGCGGGATCGAGATTGGCGAAATCCGCATCCTCGATCGCATGCGCCAGCATCACAGGGCGGAACGGTGTCGGATCGCGATTGACCGGTTTCTCGCTGCGGCCTTCCAGCCAGGCGAACAGGTCGAGATAGGGCGGGCTCAATCCCGGCCACATCAGCTCGACGTCGTGGGCGTCCTTGCCGCCGAGGTTGGCCGCGGCAGTCTTGGCGAGCCGCGCCGAAATGCCGATCCGCATCGCCCCGGTGACCAGCTTTAGCAGCGCCCAGCGGCCGGTCTCATCGAGCTCATCGAGCCAGCGCGCAAGCTGCTTCGGCAGCTCGGTCTTGCCGAGGGTGCGTAGCGTAGTGACGACTTCGGAAAGCGTGGGTGGGGGCGGGTTGTTGTGGCCGGGCAACGCCGCCCTCGGCCACATCAGCGCCACCGTCTCGGAGAGATCGCCGACATAATCATAGGACAGGCCGAACAGCACGGGATCGGCGCGGTCGGTGATCAGGTCGCGGATCAGTCCGGGCTTGGCGTGCTTGAACGACAGCGCGCCGGTCAGTGCCGCCAGCGCATAGCCGCGGTCGGGATCGGGCGTGTCGCGAAAATACGCCGTGATCAAGCGCAGCTTGTTGTTGCGGCCGGGCTCATAGGCGAGGCGGTCCAGCAATTCGGCGAAGCGGTTCATGCCTCGGCCTCTTTGGCGGGCGGCGCCTCGTGCTCGTCCTCGTCGCCGTAGCCGACCAGATCGAGCGGCCGCGCGGCGAGGCCCTTGGTCTTGCACCAATGCACCAGCGCATCTTCCTGGCCGTGGGTGACCCAGATTTCGCCGGCGCCGGTGGCCTCGATCGTCGCGGTCAGCCCGTCCCAGTCGGCGTGATCGGAAATCACCAGCGGCAATTCGATGCCGCGCTGGCGGGCGCGGGCGCGCACCCGCATCCAACCCGAGGCGAACGCCGTGACCGGATCGGGGAAGCGCCGCGTCCAGATGTCAGAGGTCGCTGACGGCGGCGCCAGCGTGATGGTGCCGGCGAGATCGACCTTCTTCATGCCTTTGGCCGGACGAAGATCGCCGAGCGCAACGCCGCGGCTTTGATAATAGTGCGTGATCGCCTCCATCGCGCCATGCAGATAGATCGGCGCGTCGTAGCCGGCCTCGCGGAGCAGCGCGATTACGCGCTGCGCCTTGCCGAGCGAGTAGGCGCCGACCAGGTGCGCGCGCTCCGGGAACAGCGCGACCGAGGCCAGCAGCTTCTTCACCTCATCGGCTGCGTTGCCATGGCGGAACACCGGCAGGCCGAACGTCGCCTCGGTGATGAAGACGTCGCACGGCACCACTTCGAACGGCGCGCAGGTTGGATCCGAAGCGTCCTTGTAGTCACCCGAGGCGACGATGCAGGTGTCCTTGCAGGTGACGGCAATCTGCGCCGAGCCCAACACGTGACCGGCGGGATGGAATTTGATTTTGACGTCGCCGAGCCTGAGTTCCTCGCCATAGGCGATCGCCTGCGTAGAGCCTGCGAAATTATCGCCATAGCGCAGCCGCATCATGTCGAGCGTCTCTTGCGTCGCCAGAACCGCGCCATGGCCGGCACGGGCGTGGTCGGAATGGCCGTGGGTGATCACGGCGCGCTCGACGGACCGAACCGGATCGATATGGAAGCCGCCGGGCTTGCAGCACAAACCGGCGGGAGCTGGCAGCAGGATGTCTTGTGGACGCATCTTGGTTATATAGGGCGTATTGCCCCGATTTTTACCTGCCCCATAGAGCCCATGCCCACGCGAATATTCCTGACCTCCGGCGATCTGATGGCCGATCGCCGCTATGATTTTGCGCGCGACCTGCAAATGAAGGGCGATCTGCCCGGCGCCGCCGACCTGCTGCTGCAGGCGACGGATCTGGCGCCGAATTTCGTCACGGCCTGGTTCACGCTCGGCGATATCAGAGAAACGCTCGGCGAGCGCGATGCGGCGATCACGGCGTTTCGCAAGGCGTGGGACGGTGATCCCGATGATCGTCATGGCGCCCGCCTGCGGCTGATGCGGCTCGGCGCCGAACCATTGGCCGCGATGCCGCAAGGCTATGTGCAGGTGCTGTTCGATCAATACGCGCGGCGGTTCAATTCCGCGCTGGTGGACGATCTCGGTTATCGCGGCCCGGACCTGCTGTTCAGGGCGGTGCTGTCGGTGCGCGCGGCCGCCCGCAAGCCCGCCTTCTTCAAGCGCGCCATCGATCTCGGCTGCGGCACCGGGCTCGTCGCGACGGCCTTCGCCAAGGAGGTCGATCATTTCATCGGCATCGATCTGTCGCCGCGCATGATCGCGCAGGCCCGCGCGACCAGCTGTTATGCGGAGCTTGAAGTCGGCGACATTGTGCAAGGTCTGCGCGCGCAGCCTGCCAGCAGCGCCGATCTCATCCTGGCCGCCGACGTGATGATCTATGTTGCCGATCTCGCGTCGGTGCTGGCGGAATCAAGCCGCGTGCTGGCCGCCGGCGGCCTGTTCGCCTTCACGACCGAGACGCATGCCGGCGAAGGCGTCATTCTCGGCGCAGGGCTGCGCTATGCCCACGCGGCGGCTCATGTGCGCGCAGCGGTGGAAGCGGCCGGCCTCACATTCCTGTTGCTCGAAGATCGCTCGGCACGCACCGAGGACAACATCCCGGTGCCGGGGCTTGTCGCGGTCGCAGCCAAGGGCTGACTGCCCGCACCGTTCGACCCGTGAAGCATGCCTCGCGCGGCGGGCTGGACAAACCGGCGCGGATATACCAATCTGGACCTACCAGATTGGTAGGATCAGATGACCGTGCCACAGCAAGCAAGCGAAGGATCGCGAGCGGTCAAGCGGACCATCGAGTTCATTCGCCATCACCGATTGCAGAAGGGCGACCGGCTGCCGTCAGAGCGCGAACTGTCGGACCGCTTTGGTGTCACCCGCAGCTCGGTGCGGGAAGCGTTGGCGGTTCTTGATGCGCTTCGGCTGACCGAGCGACGGCCGAAGTCCGGTATTTTCCTGCGCAACGCGCTCGAAGACAGCGGGCTCGATTCCCTGGTCATCCAGGCCAATCTGGATCTGCCGTTTGACGAGCGCACCATGCGCGATGTGAGCGAGGCCCGCGTCATATTTGAAACCCATGCGATCCGCCTCGCATGCGCGCGCAGGACCGATGCCGATCTCAACAGGTTGCGCGAGTTGGTCGCCAATTATGCCGATCGGGTGCAGGCTGAACTCAATGTCGCCAATGAAGATGTCGAGTTTCATCTGGCAATGGCTGCGGCCAGCCAGAACGCCATCATCGTTCGAACGCTGACGCCTTTGTTCCTGATGAGCTTTCAGTGGCGGCAGAAGTATTTCTCATCCCCGGTCATTCGCCGCCGCTCACTGGCCGATCATCAGGAGTTCGTGGCCACCATTGCTGACAGGGATGAAACCCGGGCGGCGGCTCTGGTGCAAAAGCATGTCCATTCCGCATTCGACGAAGTCCGGGCAATGGCGGAAGGAAACGAGCAGCCGGAATCTCACAACCAATGGGAAGGCCAGGACCAGTAAGTTGCCGGGAATACCGGCTCACGCAGCGCAAGTCGAAGCCAATTTCGATCCGCACAACCTGAATGACAGATCGCTGCATTCAGGCATCGACAACAACAAAGGGAGAAACAACAATGAAAAACAAGCAAACACGCCGCGAGTTCGGCGCCACCGCGCTATCCGCCCTCGCGGCTTCCGTATTGCCCGCCCCGTTCGTCTGGGCCGCCGAGAAGAAATACGATCCTGGCGCGACCGATACCGAAATCAAGCTCGGACAGACCGTGCCGCATTCCGGTCCCGGCTCGCTCTACGGCGTGCTCGGCCGGGTCGGCGAAGCCTATTTCCAGATGCTGAACGAAAAGGGCGGCATCAACGGCCGCAAGGTGAAATTCCTCACCATGGACGACGGCTACAGCGCGCCGAAATGCGTGGAAGCGACGCGGCGGCTGGTGGAGAATGACGAAGTGCTGGCGCTGTTCGGCTCGCTCGGCACCGCGCCGCAGACCGCCGTGCACAAATACCTCAACTCCAAGGGCGTGCCGCAGTTGATGCTCAATACCGGTGCGTCGAAATGGAACGATCCGAAGAACTTCAAATGGACCATGGCGGGCCTGCCGCTCTATCCGACCGAGGCGCGCATCCTCGCCAAATACGTCGTGGCCACGAAGCCGAACGCCAAAATCGGCATTCTCTACCAGAACGACGATTTCGGCCGCGATTTCCTGGCGCCGTTCAAGAAGATTCTGGAAGAGGCCGGCGGCACCGCCAAGGTGATCATGGAGCAGAGCTACGATCTGACCGAGCCGACCATCGATTCGCAGCTGATCAATCTATCGAAGTCGGGCGCGGATGTTTTCTACAACATCTCGACCGGCAAGGCGTCGTCGCAGTCGATCCGAAAGGTGGTCGAGCTCGGCTGGAAGCCGCTGCAATTGCTGTCGGCGGGATCGACCGGACGTTCGATCCTCAGCGCCGCCGGTTTCGAGAACGCTACCGGCATCGTCGCGATCCGTTACGCCAAGGAAGTCGGCGTGCCGCGCTGGGAAAAGGATCCCGACGTGATGGCGTTCGAGGCGCTGCGCAAGAAATATCTGCCCAATGTCGATCCCGACAACACCATCGCCTTCGCCGGCTACGGCCAGGTGGCGTCGATGGCGGAAATCCTGCGCCGCTGCGGCGACGATCTCACCCGCGCCAACGTGCTGAAACACGCGACCACGCTGGCCGGCTTCCACTCGCCGTATTTCCTCGACGGCGTCAATTTCAGCTACACGCCGGAGGACTACACGCCGATGAAGACGCTCTTCATCTCGCAGTTCAACGGCAAGGATTGGGATATTTCCGACAAGCCGGTGACGGAGTAGTTGACCTTCTCCTGGCCTATTCAACTCGTCATGCCCGGGCTTGTCCCGGGCATCCACGTTTTTGACGACCGCAGAACAAGACGTGGATGGCCGGGCATAGGCGAGCGGAAGCGACGCCGTCCTTTGGACGGCTAAGCCCGGCCATGACGATTTGGATGATTTGAGCCTCGCACGGAGTGAGGCGAGGTTGATACCCCTCGACGTGGCGGCCCTGACGGCTTAGTTCTTGTTTTGTGCCAGCCCGAATCCTACCAGCCATATCGGCCGAGCCGGCCGCGCCGCTGCCCGAGCGCTTCCTTCAATGGTTCGCGTCGCGCGGCTGGTCGCCGCGTGAGCATCAGCTGGAACTATTGGCGAAGGCGCGGGAAGATCGCTCGGCGCTGCTGATCGCACCGACCGGCGCCGGCAAGACGCTGGCGGGGTTTCTGCCGACATTGGTGGAACTGTCTGCTCCGCCGCCGGTCGTAGGCGAGGGCGCTAAGAAAAACGTCATCTCGACCGGCCGCGGCGTGAAGCGTACCGGCGGTCTGCACACGCTTTACATCTCGCCCTTGAAAGCGCTCGCAGTCGATATCGCGCGCAACCTGGAGGCGCCGATCGCCGAGATGGGCCTCCCGATCAAGGTCGAAACCCGCACCGGCGACACGCCGGTGTCGCGCCGGCAGCGGCAGCGGCGCTATCCGCCCGATATTCTGCTGACCACGCCCGAGCAACTGGCGCTGCTGTTGTCCTCCGACGATGCGCCGTTCCTGTTCGGCTCACTGAAGCGCATCGTGCTCGACGAATTGCATGCGCTGGTCACCTCCAAGCGCGGCGATCTGCTGTCGCTGGGGCTGGCGCGGCTGTGGCGGCTGGCGCCCGAGATGCGCGGCATCGGATTGTCGGCGACGGTCGCCGAGCCGGAATCCTTGGCGCGGTTTTTGGTGCCGCAGCGTGACCGCAAAATTGAAGCCGCCGACATTGTCGTTGCCGGCGGCGCCGCAGCGCCCGTGGTCGAGATGCTCGACACCCGGGAGCGCCTGCCATGGGCCGGGCACAGCGCCCGCCATGCGCTCGGCGAAATGTACGAGCTGATCAAGCGCAACAAGACCACGCTGGTGTTCGTCAACACCCGCAGCCAGGCCGAAATGCTGTTCCAGGATTTCTGGCGCATGAACGACGACGGCCTCGCCATCGCGCTGCATCACGGCTCGCTCGACGTCGCGCAGCGCCGCAAGGTCGAGGACGCGATGGCGGCCGGCAGATTGCGCGGCGTGGTCTGCACCTCCTCGCTCGACCTCGGTATCGACTGGGGCGACATCGACCTCGTCATCAATGTCGGCGCGCCGAAGGGCTCCTCGCGGCTGATGCAGCGGATCGGCCGCGCCAACCATCGATTAGACGAACCCTCGCGCGCCGTGCTGGTGCCGGCCAACCGTTTCGAGGTGCTGGAATGCGCCGTTGCAATCGATGCGATCGCGGAGAACGCGCAGGATACCCCGCCGCTGCGGATCGGCGCGCTCGACGTGCTGGCGCAGCACGTGCTGGGATGCGCCTGCGGCGAGCCGTTTCTCTCCGATGAACTCTATGAGGAGGTGCTGACGTCGGCGCCTTACTCTGGCTTGACGCGCGCCGATTTCGACGACGTCGTCGATTTCGTCGCCACCGGCGGCTACGCGCTGAAAACCTATGAGCGCTTCGCGCGCATCAAGCAGGACAAGCAGGGCCGCTGGCGCGTCGCCAACCCCCGGGTGCGGCAGAGCTATCGCCTCAACGTCGGCACCATCGTCGAAGAACCGATGCTCAAGGTCCGGCTGGTGCGTTCGCGCGGCGGCGGTGCCGGTTCGACCGGCGCACTTGGACGCGGTGGACGGATGCTCGGCGAGATCGAGGAATACTTTATCGAGGGACTGGTGGCCGGGGATACCTTTGTGTTCGGCGGCGAGGTGGTGCGCTACGAGGCGCTCGCCGAGGACCAGGTCTACGTCTCGCGCGCCAACGATGCGGATGCGAAGGTGCCGTCCTATATGGGCGGCAAGTTTCCGTTGTCGACCTATCTCGCCGAGCGCGTGCGTAAATTGCTCGACGACAAGCGAGCCTGGAACGCGCTGCCGGATCAGGTGCGCGACTGGCTGTCGCTGCAACGGCACTTTTCGCGCGTGCCGGCGGTGCGCGAATTGCTGATCGAAACCTTTCCGCGCGGCAACAAGCATTATTTGATCTGCTATCCCTTCGAGGGACGGCTGGCGCATCAGACGCTCGGCATGCTGCTGACGCGGCGGATGGAGCGGGCGCGGGTGCGGCCGCTCGGCTTCGTCGCCAATGAATATGCGGTCGCGGTGTGGGGGCTCGGCGACATGTCGTTCATGATCCGTCATGGCAAGCTCGATCTCAACGCGCTGTTCGATCCGGACATGCTGGGCGACGATCTCGAGGCATGGCTTGCCGAATCCGCGCTGATGAAGCGAACCTTCCGCACCTGCGCCGTGATCTCGGGCCTGATCGCGCGGCGCTTCACCGGCGAGGAAAAGTCCCGCCGCCAGGTGCTGTTCTCGACCGATTTGATTTACGACGTACTGCGCAAGCACCAGGCCGACCATGTGCTGCTGCGCGCCGCGCGCGCCGACGCCGCCACCGGGCTGCTCGATCTCAAGCGGCTCGGTGATATGCTGTCGCGTATTCAGGGCCGAATCATCCATCGGGAACTCAACCGTGTTTCGCCGCTGGCGGTGCCGGTGATGCTGGAAATCGGCCGCGAGTCAGTTTATGGCGAAGCGGCCGACGAGCTGCTGGCGGAAGCCGCCGATGAGTTGGTCAGGGAAGCGACAGGATAGAATGTGAAGGCAGCGGCGCAAGCTTCGGACGATGATCAAATGGCGCGGCTTTCGAAAGTTTCGATCGCAGATGTGAGCTTCCTCGCCGATCTCTCCGGCGCGTTGTTCTGGCAGGAACAGCGCCTGCTCGTCGTTTCCGACCTGCATCTCGAAAAAGGCTCCAGCTTCGCCGCGCGCGGCGTGCTGCTGCCGCCTTACGACACGGTGGCGACGCTGGGCCGGCTAGCCGCCGTGATCGCGCGGCACGATCCGCGCATGGTGATCGCGCTCGGCGACAGTTTTCATGACCGCGACGCCCACGAGCGGCTGTCGGCGCCCGATCGCGACGCGCTGTCTGCGATGCAGGCGCGGCGCGACTGGATCTGGATATCAGGCAATCACGATCCGGCCTTGCCGTCCGATCTCGGCGGCGTTGTCGCCAGCGAAGTCGCCATCGGCAACATCATGTTCCGCCATGAGCCAACGGGCGCTGCCGGCGAAATCGCCGGCCATCTGCATCCCAAGGCGCGCGTCGCCACCCGTGGCCGTTCGATGGAGCGGCGATGCTTTGCCTCTGACGGCGAACGCGCGGTGATGCCGGCATTCGGCGCCTACACCGGCGGCCTCAGCATTCGCGATCCGGCGTTTGCAAAGATCTTCCAGACACCGGGCCTGATGGCGCACGTGATCGGCGACAACAGGCTGCACGCGATCGCAGCGTCGCGATGTTATTGAGCGAACGACGATGCCGCGGTCGCTCTACGACCGCTTCGTCGTTTCCTGTCAGGTGAACTGCGAGACGCGGCTAATCGCTCATGCGGATTCACGAGAGCGACCGTAGCTCACCGTTGATACGAGCCAACTTACCTTTTCGTAATACGGTTGACACGTTCGTGATTTCGGCAGTCGCAGATTTGAAATAGTGAGTCAGCGCTAATTCACTATGTGGTGAGTCATTGTTGATCGGCGCAACAGCTCTTCGCCAAACATCGCCAGCCGCACATGGATTTCCTGCCTTTCGCCTCAGCTAGCGAGGATTCTTGGTGCTGACTCCAAGGGCGTCGGCGATGTCCATCGACTGTTTCGAAAAACGCATAAGACCTAAGCGGGAGAGCGGGCTTGTCCCGCCGAGACAACAGGTCGATTACAAAATCAAGGCGAGCTGAGACTCGCTTAACCATGGAGCAAATACCATGAACTACAAAACGCTCATTGCGGCATCCTTGATGTCGATAGCTCTGACATCCGCAGCGACGTCCGCGGCATTTGCGCAGTGCACGGACTGCGCAATGTATCCAGATCGCGATTACCTGAACAAAGGCGTCCCAACCCCCGCCAGCAAGATGATGGCGGAGCCGGGCGGCGCAGCAGCTGCGAGCACTGCGAATTTTGAAAACGGTGGGTACAATGCACGGGCCGGAGCCAGGGTGGCTGGCACGCAGCGCCGCCACCCGCACGACGCCAACGCTTCCATGGCCGGGGGTTCTGCCCCGGCCGGTGTCCCCTCGCAGCGGGTGTACCTCAAGAACCTGCACGACTCCGGATACAATCCTGCCAGCGACGTCGATGGCGCCGGCAACATGAAGGTGAACTGATCCCGACGCACCATTTGGCATGCATTACTTGGTGCGCACGCCCACACCCGCACGCGGGGAGGGAGCGCACCAGTTCGGCGCCAGCTACGCCGCCTTCGCCTGCACCGTATTGCAAAACTCCGCCAGCCGATCGGCGAGCCGCAACGTGGCGGGGCTGGCATCCGGTGCGGCGACCAGCGCGACTTCCGTCCGGTCGATCGGCGCAAAGCCGTCTTTCGCGGTGAGCACGCGGTGGTCGGCCTGGATCGCCATCTCGGACAGAATGCTCAGCCCCATGCCGGCGGCAACCGCGGCCTGGATGCCCGAGAGACTGGAGGACGTGTAGGCCATGTGCCAGGGCCGGCCGGCGCTTTCCAGCGCGTGGATCGCGCGCGAGCGATACAGGCAGCCGGTGGGAAAGCCGATCAGCGGCACCGAGCCCGTCGTGGTATCGCGCGGCCGGCTCTTGCTGGTGACCCAGTGCACGCGTTCGGGCCACACCGCGATGCCGACTTTCTCGCCGGCGGCGCGCTTGAACAGCGCCAGATCGAGTTCGCCGCGTTCGAGGTCGCGCTTCAGGTAAGTGCTCTGGTCGGAGCGGACATCCATCCGCAGCTGCGGATGCGAGCGTGAAAACGCCGCCAGCAATTTCGCGAGCCGATAGGCGGCAAAATCTTCGGGCACGCCGAGCCGGATCGCGCCTTCACTGCCCGGGCGCGTCAGCACATCGCGGGCCTCTTCCGCCAGCGACAGCAGCCGCCGCGCATAGGACAGCAGCCGTTCGCCGCCTTCGGTCGGCGTGACGTCCTTGCCGCTCCGGTTGAGCAACGGCTGGCCGACGTCTTCCTCCAGCCGCTTGATCTGCTGGCTGACGGTCGACTGGGTGCGGTGGACGCGCTCGCCGGCACGGGTGAAGCCGCCGGCATCAACCACCGAGACGAAGCTGCGCAGCAGTTCCAGATCGAGCATGGCCATGGCTCGTCTCGCTCCTCAGAAGTGACTATTCATAAATCCACTGAATGTAAGTTTATCATTTAATTTCTAAATATCAAGGTGCGGGCCTACATCATGGGCCAAGGAGACTCTCCAAAGGAATCTTGCCATGTCGCTCGCGCCCTCGATTCCCGTTCCCCGTTCCGGTTTCAATTGGCTGCCGCTCACGATCACGCTGTTCTGCCTGCTCTGGAGCTTTGCCTTCGTCGCCGGCAAGATCGGTGTCACCGATTGTCCGCCGCTGATCCTGCTCACGGCGCGGTTTTCGCTCGCGGGCGTCCTGATCCTCGGCATATCCGCACTTCGCAACGAGGGATGGCAGCTCAGCTGGCGCGACGTGGTCGTGTTCGCGGTACTCGGCGTCGCCAACAACGCGCTCTATCTCGGGCTGGGGTACACCGGCCTCCAGACCGTTTCCGCCGGCCTCGGCGGGCTGATCGTCAGCGCCAATCCGGTGTTCACCGCTGTCGCCGCCGCGGTGTTTCTCGGCGAGGCGCTGACCTGGCGCAAGGTGACAGGACTCTTGCTCGGCATCGCCGGCGTCGGTTTCATCGTCTGGCATCGCATGTCGGTTGGGTCAGACAGCGTGGATGGCATCGTCTACACGCTGGCGTCGCTCGCCTCGATCGTGGTCGGCACCATCCTGTTCAAGGTGCTGGCGCCGAAGGGCAGCCTGTGGGTCGGCAATGGCGTGCAGAACCTCGCCGGCGGCCTGGCGCTGCTGCCGTTCGCCTTCACCTTCTCCAGCGTCAGCGACATCGTGCCGAGTGCGCGGCTGCTCGGCGCCTTCGCCTTCCTGGTGCTGGGCGGATCGATCCTGGCCTATTTGTTGTGGTTTCACCTGCTGAAGGTTTGCGGCGCCACCGCTGCCAGCGCCTATCACTTCCTGATGCCGCCGCTCGGCATGCTGTTCGCCTTCCTCGTGCTCGGCGAGCATGTCGAATTCCGCGACCTGCTGGGGATCATTCCGGTGGCGCTCGGGATTTATCTGGTGACGCGGCCCGCTGCGGTGGCCGCTCCCGCTTCGCAAGGGAGTGCGGCATGACCCTATCCATCACCCTGGTCGGCGGCCCGACCGCACTGATTGAAATCGATGGCTTCCGCCTGCTCACCGATCCGACCTTCGATGCACCCGGCGCCTATCAATTGCCGCATGTGAAGCTGGAAAAGCTGGTTGGTCCCGCGGTGACCGCAGACATGATCGGTGACGTCGATGCCGTGCTGCTTAGCCACGACCAGCATTCCGACAATCTTGATCATTCCGGCCGCGAATTTCTCAAGAAGGCAAAGCGTGTGCTGACGACGGAGGCTGGTGCGAAGCGGCTCGGCGGCAACGCCGAAGGTTTTGCGCCATGGGACGTCACCGAACTGACCGGCAGCAGCGGCCGTTCGCTGACGATTACTGCGACACCCGCGCGTCACGGCCCGGCCGGTATCGAGCCATTGTCGGGCGATGTGATCGGCTTCGTGGTGGCGTCGAACAATCAGGCAGCCGCCCGGTCTATATCAGCGGTGACACGGTCTGGTTCGACGGCGTCGCCGACGTCGCGAAGCGATATAGGGCGGGCGTGGTGCTGCCGTTCGCGGGCGCGGCGCAGACCCGCGGGCCGTTCCATCTCACCATGGACACCAATGATACGATCGAGACCGCGCGCGCGTTTGCCGATGCGGTGATCGTGCCAGTTCATACCGACGGCTGGGCGCATTTCCGCCAGAACGCGAACGATCTGCGCGTCTCCTTCGATACGCTGGGGTTTGGAGCGCGGTTACGAATTCTCGAACCGGGAGTCACGACCGTGATCGAATCCTTGCACCCAGCGTAAGCCAGTTCCGCGTCGGAACCGATCGCGGTCCGGTTCGTTGTCGCCGCGGCTGGATCCACACATGGAAGATCGCAACAGATCGAGTTCAAAATGCCAAGCGCACCAGGATGCCGGTAGCAGCAGGCCGGCAACCAGTGCCGAGCCGCATCAGCCGTTTCGTCTCCGCAATGTTGCAAAGGCGCTCGGCCCCGGCCTGATCACCGGCGCCTCCGACGACGATCCGTCGGGGATCGGCACTTACAGCCAGGCCGGCGCGCAGCTTGGTTACGGCATCGGCTGGACCATGCTGCTGACTTTCCCGCTGATGGCGGCGATTCAGGAAATCTCCGCCCGGGTCGGCCGCGTCACCGGGCACGGCATATCGGGCAATGTCTGCCGGCACTATTCGCCAGCGCTGCTCAACATCGTGGTGGCGCTGTTGTTCATCGCCAACACCATCAACATCGCGGCCGATCTCGGCGCCATGGCTGACGCGACCAAGCTCCTGATCGGCGGATACGGCATCGTCTATGTCGTGTTCTTTGGTGTCGTGTCGGTCGCCGCGCAAATCTTCCTTGACTACAAACGCTATGTCGCGGTGCTGAAATGGCTGACGCTCAGCCTGTTCGCCTATGTCGCGGCGCTTGCATTCGCGAAGGTGTCGTGGGGCGAAGCGCTCACGGGCGTTCTGATTCCGAAGATCACCTGGAGCGCGGATTACTTCACCACCATCGTCGCGATCCTCGGTACCACTATTTCACCCTATCTGTTCTTCTGGCAGGCCTCGCAGGAAGCCGAGGACCAGCGCGTCGACGCCCGCAAGCGACCCCTGATCGAGAAGCATTACGGCGCGCAGAAGGAATTCAACCGGATCCGCGCCGATACCATCGTCGGCATGGCGTTCTCGAATTTGATCGCGCTGTCGATCATCGTGACCGCGGCGGCGACGCTCAATGCCGCAGGCGAGACCAACATCCAGTCCTCGGCGCAGGCGGCTGAAGCGCTGCGGCCGATCGCCGGCGCCTTCGCGGAAGCGATCTTCGCGCTCGGCATCGTCGGCACCGGATTACTGGCGATCCCCGTGCTGGCCGGCGCCGCCGCCTACGCCGTCGGCGAAGCGCGACGATGGCCGGTCGGGCTCGCCCGCAAGCCCAGGCAAGCCGCCGCGTTCTATGCCGTGCTGGCGCTGTCGGCCGCCATCGGCATCGCGCTGAATTTCACGCCGATCAATCCGATCTCGGCACTGTACTGGAGCGCCGTCATCAACGGCGTGCTCGCCGTTCCCGTGATGGTGCTGTTGATGTTCATGGCGCGCCGCAGGGACGTGATGGGGCGCTTTGTCGTCGGCGGCCCGCTCTATTGGCTCGGATGGCTGTCGACCGCGGCGATGCTGCTCAGCGTGCTGGCGATGGGCATCGGGTTTTTTGCGGGCGAATAGCGAATGGCGAATAGTCTATTCGCTACTCGCCATTCGCTATTCGCATCTAATCCTTCCGGAACACAATCGATGCCATCCAGCCCGTCATCAGCGCCATGAAGGCCGTCACCAGCCCGTAGGCAAGACCATTGTTGTGGGCGGCGTTGGCGATGAACTGTTCGAAACCGACCTTGACGATCTCGAACGCGGTTTCGGTGCGCGTGACCAGCGCGCCGTCGGCAAACAGCTTGATCTCGACGTCGTAGGTGCCGATCGGCACTTCGCCCGGCAGCGGAATGCCGGTGCGGAACAGCGTCGGCGTCAGGAACGTCACCGCCGATTGCTCTTCGCGATAAAGCCCGTGCTGGGTGCGCAGCCGCACGAACGCGCTGCGGAACGGATCGTTGGGCACGACGTCGGCAAAATCAGGACCGACGCGCTGGGTCAGCAGGACATTGTTGAGCCCGAGTTGCTGCCGCCGCTGCACTTCGGATGAAGCGATGTCGTCGAACGGCCGGTTGGAAAACAGCGCCAGATAGGTCGGCACTTTGAGGAATTGCCGGGAGTCGGTGTTGATCCAGATGCCGAATTTGCGTTCCTTGCGCCGTGTCACCATGTCGGCGCGCGGGCCGCTGACGGTCACGACCAGATCGTAATTGTTGCGGCCGGCCGGCGTCTGCGCGTCCTTTTCCACCGAGCCGAACAGCACCAGCTCTTCGCCGGAATAATTCGGCGTCACCGTGACGCGGTGGTTCGACACCGACACGATCAGCCGCTCGGCGCATGCCGGCGAATTGCCGAGCGCAGCACCCAGCACGAGACTTGCCACGATCAGCGAGGCGCGCGCGATCATACCCCGCCTCCCGTTTCCCGGATCGTGAACAGATCGGCCGGCCGGATCACCAGTTCGACGGCAAAGCGGATACCGACGGCGAGCACCAGAAGCCCGAGCAGCAGCCGCAGATGTTCGCCGCGGATCTTCTGGCCGGCGCGGGCGCCGAACTGGGCGCCCGTCACACCGCCGATCATCAGGATCAGCGCCAGCACGGCGTCGACCAGATGATTGGTCACCGCATGCAGCAGGGTCGCGAATATCATCGTCACCAGCGTCAGCACCATCGAGGTGCCGACGACCGTGGAGGTCGGCACCCGCAGCACGTAGATCATCAGCGGCACCAGGATGAAGCCGCCGCCGATGCCCATGACGGCGCCGATGAAGCCGATGATCAGGCCGATCACGACGACCGGGATCACGGACAGGTAGATCTTCGAGCGCTTGAAGCGCATCTTCAGCGGTAGGCCGTGAATCCAGCCATGGCTGCCGGGGCGGCGTATCGTCGCCGCACCGCCGCGCCGGGCCCGCAGCAGCGCGCGCAGGCCTTCCCAGAACATCAGCCCGCCGACCGTGGTCAGCAGGATCACGTAGGACGTCGCGATCAAGAGATCGAGCTGGCCGAGCGCGCGTAGCAGCGTAAACGTCCAGACCCCGAGCGCCGTCCCGACGGTGCCGCCGGTCAACAAGACCACCGCCAGAATGGGATCGATGGATCGTCGCCTCCAATAGGATATCGCGCCCGAGAAGGAGGAAGCCGCGATGTGGCTCGCGACCGAGGCGACCGCGACCGCGGGCGCGATGCCGACGAAGATCAACAGCGGCGTCATCAGGAAGCCGCCGCCGATGCCGAACATGCCGGAGACGAAACCAACCGCCGCGCCCATCGCCAGGATGAGGAAAACATTGACCGGAATGTCGGCGATCGGAAGGTAGAGCTGCACGCGCGTCTGCTTCTCGTTGTCTGCCGCTGAGGTGGCCTAACGGCCGCTCAGGGCATGGTTTCGAGCATTTGCCGGCAGTGGAATCCGATTGGCGCGCAGGGTCAGGGCACGCGGACCGGTTGCCGCGTCTTTGCATAACCCAGATCAGTGGCAGGGGGGACTAAAGAATGCCCCGGAAGGCAATTATTTGCCGCACCTGCACACACTTCCGGCGGCGTGATGCGACATTCCGATGAATGCGCCGATATCACGTTTGCGTGGCCGGCCGGGGTGGTGTCGTCCCGGCCTTGAGCCGGGATCCATACTCCGCGGCCTGCCTTGTTGAACAAGGTAGATAAGGCTCAGCGCGCAAAACAATTGCGGCCGGTGGCTATGGGTCCCCCGATGCGCAATTGCGCATCTGAGCTCAAGGCCGGGACGACAGCAATCAGGGCTTCCCCACCGGATCGGTGACGAGGTTCATGGCGAGCGCCTCCTTGGGCGCAAGCCAGCGGATGTCCTTGGTCTCGGACATCGCCTGCACGACCGACGACGAAACCCCCATTTTGGTCATATAGCCCAGTACCGCGCCTGATATCTTCTGGGCTTCGGCAAGCGGATCATCCACTTGCTTTGTCGTGGTAAACCGGTGCACGCCCAGGCCTGAGCCCGCCACGCCGATGCGGCTCTTGCCGCCGGCATAGACCAGCACGCAGGCGCTGGCGCAATAGGAGGGTTTGACGCGGCCCGCGGCATCGGCGGTGCCGACCGCCGTGATCAGTCCGCGCGAGCGAATGATCTCGCCGATGATCGCGGCCTGATTCAAATCGCCGCCGGGCGAGGACATCAGGATCACGTCGCCTGCGGCAAGCTGGGCCTCGTCCAATTTCTCGCGGAACCATCTTGCGGCGCCGGGTCCGATCTCGCCCTTGATGAACAGGGCACGCCGGTCACGCGCGGCGCCATCGAGATCGAGTCTGGCGACCACCGAGGAGGTCAGGCTCGGCGAGACATACTGGTCCTTCCAGTAATCCCAGGCATCGGGCCGCGAGAGGTCGCGATAGGCCTGGATGGCGATGCCGGCAAGCAAAAGAACGAAGATGAGAATCGAGCCGACCGGCCATTGGCTGCGTGCCGCTTGCGGCGGCTGCGGTGGCGGAGCTGGAGGAGATCGCCAGGGAGAAGCCGGGGCAGAAGGTGGCAGCGAAGGCTGATCGATCACCTTGCGCGGCGGCGCGACCGACGGCCCGGTCGGCGACCTTCGGAAGCGGTTTTCCCCGTTCTCGCCCTCTTCGGCAGACAATCGATCCTCACTGCACAGCCGTACGAGGCCCCGCCGGCCCCATCAGATCATACGGCTTTATATGGAGGATTATCGGCGCGACGCCAGCGGCATCGCTGTCCGCTTTAACGGACGGCTGCGGCGCGCTTGGTCGAAGCCTGCTTGGCGGCGGGTTTGGTCGCAGTTGCGGGCGCGGGCACCGGGTCCCAGCCGCCGGCCGGCGTTGCGACATTGACGGCGGCGTCGGGCTGCGGCTCCGGCGTGAAGGTCTGGATCGCGAGCTTCGCCGCCGCCAGCGACTGGGCGTCGAGGCGCTTGGCGATATCGTCACGCTTGCGGCCGGAATCCGCATCGCCCTGTGCCGCTGCGAGGCTGAACCATTTGAAGGATTCGGCGAGGTTCTGCTCGACCCCGATGCCGCGGGCATAGAGGATGCCGAGGTTGAACTGGCTGTCGGCGACGCCGCGGTCGGCCGCCTTGCGGAACCATTGCGACGCGACCTTGTAGTTGGCGCCCTTGCCGCCACCATCGGCGTCGAGCACGGCCAGATTGTGCATCGCCTTGGCGTTGCCGCGTTCGGCTGCCTGCAGATAGTAACGCCGCGCGACATCGGCGTCCTTTTTGACGCTCATGCCCTTCTCGTAGAAGGTGCCGAGCCGGAAGATCGCGGGCACCACGCCGGCTTGCGCCGCGCGGTCATACCATTTTGCGGCCTCGTCGAGATTGGCCGGTACGCCCTTGCCCTCGGCAAAGCGCACGCCGACTTCATAGGCTGCCGCCGGATCGCCCTTCAGCGCAGCAGCGCGCAGCATCGGTCCGCCGATGCCATCGGGCAGTTGCTCGCCCGGCGGCACCTGCACCATTCCAGGCTTGCCGTTGGCCGGCAGGGCCGGGAGCGCGCCGGTGATGTCGCCGGCATTGATCGGCGACATCGCCGCTTGTGGCGGGATGGACATCGCCGCCTGCGGCGCGATCGCGGTCTGAGGAAAAGCGGCTTGAGGAATAATGGCCTGAGGAATCGTGGATTGGGGAATAGCGACTTGCGCGCCATCCAGCGTGTTCGGTGCGGAGGAGTTGTTCGATTGCCGTCCGATCGGGGCGGGCGACATCATGGAGGGCCCAGCCGGCGCCGGCATGGCGGGCTTGGCGCTGTTCTCGGCCGGGGCTTTTGAGGCCGGCGCCGGATCGGTGGATTCCATCTGCGGTATTTGCGGCGCGCTGCCGGTGTCGAGCAGCGTCATCGCCAGCTGGAAGGTGCTGAGCACGATCGCAAATACGCTGGCGCCGACCAGCAGCGAGCGGATCTTGGAGGTGATGTTCGACGGCTCCTTGCCGTCGGTCTTGCCCTTGTCGATGGCGGTAACCTTGGCCGCCTTCGAGTTAGCCTTCGCAGCGGCCTTGGCCGCCTTCTCGTTGGCGGGCGCGGCGGCAGCGGCCTGCGCGGCGCGGCGGGCGGCGGCGATGAAGCTCGACGAGCTGACCGGCTCCTTGGCGGCCGCGGAAATTTCGTTGATCACGCTTTCGGATGCGGCGATGCGCTCCGATGGCGACGACGCCCGTGCGGCCGGCCGTGTGCCCGGCTCCAGCGGATGATCCGGCGGCAGTTCCGGCGCGATCGCGGTGCGCGGCGCGGCTGCGTGCGGCTCGAGGATTTCGCTGATGGCGCGCGGCGTCATCGGCGGAATGGCCGGCGGTGCTACCGGCTCCGCGGCATGGAAGTCGCGCGGCGCGGCGGCAAAATGCTCCTGGAAGGCTGCGGGATTCGGCAATTCCGGTTTCGGCTGCGGCGCAAAAGCCTGCGGCTGAGCCTGAGGGACATAGGCGGGCGGTGCAAAGCTGGGCGGCGGCATTGCCGCGCGCGGCGCTTCCGTCGGGGCTTCGTATGCAGCGGGGGCCGGCGCTGCCGCAGGCGGTGCGGCGCGAACCGCGCGCAGATCGCCTTCGATCATCGCCAGCCGATCGACCACATGGCCGAGCGTGCTGTGAACCGTTTCCAGCGAGTCTTGCGTGCGGCGGTCGGTTTCCGACTGGTTGAAACGGAGGTCCGACAATTCACGCTTGACGGCTTCGACGATGCCGGAATCCATCGGCTGCGGCGCCGCATAGCTGCTGGTGTTGTCGGCAAGCCTGGCCAAATTCGCGTGCTGGTGTTCGAGATGGCGCAGGATGTCCTGCAGCCCTTCCTCGACGCGCCCGAGATTGCCGCCGCCAGAACCGCCCTGGCCGCCGGAGGTCTCCAGGCGTTCCAGCAGATACGTCACGCGCTGTTCGAGATGGGTGAACGCGGAGGCGTTGTCGTTGCCGGCCGGGATCCGATCCAGGCGTTCGGACAGCGAGCGCAGCGCGCCTTCGATATATTCGGAATTGTCGCTTGCGACCGGCCGCTCGCGCGTTTCGATCGACGAGGTCAGCGCGGCGATGCGCTGTTCAAGGCTGGCCAGCGACTCGCTGTTGTCGCCGGCGCGAGACAATTGATCGACCTTGGCCGACAGCGCATGCAGATCGTCGGAAACCCGCGCCAGCGCATCGTTGGACGCAACGTTGGAGGCGATCGCCCGCATCGCCGAGATCGCGTCTTCGAGCTGACGCACCGTCGACGGATCGTCGTTGGTACGCAGGATCAGGTCGAGTTTGGTCCCGAGATTGCGGATCGCGTCGTCATAGCCCGCGAGTTGCTCGGCCGGCTTGAGGGAACGCAGCGCGTCGTAGATTTCGCCGAGCGCGCGCTCCAGGTTGGCCAGCACGTTGGCGTCGGTGCCGTTCTGGCGGGTTTCGTCGATCCGGCGCGACAGCGAGCGGATTTCGTTCTCGATCGAGTCGATCGCCTGGCGCGGCATCGCTTCGGTAATGGCGCGGCGGATATCGGCAAGCTCGGTGCGGAAGGCCGCAATCGACTGCTCGACATTGTCGGGGCGCTGCAGCGCCTCGATCTGGCTCGTGATCTTGAGCAGATGCCGTTCCAGCGACGAAAAATCCGGACCGGCGGGGATGGGAGCAGGTGCGGGCGCCGGTGCAGGCGGCGGCATCGGTGGCGCATAAGCCATGGCACGGGCGCTTGGCGCCATCGGCGGCATACCTGCCGCCATCGGCGGCGTGCTGCGCGGCGGCATCTGTCGGGACGGCACCCCGTCCAGTTCGTTCTGGCGCGCGGCGATTTCGGCGATCGCCGAATCAAACGACGCCGGGCTCAGCGGCGGCGAGGGGCGATAGACCTGCGCCGCGGCGCGTTCGACCATCTCGGTCTGGCGCTGCCGCTCCTGCACCGTCGGCTGGCGCGGGGCGTGGCTTGAAATCTGCGACAGCCGCGCATCGAGGCGCGAAATGGCGTCATTGAGCTGCCGCGCGACGGTCGGCTCAGCGCGGGGCGCTTCGGTTCGGGGCGCGTCGCTCCGCGCGGGGGACCGTGAAATCTGGTCGATCTGCCGGGTGATCGAATCGAGCCGCTGGTGAATGTCCGCAACCTCGCGGCTCTCCGCGCTCGGCATCGCCGGCTGCTCGTCATAGGGCGCACGGAAATTTGGCGGGGCGGAATCGCCGATGGTGGAATTGAGCCAGTCGCTCAGCGACATGCCAGCGCGCCGCGCGGCCGCTTCGGCCCTTTCGCGGACCGACGGATCGATGCCCTCAACACTCCACGATACGCGCGAATTCATGCTCTCGTCCGGTTCTGACTCCGGCGCTTCCTGCGCCTTCAGCCTCCCCGCGCGTCCCACCTTGGAGACAATCGAATTTCGCGCAGGTCGTCTGCCTCAGAACCTGACTTTTTCGCGTTACGGTAAATAACGGGTTAAGGAATGGGACCGGGCGGCCCTAAAGTTAACTTTGGAACCCGAACAGCCGGTTCCGCTGCCGCTCAGCCGTTGCTTTCACGGCTGGTGTCTTCGAGCAGCAGGACCGGAGCAGGTTTCGCGACGGCGGCCAGGGTCTCGATCGCCTCTTCGCACCATTCCGCCACGGCTTGTTCGTGGCGCAGACCGATGCGCAGCCCGAGCAGCTTGCCGGTATCGGCGACGGAGGTGGCTTTGCCGTCCGGAAACAGCTTGTTCAGAATTCGCTCGTAGCGGGCGTAGCGGTCGCGGTGATGTTCCAGCCGCGCCATCAGATCGGCGCGCAAGGGCTCGATATCGAAGCTGTCGAGCGCGCACAGCCGAACCAGCAGGTCGTCCTTCATCATCGGCGGGCTGC
This sequence comes from Bradyrhizobium sp. AUGA SZCCT0160, assembly GCF_018130105.1. Taxonomy (NCBI): domain Bacteria; kingdom Pseudomonadati; phylum Pseudomonadota; class Alphaproteobacteria; order Hyphomicrobiales; family Nitrobacteraceae; genus Bradyrhizobium; species Bradyrhizobium sp. AUGA SZCCT0160. The sequence continues at coordinate 57,387 of NZ_JAFCMD010000028.1, forward strand.
TCGGCCGGGCGCCCCAGTGCCGCAGCGCGGCCCGGCCCTCCTGTGTCAGCGTATAGACCAACTTGTTGGGCTTGCCGGACTGGACCACCTCGTGGCCCTGGATATGGCCGCGATCCCTGAGCTTCGAGAGTTCGCGATAGATCTGCTGGTGGTCGGCCTTCCAGAAAAACCCGATCGAGGAATCGAACGTCTTGGCGAGCTCATAGCCCGACATCGGACGTTCCGTCAGACAAGCAAGGATTGCGTCACCGAGCGCCAAACGCCGACCCTTTCAAAAATCGCGAAAACAACCCCATGCAAGGTAGAAGGGGCCCAGTCTCCCGACCAAATTGTCGCGTTGACTTTATGCATAAAGTTGCATATGCGTCAACATGCATAAAGATTAGGCTAACCCGTATCGAGCCGATCGGAGACGCATCATGACCGTGACTGCACTCGACAAATGGTACGGCTACATGAAGTCGCACGACCAGGCGGCGCTTTGGGATCTGCTGCACCCCGACGCGGTGTTCGAGAGTCCCGTGGTCCATACCCCGCAGCGCGGGCGTGACATCACCTTCAAATATCTGTCGAGCGCCGAGAAAGTGCTGGGCGGCCCGGGATTCAGATATGTCGGCGAATGGCGCAGCGACAATGGCGCCGTGCTCGAATTCGAAAAAGAAATCGACGGCATCGTGATCAACGGCGTCGACATCATCACCTTCGCGGATGGCAAGATCACGCATTTCAAGGTGATGGTGCGGCCGCTCAAGGCGATGAACCTGCTGCACCAGCTGATGGGAGCGCAACTCGCAAAACAGTGACGCCGCGTCGTCCGGAACCGGATAAGGTCCGGCTTTGAACCCTGAAGCGCCCGCTGGCCTGCCAAGCTTCATCTGAAACGTATCCGCCAATTCATTCTGTCCCTGCCGGGAGAACACCATGCCGACTTACAAAGCCCCCGTGGAAGACGTCACGTTCCTGCTCAACGATGTGTTCCAGATCGACCGCTATGACAATCTCCCGGGTTTTACTGACGCTTCCGCGGATGTCCGCGAAGCGATCCTCGGCGAAGCCGCCAAGCTCAGCGAAGAAGTGCTGCAGCCGCTGAACCGGGTCGGCGACCTCGAAGGCTGCGTCCGCCACGATGACGGCCGCGTCACCACGCCGAAGGGCTTCAAGGAGGCCTTCAAGCAGGTCGCCGAAGGCGGCTGGCTCGGGCTATCAGCGCCTTCAGAATACGGCGGGCAGGGGCTGCCGGTCACGCTGAGCCAGGTCGTGACCGAATTCCAGAGCTCGGCCAACATGGCGTTTTCGATGTATGGCGGCCTGACCATGGGCGCGACCGCCGCGTTGATGGTGCACGGCAAGCCCGAACAGAAGAAGATGTTCGTGCCGAAGATGGTGGCGGGCGAGTGGACCGGCACCATGAACCTCACCGAGCCGCAATGCGGCACCGATCTCGGTCTGCTCCGCACCAAGGCGGTCAAGCAGGCCGACGGCAGCTACAAGATCACGGGCACCAAGATCTTCATCTCGGCCGGCGAGCACGATCTCGCCGACAACATCATCCATCTGGTGCTGGCGCGCATCGAAGGTGCGCCCGCCGGCATCAAGGGCGTCTCGCTGTTCGTGGTGCCGAAGGTGCTGGTCAATGCCGACGGTTCGCTCGGCGCACGCAACGGCGTGTCCTGCGGTTCGATCGAGCACAAGATGGGCATTCACGGCAACTCCACCTGCGTGATGAATTACGACGGTGCCACCGGATGGCTGATCGGCGAAGAGAACAAGGGCATGCAGGGCATGTTCGTGATGATGAACGAGGCCCGCCTCGGCGTCGCGGTGCAGGGCCTCGCGCAATCCGAGGTCGCCTATCAGAACGCGGTCAATTACGCGCGCGAGCGGCTGCAGGGACGGTCGCTGACGGGCGCCAAAGATCCGGACAAGCTGGCCGATCCGATCATCGTACATCCCGACGTGCGCCGCGTGCTGCTGACGATCCGCGCCTTCAACGAGGCGGCCCGCGCGATGGTAGTGTGGACCGCGCTGAAGAGCGACGTCGCCCACCGCTCAAGCGACCCGAAGGATCGCCAGGAGGCCGACGACCACATGGGCCTGATGACGCCGGTCATGAAGGGCGTGATGACCGATGTCGGTTTCTCGAATTCGGTGCTGGCGCAGCAGATGTATGGCGGCCACGGCTACATCGCCGAACACGGCATGGAGCAGTTCGTGCGCGATGCGCGCATTGCCATGCTGTATGAAGGCGCCAACGGCATTCAGGCGCTCGACCTCGTCGGGCGCAAACTGCCGCGCGACGGCGGCCGCGCCGTGATGGCGTTCTTCGGCGAGGTCGGGGCGTTTGCCAAGGAGCACGGCGCCGACGAGGCGATGAAGCCGTTCGTGACGCCGCTCTCGACCGCGCTCGGCCATCTGCAGCAGGCCACCGGCTGGCTGATGCAGAACGCGCTGACCAAGCCCGACAATGCCGGTGCCGCCGCCACCGACTACATGCAATTGTTCGGCCTCGTCACCTTCGCCTATATGTGGGCGCGGATGGCCAAGGTGGCGCAGGACAAGATTGCGTCCTCTGGCGCCACGCCCTATCTGACCACCAAGCTCGTGACCGGCCGCTTCTTCATGGAGCGGATGCTGCCGGAAACCACGGTGCACCTTGCGCGCATCCAGACCGGCTGCGCGACGACAATGGAATTGGCGGCGGAAGCGTTCTGAAGCGTTCTGCAAAATTCTATCGTCATTGCGAGCGCAGCGAAGCAATCCATAGACCCACAACGGAAGCATGGATTGCTTCGTCGCTTCGCTCCTCGCAATGACGACCCAACGATCTGACTGTTCTGAAATTCGTCTGGCTCGAGGAGAGCCTGGACCGAACCGGGAGAAAACGATGCCTGAGGCATATATCTACGATCACGTTCGCACCCCGCGCGGCCGCGGCAAGGCCGACGGCTCGCTGCATGAAGTGACCGCGCTGGCGCTGGCCACCGTGCCGCTGCGGGCGCTGAAAGAGCGCAATAATCTCGGCGTCGACGTCGTCGACGACGTCGTGCTCGGCGTGGTCGATCCGGTCGGCGAGGCCGGTTCCGACATCGCGCGTTTCGCGGCGCTCAAGGCCGGGCTCGGCCAGGCCGTCCCCGGCGTACAGATCAGCCGCTTCTGCGCCTCCGGCCTCGATGCCGTGAATTTTGCCGCCGCCCAGGTCATGGCCGGCCAGCATGAGCTCGTGATCGGCGGCGGCGCCGAATCCATGAGCCGCGTCGGCATCGGCGCTTCCGGCGGTGCCTGGCCGATGGACCCCTCGATGGCGGTGCCTGCCTATTTCATGCCGCAGGGCGTCTCGGCCGACCTGATCGCGACCAAATACGGTTTTTCGCGCGACGACGTCGACGCCTACGCCGTGCAGAGCCAGCAGCGCGCCGCGAAAGCCTGGGACGAGGGCCGCTTCAAGAATTCCGTGGTGCCGGTGAAGGACATCAACGGCCTCACCATCCTCGCCAAGGACGAGCACATGCGCCCGACCACGACGATGCAGTCGCTCGGCCAGTTGCAGCCATCGTTCGTGGCGATGGGCCAGATGGGCGGCTTCGATGCGGTCGCGATCCAGTCGCACCCCGAAGTCGAGCGCATCAATTACGTGCACCACGCCGGCAATTCCTCCGGCATCGTCGACGGCGCAGGCGCCGTGCTGCTCGGCAGCAAGGAAGCCGGCGTCAAGCACGGCCTGAAGGCGCGCGCGAAAATCCGTGCCTTTGCCAATATCGGCTCCGAGCCCGCGATGATGCTGACCGGCCCGGTCGACGTCACCGAAAAGCTGTTCGAGCGCTCCGGCATGAAGAAGTCGGACATCGACCTGTTCGAACTCAACGAGGCCTTCGCCTCGGTGGTGCTGCGCTACATGCAGGCCTTCGACATCGACTCTTCCAAGATCAACGTCAATGGCGGCGCGATCGCGCTCGGGCATCCGCTCGGTGCCACCGGCGCGATGATCCTCGGCACCGTGCTCGATGAACTCGAACGCACCAACAAGTCGACCGCGCTGGTGACGCTGTGCATCGGCGGCGGCATGGGCACCGCGACCATCATCGAGCGGGTCTAGGCGACGGCAATTCGTAGGGTGGGCAAAGCGAAGCGTGCCCACCATCACAAGCACCGAATGAAAATGGTGGGCACGGCGCGAAGCGCGCCTTTGCCCACCCTACGCAGCAATCGCATTGGGAGCGACCAACATGGCCTTCAAGAATTTCAAGCTGGAAACCGACTCCGACGGCATCGTGCTCGTCACCTGGGACACGCCCGGCCGTTCGATGAACGTGCTCGACGAGACCTCGGCCACCGAACTTGAGGAGATCGTCAAGCAGACCACCGCCGACGCCGCCGTCAAGGGCGTCGTCATCACCTCGGGCAAGGAAGCGCTGTGCGCCGGTGCTGACCTGTCGATGCTCGAGGGCATGGCGCACCAATATGCCGATCTGCTCAAGGCCAAGGGCGAAGAGGCCGCCAACCAGATGCTGTTCGACCAGAGCCGCCGCTTCTCGCAGGTTTATCGTAATATCGAAATTTCAGGGAAGCCGTGGGTCGCCGCGATCAATGGTCTCGCGCTCGGCGGCGGTTTTGAACTGACGCTGGCCTGCCACTACCGCGTCGCCGCCGACAACCCGAAGACCCGGCTCGGCCTGCCCGAGGTGAAGGTCGGCCTGTTCCCCGGCGCCGGCGGCACCCAGCGCGTGCCGCGTATCGTGCAGCCTGCCGATGCGATGCAGCTGCTGCTCAAGGGCGAGGCGATCAACCTCACCCGCGCCAAGGCGCTCAACCTCATTCACGCCATCGTCCCGCCCGCCGACATGATCAAGGCGGCGAAGGACTGGATCAAGGGCGGTGGCAAGGCCGTCGCACCCTGGGACGAGAAGGGCTTCAAGCTTCCCGGCGGCCCGGTGTTCTCCAAGGCGGGCATGCAGATGTTCCCGGCGGGCAACGCGATCTACCGCCGCGAGACCTACGACAATTACCCGGCGGCGCGCGCCATCATGAGCTGCGTCTATGAAGGCCTGCAGTTGCCGATCGATGCGGCGCTCCGCGTCGAGTCGCGCTACTTCACGCAGATCTTGCGCTCCAACGAAGCCGCCGCGATGATTCGCAGCCTGTTCCTGTCGATGCAGGAACTGAACAAGGGTGCACGCCGGCCGCCAAACGTGCCGCCGACCAAGGTGAAAAAGCTCGCCGTGATCGGCGCCGGCTTCATGGGCGCCAGCGTCGGCTACGTCTCCGCGCGCGCCGGCATCGACGTGGTCTTGATCGACCGCGATCAGGCCAGCGCCGACAAGGGCAAGGGCCACGCCCAGACCGTGATCGACGATCTCATCAAGAAGGGCCGCGCCAAGGAAAGCGACCGCGACGCCGTGATGTCGCGCATCAGCGCGACCGCCGACTATGGCGTGCTGAAAGACTGCGACCTCGTCATCGAGGCCGTGTTCGAGGACCGCAAAGTAAAGGCCGAAACCTATGCCAAGGCGCAGCCGCTCCTGAAGGATGGCGCGATCTTCGCCTCCAACACCTCGACGCTGCCGATCAACTCGCTGGCCGAGGAATTCAAGGACCAGGGCAAGTTCATCGGCATCCACTTCTTCTCGCCGGTCGAGAAGATGATGCTGGTCGAGATCATCGTGGGCAAGAACACCGGCGATGCCGCGCTTGCCACCGCGCTGGATTACACGCGGATGATCGGCAAGACGCCGATCGTCGTCAACGACAGCAGAGGCTTCTACGCCAACCGCTGCGTCGGCCGCTACATCGCCGAAGGCAACGAGATGTTCCTTGAAGGCGTGCCGCCGGCGATGATCGAGAACTGCGCCAAGATGGCCGGCATGCCGGTCGGCCCGCTGTCGCTGTCGGACGAGGTCGCGCTCGACCTCGGGCTCAAGGTGATGAAGGCAACCGAGGCCGATCTCGGGCCGAACTCGATCAACCCGGATCAGAAGAAGCTGATGGTGGAGCTGGTGGAGAAGCAGGGCCGTCTCGGCCGCAAGAACAGCAAGGGCTTTTACGACTATCCCGAGAAGGGCAAGGGTCAGAAGAGCCTGTGGACCGGACTTGCCGATCTGCAGCCGAAGAAGCTCGACCCCGACACGCTCGACATCGAGGAGCTGAAGCAGCGTTTCCTGGTGGTGCAGGCGGTGGAAGCCGCGCGCACGGTGGAAGATCACGTCATCACCGACATGCGCGAGGCCGACGTCGGCTCGATCCTCGGCTTCGGTTTTGCCCCGTTCACCGGCGGCACGCTGTCCTATATCGACTTCATGGGCACCAGGAAGTTCGTCGAACTCTGCCACAAGCTGGAAGCCAAATACGGCTCCCGCTTCACGCCGCCGAAACTGCTGGAGGACATGGCGGCCAAGGGCGAGACGTTCTACGGTCGCTTCCCGCCGAAGAAGCTGGCGGCGTAAGGGAAATCGTCGTCCCGGCCTTGAGCCGGGACCCATACGCCGTGTCCTATGGAATGGGCACAACGGCAGCGTTCTTTCACCATGAGCATTTGTGGTTATGGGTCCCGGCTCAAGGCCGGGACGACGGGTTGAAAGTTCTGAGCAAAACAAATAAAGGCCGGATCATCGATCCGGCCTTTATTTTGTGAATCGATTTTTGAGCGAGCTCACGCGACCCGGCGCGGCTTGAGCGTCAAGCGTCATTCTGCGCAGGGCATCCGCGCCTTTTCCACTGTCGCGATCTGTTGCAGCTGCTCGTAGATTAGTTGAAGCAGGACTTTGAAGCAGGACTTGGCGACAGGTCGCTGACGTATGCAAAGGTGATCGCGACAATGCCAAGTGTTATCGTTCTCGGTGCCGGAATGGTCGGGGTTGCAACCGCGCTGCAGTTACAGCGCCGCGGCTGGTCGGTCGTGCTGCTCGATCGCAATCAGCCCGGCCGTGAGACCAGCTACGGCAACGCCGGCTTCATTCAGGCCGAAGCGGTGCGGCCCTATCCGATGCCGCGCGATCTTGCGACGCTGGCGGCGATCGCAACGGGGCGCGCCAACGATGTCCATTACCGCGTAAAATGGCTGCCGCGGCATCTTGGTCCTTTGCTGCGGTACTGGTGGCATTCCGCGCCGGATCGGCACCAGCGCATATCGCAGGCCTACGCGCGGATCATCGCACGCGCGACAAGCGAGCATGACGTGCTGATCCGGGAAGCCGGCGCGGACAATCTGGTGCAGCGAAGCGGCTATCATTCCCTGCGCCGCACCCAGGCTGCGCTGGATGAAGTGGCGCTGGTCGCCGAGTCGCTGGCGGCTGAATTCGGTGTGCGATCGGAAATTATCAGCCCGGCACAGCTTGCCGCGGCCGAACCCGGGCTTAACGAGACCGGGGCGGGGGCTGTTCACTGGCGCGACCCATGGACGGTCTCGGACCCGGGCGGGCTTGTATCCGCTTATGCCGATCTGTTCACACGCGCAGGCGGCACCTTCGTCAACGGGGATGCGACCACGTTGGCGCCGAGTCCTGCCGGCTGGACGGTTCAGTCGGATGATGGCCCGATCGACGCCGAGGCGGCCGTGGTATCGCTGGGTCCGTGGTCTCCCGATCTGTTGCAAAAGTTTGACTACCGTTTTCCGATGCTGCGCAAGCGCGGCTACCATCGGCATTTCACCGGCGGCGGCAGGCTCAATCTGCCGCTGCACGACCCCGAATTCGCATACGCCATGGCGCCGATGGCGAAGGGGTTGCGGATTACGTCGGGCGCCGAATTGATGGGACCGGAAAGGTCGTCGCAGTCGCGCCAGCTCGAACGGGCGGAACAGGCGGCACGGCGGCTTGTCGATCTCGGCACGGCGGTGGAGGCCGAACCCTGGAGCGGGGTCCGCCCCTGCATGCCCGACATGCTGCCGGTCGTGGGAGCTGCACCGAAGCACAAAGGCCTGTGGATGCATTTCGGGCATGGTCATCACGGCCACACCCTTGGCCCCACCACAGGCCGCCTGCTGGCCGAGATGATGAGCGGCGAGGCGACGTTTACGGACGCGATGGCTTTCAGTCCTGCGCGGTTCTGATGGCTTCGCGCGCTGTAGGAGCGGTTGCGGTATAAGCCCCGTCATTGCGAGGAGCGTAGCGACGAAGCAATCCATCCATCTGTTATGCTGCGAGATGGATTGCTTCGCTTCGCTCGCAATGACGAACAAACAATGGGCCGGATCATCGATCCGGCCCTTCAGGTTTTCTCTCACGGGATTTTTGGAACCAACCCGCCGCCTCGCGCCTATCTGTGCTGGCCCAAAAAGTTCGACGCGGGAATGCACCGATGATCCATCATGTTTCGGTCGGCACCAATGACCTCACGCGGGCCAAGGCGTTTTACGATCCGCTGATGTCTCTCATCGGTTTCCGGCTTCTCAAAACTTCCGAGAAGGCCGCTCATTACGGCGCATCCGAGATCGTGTTCAGTCTTGAAACCCCGGCTGACGGTTTGCCCGCAACACCGGGCAATGGCGTCCATATTGCCTTTCTGGCGCCGGACCGGGAAACGGTCAGGCGATTTCACGAAAGCGCGCTTGCCAGTGGCGGAACTGACGAAGGCGCGCCCGGCATTCGGGAAAAATACAATGCCAATTATTACGGCGCCTTTGTCCGCGACCTCGACGGCAACAAGATCGAAGCCGTGACCTTCACGGCGAAGGAACGCATCAGCTCCTGAAATCCGCGCGACGGCGGTCGCCGGCAGAAACGCCGCTTCAGCCATTCCCGGCCCGGGCTTTCGACGGCAGCGCGTGTTCCGGCACCAGGCTTGCCTCGTCAAGCCAGACGTGACTGGCGATCTGGCGGCGCGGTTGCGGCAGAGAATATCTGAGTTCCTTGCTCACAAAACTGATCAAGGCTTCCCTGACCAGACATCTGAGGTCCCAGGCAGATGCCGCCGTTCGCGCGCTGACCAGAATGCGCAGCTGCATCGAGGTCTCCGTCGCATCGCTGACCTGCAGGTTGACCACCTTGCCGTCCCACAACGGCATCGTCTTCACGAGCTGTTCGAGCTTTTTCCGGATCGCCGGGACATCGGCGCAATAGTCCACATAGATCATCACGCTTCCGATGATCGACTCGCTGTCCCTCGACCAGTTCTGGAACGGCTTTTCGATAAAATAGTTCAGCGGCAGGATCAGGCGCCGCCAATCCCAAAGCTGCACCACGACGTAGGTCGAGTTGATCTCCTCGATCGTGCCGTAGTCTCCTTCGACGATCACGCTGTCCTGAATCCTGATCGGCTGCGTCATTGCGATCTGAACGCCCGCGATCAGGTTTGAAAGCAGCGGCCGTGCTGCAAGACCGATGGCGAGGCCGGCGACGCCGGCGGAGGCAAACAGGCTGACGCCATACTGGCGCACCGCGTCGAAACTCATCAGCGCGGATGCAAGGCCGATCAGCGCGATAATCAGCACCGCCGCCCTCGTCAGGATTCTGATCTGCGTCACATGCTTTCGCGCGAGCAGGTTTTCCTCGAGGTCCCTCTGCAAGCGGCCGAGATAGACGGAGCTGAATATCTCGGTCGTGACAATGGCAAGCCATGTGAGCAGGGTAATGAATGCGATCTGCATCAATGCCGTAAGTCCGGTCGCCGCGGTTCCGCTGATCGGACCCAATTGCAGCGAGAGGCTCAGCGCCGCCATGACGGCGGCAAAAGCTGACGGTGCCTTCGATTTCTTCAGTATCAGCAACCATGCGAATCGTTCGCTGTCGCGCAACTGCCGTTCGAGCAAAAAGAACACCAGCCGGTGAGCCGCCAGCGCCGCGAGGATCGCGACGCCGGCAATGGCGGCAAGGATCGCCCAGGATGGAATCCGCTCGATCTGGGCGAGGACGTACGAAAGCCAGTTGTCCATTGGTATGGTGCCTCTGGAGTTTTTCTCGGGATTTTTTTTCGGGATTTTCTTGTGACGTTTTTCGCGCAGAGACTCCGGATGACCAAAGCACCGTCACTACGGAACCACTCTGCCGGCGGTCGGAACCCGCAACACGTTCTCGACCGGAGACTTACTCATCAGCCCGGCCAATGTTCCGGTCTGCCTGGACGATCGCCACGTCACGGACGATTTTGTTGATCGACGATCAAATCGAAAATAAAAAGGGCCGGATCATCGATCCGGCCCCGTTCTCATTTTATGTATCGAAACGTCACGCCGCCTTGAGCAGACCTTCCTTGGTCAACGCTTCCTGCACCATCGGGCGTGCGCCGACGCGGGCCTTGTAGGCCATCAGGTTGGAGAGATCGGCGAGATCCCATTTCATCCGTTCGGCCCATGACAGCATCGTGAACATGTAGCCGTCGGCGACCGAAAACTGCTTGCCCATCAGGTAGTCTTTCCCGGCGAGCTCGCCATCGACATACCTAAACTTGCCCATCACCCGATCCTTGAAGAAGGCCTTGGCGTCATCTGACAGCGCCGGGGCGAATTGCGGGCCGAGGTTCTTGTGCAGTTCACTGTTGATATAGGTGAGCCAGGCCTGCAGCTTGTAGCGATCGGCATGGTCGCGGCTGGGGGCAAGATTCTTGTCCGCGGCCTTGTCGGCGATCATCTGGACGATGACCGGGCCTTCGGTCACCAATTCGCCGGAGTCGAGCGCCAGTGCGGGCACCTGGCCCTTCGGATTGACCGTCAGATAGTCGTCGCCGTTTTCCAGCTTCTTGGCGCGCAGGTCGACCTTGACCAGATCGTAGGGCAGACCGGCCTCCAGCAGCGCGATATGGGGAGACAGCGAGCAGGCGCCTGGCGAATAGTACAATTTCATTGGATTTTCTCCCTTTGGAAGTTCTTGTCTTTGGAAACCTTGGCTTGGGGCCGCGGAACGACTAAATGCATCTGCATGTAATAGTCAAGATTGATGCAGCTGCATTTAGTGCGGTACACTAACCTGTGACAGACACGGACCTGTGACGGATACGGATCAGACCATGAAACGCAAACCATCGACCGAGGCGACCAACGCCTGGATCCGCCTGATGCGGGTGCAGAGCCGGGTGCTCGACGCCGTCGAGCAGGATCTGAAGAAGGCGGGCTTCCCGCCGCTCGCCTGGTATGACGCGCTACTGGAATTGTCGCGCGCGCCGTCCGGCGAGATGCGTCCCGTGGAGCTGGAGAAGCAGATGCTGATCCCGCAATACTCGACCTCGCGCCTGATCGACCGGCTGGTCGACGAAGGGCTGGCGGCGCGGCGCGAATGCAAGATCGACAAGCGCGGCCAGTTCGTCGAAATCACCGAGACGGGACGCGAGCTGCAAAAGAAAATGTGGAGCGCCTATTCCGCCGCGATCGAAAAGCACGTCGGCTCCAAACTGTCCGACACCGACGCCATCAAGCTCTGCGGTTTGCTCGACCGGCTGGGCTGCTCGTGCAGCGAGGTCAGGGCGGCCGCTGTGCGAGACGGCGTTCCCGCCCGATGATACGCCTTCATCTTATCGTTTTTGCGGATAACGCTGTCCGCAATGCTCCCTGCCACACGGCGCGTTCGGTCGAATCGCCAAAGATCCGGGTTTTTTATGGCGCGTGACCAAATCGATATGACGCCGTTGCAATCGCGCGACGAACTCGTGGCGTGGCTGGCGGCCGGCGTGAAGCCGCCGTCGGAGTTCCGCATCGGCACCGAGCACGAGAAGACCCCGTTCACGCTCGAGGGCTATCACCCCGTGCCATATGAAGGCGCGCGCGGCATCGGCGCGCTGCTGGAGGGCATGCAGCTCCTGCTCGGCTGGGAGCCGATCATGGAGCGCGGTAACATTATCGGGCTGTACGACGTCACCGGCGGCGGCGCGATTTCGCTGGAGCCCGGCGGGCAGTTCGAATTGTCGGGCGCGCCGGTCGAGACCGTGCACCAGACACAGTCGGAGTTGATGGCGCATCTGGCGCAGGTGCGCGAGATCGCGACCCCGCTCGGCATCGGCTTTCTCGGCCTCGGCATGACGCCGTCATGGTCGCGGTCGCAAATCCCTGTGATGCCCAAGGGCCGCTACGGGATCATGACCAATTACATGCCGAAGGTCGGCCAGTACGGCCTCGACATGATGTATCGGACCTGTACCGTGCAGACCAATCTCGACTTCTCTTCCGAAGCCGACATGGTCAAGAAGCTGCGGGTATCGGTGGCGCTGCAGCCGATCGCGACCGCGTTGTTCGCCAATTCGCCGTTCACCGAAGGCAAGGCCAACGGCTTCCTGTCGTTCCGCTCCGAAATCTGGCGCGATACCGATAATGCGCGTTCCGGCATGATCCCGTGGGCGTTCGAGGACGGCATGGGTTTTGAGCGTTGGGTCGACTATGCGCTCGACGTTCCGATGTATTTCGTCAAGCGCGGCGACAGCTATATCGACGTGTCAGGCTCGTCGTTCCGCGCCTTCTTCGACGGCAAGAGTAACGCGCTCCCGGGTGAGCGGCCGACGCTGTCGGATTGGGCCAATCATCTCTCGACGATTTTCCCGGAAGTGCGCTTGAAGCGTTATCTGGAAATGCGCGGCGCCGACGGCGTGCCGTGGGGCCGCTTGCCGGCGCTGCCGGCGTTCTGGGTCGGCCTGTTGTACGACGACACCACGCTGGACGCGGCATGGGATCTCGTGAAGCACTGGACGGCGGCGGAGCGTCAGGCGCTGCGCGACGACGTGCCGCGCTTCGGCTTCAAGGCCCGGATCCGCGACCGCTATCTGTTCGAGATCGCGAAGGAATGCCTGAAGCTGTCCCATGCCGGCCTGCGGCGGCGTGGTCATGTCGATCATCTCGGCCGCGACGAAAGCCGTCACCTCGAACCCCTGGAACGGATCCTCGAATCCGGCCGCACGCCGGCCGAAGAGATGCTGGAGAAATTCAACGGCGCCTGGGGCGGCTCCGTGGAACCGGCCTACAAGGAATACGCGTTCTAACGCACGATCCGGTAAAGCATGCCCCGCGTTTGATGCGGGGTGGGTGCCCGGCTTTGCCGAAAAGATCATGCGTAAACAAAAGGATAGAGCGTGATGGGATCATCACGCTCGGTTCGTTGCCGCATTCCCGGGCCGTTCATCCGCCGTACAGGTTGATGCCGCTCCAATGGCAATCTTCGGAACGCGCGCATTCGAAAGCAATCACATGGGGATAGGCCGCCTCGTCAGGGCGTGTTTGGTGACGCTCGCCTTTTTGGCGGCGGCAGCACCCGCGCGCCAGGCTGCGGCGCAGGCCAATTTCGACCGCCCCGGCGGCGATTATCTGAGCTCGCCGGTGATCTCGGGCGATCCGGCCGACTGCGCGCTGGTGTGCGAACGCGACAAGCGTTGCCGGTCGTGGAGCTTCAACTATCCGACCGACCTGACCAGCGGCGCGGTGTGCTGGCTCAAGAGCAACGTTCCGGCACGCGTCCAGGACAGTTGCTGCGTCTCCGGGGTGCGCGGCGCCGGCGTGGTCGAGCCGAGGAACAGCGTGATCGAAACCTCGATCGACCGGTTCGGCGGCGACTACAAGAATTTCGACGTCAAGAGCAAGGACGGCGATGACGCCTGCAAGGCCGCCTGCACCGCCGACAACAAATGCCGGGCCTGGACCTATGCGCGGCCGGGCTACGCCGGCAAGGAAGGCCATTGCTTCCTGAAAAAAGACATCAAGCCGCCGCGGCGCAAGGCCGGGTTTACCTCCGGCGTGGTGCGGTAGCTTTTCTTGTCGCCCCGGCCTTGAGCCGGGGCCCATACGCCGCGGCCGTTCTGATTAAGGGTGCTGGTCGACGACCTCCTTTACTCATGATGCCCTGTGGCTATGGGTCCCGGCCTTCGCCGGGACGACGGTTGAAATTTACTCCACCGCCAGCACCGTCACCTCCGGCCACAGCTTCTTCCATCGCGCGGCCTTCACTTCATAATTCGCCGCGGAGAAATTCGGACCCGGATTGGGCCGCACGATCAGCCCGGCGGCATCGTCGAAACCATCGGGCGCATAGACGTCGTAGCCATCAGGCATGCGACGGATGCCAATCTGCGTATTCCTGGTCAGAAACCGATCGATGCCTTCGGTCGAGCAGCGCAGCGGCGGGTAGGGCAGGCCGTGCTTTTCGCCGTACCAGAGATGGACGCGCGCCTGGTTGCGCGCCTCGACCCTGGCGTCGAGATGGCCGAGCGCGCCGTGCAGGCGGCGGATCACGGCGTCCTCGGCCGCCCAGGATGTATCGGGATCGAAATAGAACACGTCGTAATCGTTGATGCCGTAATCAACGGCGCGCCCGGTCAGCACGTTCCAAACCGTCTGCACCAGGCATCCCGACACGATCCAGGCATCCGGCAGCTTTAGCTCGAACAGTTTTTCGGCGATTATTTTATTGGTGGGATTGCGCAGCGCAAGGCTGAGGAATTGGTCTTGGGTCATGGATGCTCTTTCCACGTCATTGCTTCGCAATGACGGGATGATCTATGATTCGTCGAATTCCTTCACCGCCTTCTTCGAAGCCAGCGTGCGCCAGTGCCGGCGCAACAGCGGCTCGACGATGCCGCGTTTGGCCTTCGACAGGCGAACCAGCACGATTGGATAATCTCGATAGTGGTCGGTGAAGTAAAACAGCTTCGGTTGGCTTTCGATCAGCATCTCGTCGGCAGCAGGCCGACTCCGCCGTCGCGCACGGCGACGCGGCTGTCGGCGGAATTGTCCCTGTTGTCGCCGAGCACGAACAGTTTTCCCGTCGGCACCGTTACCTCTGGCGTGTTGTCGAGCCGGCCGCTGTCGCGCATCTTGAAGATCGCATGCGTGACCCCGTTCGGCAGCGTCTCGACATAGCGATAGGCCTGCTGCCGCCGCGGTCGTCTTCGGCTTCACCCACGCCATCCGGCTTCAAGGTCGCGGCATGGTCGTTGATGAAGAGCTGGCCCTGCCGCATCTGGATGCGGTCGCCGGGCAACCCGACCACGCGCTTGACCCAGGCCTGCGAGCGGTCGCCGGGCCAGCGGAATACGACGACGTCGCCGCGCTTGGGCGTCTCGCCGAACAGGCGGCCGGTTTCCGGCAGCGTGATCTGGATCGGCAGCGACGCCGCGCCGTAGCCATAGGGAAATTTTGACGCCAGCAGCGCGCGTCACCGATCAGGAGCGTCGGCTCCATCGAACCGGACGGAACGTAAAACGGTTCGGCCAAGGCGCCCTTGGCGACGAACACCACCATCACGATGGCGGCGAGTTGAGCGACCTGCGCGCGCCAGCCTGCGGGTTTTGCCGCAGGTTTTGCGACCGTGGTTTCGTTCTCGCTGGTCACTAGCCGGTTCCTCCGACCGTAATGCGCTCCATCCGCAGCGTCGGCTGGCCGACGCCAACCGGCACGCCCTGGCCGTTCTTGCCGCAGGTGCCGATGCCGGTATCGAGCGAGAGGTCGTTGCCGACCATGGTGATGCGATGCAGGTCGGTCGGACCGTTGCCGATCAGCATCGCGCCCTTCAAGGGCGCGCCGATCTTGCCGTTCTCGATCTTGTAGGCCTCGGTGCACTGGAACACGTATTTGCCCGAGGTGATGTCGACCTGGCCGCCGCCGAAATTCGCGGCATAGATGCCGTTCTTTACCGAGGCGAGGATTTCCGCGGGATCGCGCTGGCCCGACAGCATGTAGGTGTTGGTCATGCGCGGCATCGGCACATGGGCGTAACTCTGGCGCCGTCCGTTGCCGGTCGGCTTCATGTTCATCAGCCGGGCGTTCTGGCGGTCCTGCATGTAGCCGACCAGAATGCCGTCCTCGATCAGCACGGTGCGGTTGGTTGGCGTGCCCTCGTCGTCAATGGAGAGCGAACCGCGCCGCGAGGCCATGGTGCCGTCATCGACCACGGTGACGCCCTTGGCGGCGACCTGCTTGCCCATCAGGCCGGCGAAAGCCGAGGTCTGCTTGCGGTTGAAATCGCCCTCGAGCCCGTGTCCGACAGCTTCATGCAGCATGACGCCGGGCCAGCCGGCCCCCAGCACCACGTCCATTTCGCCGGCGGGCGCGGGAACCGATTCCAGATTGACCAGCGCTTCGCGGATCGCGCCGTCGGCGGCATCGCGCCAGGCCTTGGTCTCGATGAAGCGCGCATAGCCCTCGCGGCCGCCATAACCCTTGCTGCCGCTTTCCTGCCGGTCGCCCTGGCCGGCGACCACGGAAATATTGACCCGCACCAGCGGGCGGATGTCGCGGTAGCTTTCGCCGTCGGGCCGCAGGATTTCCACCACCTGCCAGGTGGCGCTGAGGCTGGCCGTCACCTGCCGCACCCGCGGGTCCTTGTCGCGCACATAGGCGTCGATTTCGGCGAGCAGCTTCACCTTGGCTTCAAAACCCGGCGCATCCAGCGGATTGCCGTCGCCATAGAGTCTCACATTGGTGTGAGCGGGCGCCGCCGCAAAGTTGCCGGAATAGCCGCCACGGACCGCCGCGACCGCGTCCGCAGCGCGGATCAGCGCCGGCAGCGAGACGTCGGAGGAATGCGCGTACCCGACCGCGTCGTCCTTGACCGCGCGGAGCCCAAAACCCTGCGAAGTGTCGTAGGTCGCCTGCTTCAGCCTGCCATTGTCGAACATCAGCGCTTCGGTCTGGCCATATTCCAGGAACAATTCGCCGTCGTCGGCGCCTTCGAGCCCGCGCGCGATCTCCCGGCGGACGGAATCGCGGTCGAGATTGGCGCGGTCGATCAGGGAGGTTGTAGCGGGGGAGTTGGTCATTACATTCAGTCCGTTGTCGGAGGGGTGCAACCAAGATAGTTGTTTCCTCGTAGTTTCGCGAGAGGCTGGATCAACACGTTGCAGGCACGATGGCTACGATCGAAATTGTTCCGATAACGCAGGGTCATATCGACAGCTTTCACCGGACCCTCGATATCGTGGCGCGGGAGCGGCGCTATCTATCGTTCCTGGAGGCCCCGCCGCTGGAGGCGACGCGGGCGTTCATTCTCGACATCATCGAGCAGGGGTACCCGCAATTCGTCGCGCTGTCGGGCGGTGAGGTCGTCGGCTGGTGCGACGTGACCCCGAAGCCAAGGCCGATTTATGCCCATAACGGCGTTCTCGGCATGGGCCTTTTGCCGCAATTCCGGGGCCGGGGCATCGGCAAGCGCCTGATCGCGCAGGCGCTCGGCGCCGCACAGGCCTTCGGGCTGCAGCGGGTCGAACTGACGGTCCGGGAAAACAACGTGAACGCGATCGCGCTCTACAAGAAAGTCGGCTTCGAGATCGAAGGCGTGCAGCGCGAGGCCATCCTGGTCGATGGCAAGCACGAAAATCTGATTTTGATGGGGCTGCTGTTCTAGCGGCAGGCCGAAAAACCTGACGGCGCCCAATCAAATCAGGGGAGGTGCTGGCGACGCCCGGTCGCCAATCCCGACGCCGCGTCTCGCGGGGACTTCACACTGTGCTCGGCGCGCACGATTTCAAACCATTTGCCGCCGGATACGATGTCGAGTTGCTCCCCGGTCAGCTCGCTTTTCGCAGCGTCTGCACGGGCCCCGAACGTACGGTCATTGGTCATGGCGGTCTCCTCCGCGTTGATGGAGAAACCTTTGGCAGGATGGCGGTCGCCTTGGCTGTGAGGGAGGTCACGGTGTCGTTCCGCGTCATTGCGAGCCATCGGGCGCGCATTCGCGCGACCCGGTGGCTCGGGAAACCTACTTTGGCTGCTCCTTTTTGTCGGCGGAAGAAGCCTTGGGCTGCGCCGCCGGCGGAAAGCCGTGCTCCTGCGACCAGCGAAACAGTTCATCGAACACCGGCTTGAGGGCCCTCGCCGAGGGCGTGATCTCATATTCGACGCGCGGCGGCACCTCGGGATAGACCGTGCGCTTCACCAGTCCATTGGCCTCGAGATCGCGTAGCTGCGTCGTCAGCATGTGCTGGGTGACGCCGGGGATCGATTGGCGCAATTCGCCGAACCGGTGCTTGCGCTGGACCAATTGCCAGAGAATTTCGCCCTTCCATTTTCCAGCCAGAACGCCCAGCGCACGATGAAATTGCTCCAGCACCCCGCGCTGGCATGGTTCCGGGGCGGCAATATCCTTGCTTTCTGCAATAGTCATCTTTTTCATACTACCTCACAAAAAGCATCCTACTTGTACTTTTCATCTTACTCCCGAATTTTGTGTCTCGAAAGCCTTCGCGGGCTCGGTCTGAACCGCTGGAACATATCGGGAGCTAACAATGTCACTTGCTGCTGCCTCGGCGCCGCCGCGCTGGAAGTCCGCCGGTCTGTGGATCGTCAGGGGATTGCTGGCCCTTGCCTTTGCAGGCGCTGGCGGCGCCAAGCTCTATGGCGTGCCGATGCTGGTTGAGTCATTTCAGCATATCGGACTTGGTCAATGGTTCCGCTATGCGACCGGGGCGCTCGAATTGCTCGGGGCTTTCCTGATCCTCACGCCGTCGCTGGCGGCCGTCGGCGCCGTGCTGCTGATCTGCATCATGATCGGCGCGACCGTCACGCATCTCTTTGTGGTCGGCGGCTCGGCCGTGCCCGCGCTGGTGCTGTTGGCACTGAGCGCCATCGTCGCCTATGCGAAGCGCGACCAGATCGCATCGCTTGCCAGGCACTTGTGAACAAGCATTTGTGAGGCCGCTGCCATGCGCCTTTCTCGCCGCGAATGGACGATTGCCGCGGGCCTCATCCTGGCCTTCCTAGTGCCGCTGACCGTGACCCTGTTGCTGACAGGATCGGAGGCGGCGAGCCCAAAGCCGCAGGCGAAGGCCGCTCCGGTCGCGATGCATCGGCTGGTGCTGCCGATCAACACCGATGATCCCACCACGATGCGGGCGCTGATCTCGACCGCGCTCAACCTTCCAAAATACTACCAGGAGCGGAACGAGGCATTCACGATCGAAGTGGTCGCCTACAACGCCGGTGTTCACATGCTGCGCGCCGACACCTCGCCGGTAAAGGACATGCTGCGCATCCTGAGGACGGTCAATTCGAACATCCGCTTCGTGGTCTGCGATGCCACCAAGCTCGGTATGGAGCGCCAGGAGGGACGTCCGGTCACGCTGATCGATGGCGTCGATATCGTGCCGAGCGGGCCGGGGCGCATCATCGAATTGCAGGAAGCCGGCTGGTCCTACATCCGATCGTGATATTTGGATTCAGAACCTGGATGCAAAACTGCACAGCGGAGTATCCGACATGACGTCGCCTCGCGGCCCGACCCGCCGCACCTTTGTCGCGGGGGTCATGGGCGCGGCCGCCTCGCTTGCGATCCCGCCCTTGCCGGGACGTGCCGCGGCCGGCGGGCCGCCGCCATTCGCAACAGCCCGGCATCAGTTCACGCTGGTTCGCGGCGCACGGCCGGTCCCGCCGGTAACGATCCCGCGTCTCGGCGGCGGTGCGCTCGATCTGGCGTCTTTCCGCGGCAAGGTGGTGCTCGTCAATTTCTGGGCGACCTGGTGTGCGGCCTGCCGCACGGAGCTGCCGATACTGGATCAACTCGCGGAAAGCCGCCGCGCCGACCTCGCCGTCGTCGCCATCACCACCGATCGCGATCGATCGGTGGTCGCGCCGTTCGTCAAGAAGTTGAAGCTTCGCCATCTTACGATCGGCTTCGACCCCGGCGGACTGGTGGGACGCGCCGGCGCCAGCGACGGTGTCGACACGCCCTTCGCGCTTTACGGCATGCCGATCAGCTTCCTGCTCGGCGTCACCGGGCAAGTCGAAGGCTACATCACGGGTGAAGCCGACTGGCTCTCGATCGAGGCGCGCCGGTTGTTCGACTATTATGCAAGTGCCGTGGCGCGTAACTAAGCGAAGCGGATGTTGAGGCGGCGCCCGGTGCCTCACGGCAACTTATCATACCCCTCGCCGATCCCGTTCAGGCTCAGCGGGAAGCCGATGCCCTCTTCCGGGGTCTCGAAGATGATAAAGGTCGCGGTCTTGGCGGTGCGGAGCTGGCCGAGCAGTTTTTCGTCCATCACGACTTCGGCAACGCAGCCATTGGGCAGGCAGCGGACAAAACCGGCGCGGCCGACGTCCTGGTTGTCCAGTTTCAGGCCGAGCCCGGAGGGCAGCAGTACGCCCAAGGGGGCTACCACCCGCATCAGCTTGCTCTTCTGGTCGGCGGTCTTCAGCACGATCACGGTGAGGCCGGCGTTGGAGCGGTCTTCGGCTACCACGCTCTGGATCAGGGCGCATTGCTCGCCCTGGGCGCCCGGCGGGGTGTCGCAGCGGATCTGCCAGTCGCCATGGACCGAGCGCACCGCGCCCTGGGCGCTGGCAGCCTCGGTCAGGCCGAGCAGGAAGGCTGTGGCGAGCAGTCCGCCCAGCCAGCGGCCTGGCCCTGGCTTGCGTCCTGCCTGATGTTTTGAACGCCTCATCCGGGTCGATCCTCTGAATGATTACTCGGACTGATACGTAATGACGGCGCCTTGAAGGCGGTCTTTCGCCAAATCTCGAAGCGCCTCAGCGGCGAATCAGGTCCCCGCGGCGCACCCTGCCTGTGCGTACATCCGGTAATCCGCCTGTCAAGCGGCGCGGCCGGACAAAAAGGCGGCTTTTGCCTGATTTAGCGGGAAAACCTGACATGCAGAGATTAGCCGGTGACGCATGGCTTTGGTCCCCACTACTGCATTGCGAGAGCCTGCGAATTATGGTTTGAGAGGCTGGATTTCGAAGCGTTCTAGCGATCTGGCCCCGGTAATTTTGAGGTGTGCTCCCAAGCCACCTCCGGCGGGCTGTTTGTAGGGGCGGATCGTGCGGCATTTCCGGCCATCCGGTGGGGATGCTTTGGGGATTTATCAAGGGAGCGCGAGCGGCATGAAGATGTCGAAGGGCCAGATTGGCCGGCGGTTGCTGGGGTTTGCGGTGGCGGGCATGGCCCTTGTCGCCGGCGGTACGGCGTCAGCCGAATTGGGACAGCCGGCGCCGTGGGAATACACCCTGCAGGAATCGGCCTCGCCGGTGATGGACTACATCATCTGGTTCCATAACTGGCTGCTCGCCACCATCACCATCATCACGCTGTTCGTGCTGGTGCTGCTGGTCATGGTCGTCGTCAAGTTCAACGCCAAGGCCAACCCGGTCCCCTCCAAGACCACCCACAATACCCTGATCGAAGTGGCCTGGACCCTGATCCCGGTGCTGATTCTGGTCGCGATCGCGGTGCCGTCGTTCCGGCTGCTGTTTCTGCAGCTCGACGTGCCGAAGGCGGATCTCACCATCAAGGCGACCGGCAAGCAGTGGTACTGGAGCTATGCCTATCCCGATCACGGCAAGTTCGAGTTCGATTCGCTGATGGCGGCGGACAAGAAGCCCCGGCTGCTCGGCGTCGACAATGAGATGGTGGTGCCGGTCAACAAGGTGGTCAAGGTTCTGACCACCGGCGCCGACGTCATCCACGCCTTCGCGGTGCCGGCCTTCGGCATCAAGATCGACGCCATCCCCGGCCGCCTGAACGAGACCTGGTTCAAGGCCACCAAGACCGGGATGTTCTACGGCCAGTGCTCCGAACTGTGCGGCAAGGATCACGCCTTCATGCCGATCGCGGTGCGGGTCGTGAGCGATCAGGAATTCGCGGCCTGGGTGGAAACCGCGAAGAAGAAATATGCGACCAACCCGGCGAATTCGTACGCCTCGGCTGGTGGCGCGGTGGCGCAGTAAGCCGCAAAGCTCAGGCAAGCTTTAAGGCTTAGGCGCAAGGGACAAGGGCGACGGGACCGCAAGGTCCGAAAAGGGCGACAGGACCGCAAGGTCCGACAAAAGGACTGCAAGGCAGGATTTGAACATGGCAACAGGCGCAGCGACACACCACGATCACGCCCATGATGACCACGCGCACGCGCATCCGACCGGATGGCGGCGCTTCGTCTATTCGACGAACCACAAGGACATCGGCACGATGTACCTGGTGTTCGCGGTCATCGCCGGCGTCATCGGCGCGGCGATGTCGATCGCGATCCGCATCGAGCTGATGTATCCCGGCGTCCAGCTGTTCCACGAAGCCCATACCTACAACGTGTTCGTGACCTCGCACGGCCTGATCATGATCTTCTTCATGGTGATGCCGGCGATGATCGGCGGCTTCGGAAACTGGTTCGTGCCGCTGATGATCGGTGCGCCCGACATGGCGTTCCCGCGCATGAACAACATCTCGTTCTGGCTGCTGCCGGCCTCGTTCGCGCTGCTTCTGATGTCCACCTTCGTCGAGGGTGAGCCGGGCGCCAACGGCGTCGGTGCGGGCTGGACCATCTACGCGCCGCTGTCGACCTCGGGCCATCCGGGACCGGCGGTCGATTTCGCGATCCTGTCGCTGCATCTGGCCGGCGCCTCGTCGATCCTCGGCGCCATCAACTTCATCACCACGATCTTCAACATGCGCGCGCCGGGCATGACCCTGCACAAGATGCCGCTGTTCGTCTGGTCGATCCTGGTCACCGTGTTCCTGCTGCTGTTGTCGCTGCCGGTGCTCGCCGGTGCGATCACCATGCTGCTGACCGACCGCAATTTCGGCACCACCTTCTTCTCCGCCGACGGCGGCGGCGACCCGCTGCTGTTCCAGCATCTGTTCTGGTTCTTCGGCCATCCCGAAGTGTACATCCTGATCCTGCCCGGCTTCGGCATGATCAGCCAGATCGTCTCGACCTTCTCGCGCAAGCCCGTGTTCGGCTATCTCGGCATGGCCTACGCCATGGTCGCGATCGGCGGCATCGGCTTCGTGGTGTGGGCGCACCACATGTACACGGTCGGCATGTCCTCGGCGACGCAGGCCTATTTCGTCGCCGCCACCATGGTGATCGCGGTGCCGACCGGGGTGAAGATCTTCTCCTGGATCGCCACGATGTGGGGCGGCTCGATCGAGTTCAAGACGCCGATGCTGTGGGCGATCGGCTTCATCTTCCTGTTCACGCTCGGTGGCGTCACCGGCGTCGTGCTGGCCAATGCCGGCGTCGACCGCGTGCTGCAGGAAACCTATTACGTCGTCGCGCACTTCCACTACGTGCTGTCGCTGGGCGCCGTGTTCGCGATCTTCGCCGGCTGGTACTACTGGTTCCCGAAGATGTCCGGCTACATGTACTCGGAAACCATCGGCAAGCTGCACTTCTGGGTCACCTTCATCGGCGTCAACCTGGTGTTCTTCCCGCAGCATTTCCTCGGGCTATCCGGCATGCCGCGCCGCTACATCGACTATCCGGATGCGTTCGCCGGCTGGAACCTGGTGTCCTCGCTCGGCTCCTACATCTCGGGCTTCGGCGTGCTGATCTTCATCTATGGCGTGGTCGACGCCTTCATCAAGAAAGAGCAGGCGGCGGATAATCCGTGGGGCCCCGGCGCCACCACGCTGGAATGGACGCTGTCTTCGCCGCCGCCGTTCCACCAGTTCGAAGTGCTGCCGCGGGTGCAGTAAACCTTGTAACTCGCGGCGCGCTCTTGCGGGCGCGCCGCGGCCTAGAACCAAGCGAGATCAATCTTGTCGGTCGTCGATCACAACGCCATCGAACTGCCCCGGATTTCCGAGGCTGAGGTCGGCGACTACCTCGCGCTGCTGAAGCCGCGGGTGATGTCGCTGGTGATCTTCACCGCGCTAGTCGGCCTCGTGATCGCGCCCGGCCATATCCACCCGATCCTGGCGTTCACGTCCATCCTCTGCATCGCGGTCGGCGCCGGCGCCTCCGGTGCGCTGAACATGGCCTATGAGGGCGATATCGACGCCAAGATGTCGCGCACCGCCAACCGGCCGATCCCGCGCGGCCGCATCACCCGCGAAGAGGCGACCGCGTTCGGGCTGATCCTCGCGTTCTTCTCGGTGATGACGCTCGGCATCCTCGTCAACTGGCTTGCGGGCGGGCTCCTGGCGTTCACGATCTTCTTCTACGTCGTGATCTACACCATGCTCCTGAAGCGCTGGACCGCGCAGAACATCGTGATCGGCGGCGCCGCCGGCGCGCTGCCGCCTGTCGTGGCGTGGGCCGCGGCGACCGGTTCGCTGTCGATGGAGCCGGTGCTGCTGTTCCTGATCATCTTCTTCTGGACCCCGCCGCATTTCTGGGCGCTGGCGCTGTTCCGCAGCGACGACTATGCCCGCGCCGGCGTGCCGATGCTGCCGGTCGTTGCCGGCCCCGACGCGACCCGGCTGCAGATCCTGCTCTATACGGTCGTTTTGGTCGCGATCGCCGTCGCCCCCTGGCCGCTCGGCTATTTCGACGCGATCTATGGCATCACCTCGCTGGTGCTCGGCGCCGGCATGATGGTGCTCGCGATCAACGTCTACCGCCGCCGCGAGGGTAGCGCGGCGCTGCGTGCGACCAGGCGGCTGTTTGCTTTCTCGATCCTTTATCTGTTCGCGCTGTTCGCCACGCTGCTGCTCGAGGTTGTCGTGCGCGGCGTCATGGCCGCGATCGGGTAGGGGGCCCATGGGACCGGAATGGACGACAAGCAGATGCCAGATGGAATCGTCCTCACCGAGGCGCAGAAAAGAAGCCGGCGCCAGCGGTCGGTCGCGATTGCGCTCGCGCTCCTCGTGCTCGTCGTGCTGTTCTTCGCCGTCACCATGGTCAAGGGGCCGGCCGTTCTAGTTCGGCCCATGTAAACTGGAAATGTAGGCTGGGAATTTAGGGTGGTGGAGATGGCAGACCAACCGATCGCGCAAAGGGAACCGGAGGCAAGCCGCAAGGCTTCGCGCCGCGCCCTGACGCGCGATGCGATGGTGGCCTCGATCTGTGGTTTCGTCGTGGTGTTCATGGTCGGCGCAGCCTATGCCGCCGTTCCCTTCTATAACTGGTTCTGCCGCGCCACCGGCTTCAATGGCACCACCCAGGTCGCCACCTCGGCGCCTTCGCAGGGCCCGCTGGCGCGCAAGATCTCGGTGCGGTTCGATGCCAATGTCGGCGCCGGCCTGCCGTGGAAGTTCGAGCCCGAGCAGAACGAAATCGAGGTCAGGATCGGCGAGGTCGTCACCGTATTTTATACTGTGACCAACCAGGCGGCGCGGGCCACGGTCGGCCAGGCCGCCTACAACGTGACCCCGCTGACGGTCGGCGCGTATTTCCAGAAGATCAACTGCTTCTGCTTCACCGAACAGACCATGGCGCCGGGCGAGAAGCGCGAGATGCCGGTCGTGTTCTACGTTGATCCGGCGCTGGTCGCCGACAGCGAGAATGACGGACTGAACACCATCACGCTGTCCTATACCTTCTATCCCGTGCGCGATCCGGCGCCGAAGCCGGTGGCTTCAGGCGAGTCGGACAAGCGCAAGGGAAGCCTGTAACTCCGGGATTTCGGCCTTCCGAAATTCCTGACCTTGATTTTTGAGACGAAGATGTGCCGAAGGATGCGGCACCGCTAACGGAGAGACCGCAATGGCTACGGCGCACGCGAAGCATCACGACTACCACCTCGTCGATCCGAGCCCGTGGCCGGTCGTCGGCTCGATCTCGGCCTTCATCATGGCCGTCGGCGCGGTCGGCTGGATGCACCATATGTATGCGGCGGCACCGATCGTGTTCGGCGTCGGTACCATCGGCGTGCTCTACACCATGGCGAGCTGGTGGGGCGATGTGATCCGCGAAGCCCAGTTCAAGGGTGACCACACCCGCGTGGTGCAGATCAGCCACCGTTACGGCATGATCCTGTTCATCGCCTCCGAGGTGATGTTCTTCGTCGCCTGGTTCTGGGCCTTCTTCAACTCCGCGCTGTTTCCGGCCGATGCCATTCACGCCACCCGCGACGCGGTGTTCGGCTGCGGCCCCGGCACGGCCGCGGGCGCCTGCAGCGTGCCGGGCACCTGGCCGCCGAAGGGCATCGAGACCTTCGACCCTTGGCATCTGCCGCTGCTGAATACGCTGCTGCTGCTGACCTCGGGCACCACGGTGACCTGGGCGCACCATGCGCTCCTGGAGAACGACCGGCAGGGCCTGAAATACGGCCTGATCCTCACCGTCGTGCTTGGCGCCCTGTTCACCTGCGTGCAGGCCTATGAATACGCCCACGCCACCTTCGCGTTCTCCGGCAACATGTACGGCGCGACCTTCTTCATGGCGACCGGCTTCCACGGCTTCCACGTGCTGGTCGGCACCGTGTTCCTGCTGGTCTGCCTGTTCCGCGCCTATGCCGGACACTTCACGCCGACCCAGCATCTCGGCTTCGAATTCGCCGCCTGGTACTGGCACTTCGTTGACGTGGTGTGGCTGTTCCTGTTCATCTGCATCTACGTCTGGTTCCGCGGCGCCGGACCCGTCGCCGGGCATTGATCGCAGACTGCACGTGTAAAAAAGGGCGGCCGCTGGGCCGCCCTTTTTCTTAGCTTTGCCTTTTAACGATCAAGATGCGTGTCGCCGGGCGTTAACCATCCTCATGCTGACGCGCTCGCCGACGGGCGAAGTCTCGGATCGTGACGGCATGGAGACCTTCACCACTGGCCGGAGCGGCTTGCCGGTTTGGGTAATCCTTCTGCGCACTCACTCTTGCGTCGCCCTCCGAATACTCTGAACAGGTTGCCGGGACGGTCGGGGAAGTTCCCGCGCGTGCCGATAGACTGAACGATAAAACGTTGGACGATATTGAATATCGCGAATTTCGAGAATTGAAGGAGCAGCCTTTTGGCGGCGACGCTCGTGCCGAAGAGCCGGAGCAAGCGCGATTGGATTGCGGGCGCGCACCCGGACGAGGTATCGATTTTTTCCCAGCCCTGGTTCGTGGATATTGCGTACAGGAAGGAGCACCGGGTAGCCAAAGCGTTCAACAAAACCGGCGAGCTAATATGCGAGTTTCCATATTGCCAAACAAACGTACTGGGCATTTTTCCAAGGATAACAAGTTTAGATAACTGGAGACGCCTCAGCTCATTCGTCTTTCTCGACAAACACATTAGTGATGAAGAGAAGCGGGGCGCGATTGCCGATATCATAAAGCAGCTTCCCAGATCGATTGGTCACTGCCAATTCATCCTGGATGATGATTCAGGCATCATTCGCGATGCGTTCATCAACGCCGGGTTTGAATGTATCAAAATACCCAAATACGTCCGTCCACCCAGCAAACAAAAATATGAGCGCGACGCGTATGCACAAGCCAGAGACAAGGTACTGAAAGCCATCTCAAGAGACGGAAGAACCAGATACAGAACAGCATTGGAACAAGCTAAAATAGAAGATATCTCGGCGTCCGACTTTTGTAGGTTTTACCAGAGCAATCTTACCAGCAATGGTGCGCAGAGTTATGCCCCGCTGAGCATTGCAGAGGCACTCATCGAGAATGGCGTCCGTCGTCGGAAAGCCTTCGCGCTGGCGGTAAAAGACAAGGGCGGCATGGAAGCCGCCGCCGCTTTCCTGTTTGATTCAGGAGCAATCTATGCGTGGCTGGCAACCAGAAAGTATCATCCGCAAAGCACGAAATTTCGTGGTGATGATAAATATAAAAAATACTTTATCGATATATTGGCCATCGAAGCCATGATCTTCGCGGAGTTGCATGGGCTGATTTATGATGCCGAATTTGTTCCTGTCGAAACAAATGGCGCCCCCAGAAATCCGCACAAGGTTTTTGTCAACGAGAAGATACTTCACCTTTCGAAAAGAGAATCCAGATTTCTCTTCGAAAGAGTGGGGTGGTGGTATCACGGCGCGAGGCGGTTTTTTTACACGGCAAGGGCTTTTTGCAAAGCGACTTGATATGATCGGATGACGCTCAACTTGACCGTCGGGGCGATTCTTGCGAGGCGCCACCGCTGCTTCGAGCCGTGCTTCCTGGAAATTTCATTCAGGCTGCTCCAAATTGCTCCTCAAGGCTGATGCTGGTCCTGTGGCCGCTCCACCACGGGCGGCAAACCGCCATCATCCGTAGCCTTCCGGATCTGTCGGCGTTGGACTTGATCTACCGGAAGGGGTGCAGCCGCACGGCCTTGCCGGTCCGGCTGCAAGCGCGGAACAGGGTTCCACATGTAAGTCCGAAATGTCTCGACTGTGGCTTGGACGATACATCTGGGCACGATGAACCCGTTTAAGCTCTGGTCCGGGCCGTTCCACGAGTGCTTGGGGCTTTCTATGAAAAAACTTGCTTTGGCAATATCCGTTCTCGCGTCCAGCGCAATCGGCGCGTCCGCTGCCGACATGGCTGTGAAAGCTCCTCGCTACGCGCCTGAAGCAGCGGTTTCGACCTGGACAGGCTTTTATGTTGGAGCCTCGCTCGGCGGCGAGCAGGCCAACGCCGATTGGACCACGACGTCGATTGGCGTTGTCGCGCCGGGCTTTGTAATTCCTCCCCCAACCGTAGACGGTAGCTCGCCTCGACGCTTTAGCCCCTCAAGCGGTCGCTTCGGCGGCTTTGCCGGATACGACTATCAGTTCGCGCCTCAATGGGTTGCAGGCATTGTCCTCGATGCCGCGTATTTTAACGGCACCGTCACGACGGTGGGCGCGCCCGGCTGCACGGTCACTTGCATTTTGGGTGTCCCGGGCCCCGGCCTCGATGTATCGAGCGTGAGAGCCAGATGGGATGCGAACGTGCGGGGCCGGCTCGGATTTCTGGTAACTCCCAATGTTCTGCTCTATGGGACCGGCGGTATCGCGTTCCAGAACTTCTCCAACTCGATCACCTGCGAGACCAGCTTTACGGATCCGCTTTGCGGACCAACGCCGATCCCGCTTCTTACGACGGCGACGAACAGCACCACCCGAACGGGCTGGACGGCCGGAGTCGGCATCGACGCCAAAATCTTCGCAAACTGGATGCTTCGTGCGGAGTATCGTTACTCGGACTTCGGAACGTGGAGCAATTCGCTGGTGCTGGTATCCCCCGGTGTTTCAGTTGTAACGGTAGCCACGGATTTGAAACTCAATACGCACGTTGGAATGGTAGGACTAGCGTACCGGTTTGGTGGTCCCGTTGTTGCAAGGTACTGAGTTCTCCAACATCTCCATCCTTTAAAGCCACGCACACCTCCCCTTGTGCCGCGTCGGGCAGTCGCCTCGAAGGCGCGCAGCGTGCGATTCTCCAGTCATGCAGAACGCGCCTGGCGGGCCATGGTGTCCGCCAAAATGTCCCGGACATGGAGTGGGAGGAATATGCATCCCACTGTAGTGCAGCCGAAATAAACTGAGTAATTACAATCACTTCGTGGGGTTGCGTGGGGCTGCGTAGAGCGCTATGGAGTGCGCATTCTCCCCTGTGGGAGAAGGTGGCGC
Source organism: Bradyrhizobium sp. AUGA SZCCT0160 (assembly GCF_018130105.1). Lineage (NCBI taxonomy): Bacteria > Pseudomonadati > Pseudomonadota > Alphaproteobacteria > Hyphomicrobiales > Nitrobacteraceae > Bradyrhizobium > Bradyrhizobium sp. AUGA SZCCT0160. Next base: position 86,460 of record NZ_JAFCMD010000028.1, read on the forward strand.
GAGGACGCAAATGGACGAGGCACTCCCCACGCTGACCGAGAGCGCATTGCGCGGCATCGCCTGCCGCTGCCCACGCTGCGGCAAGGGCAAGCTCTACGCGGGCTTCATCAATTTGCGGCCGAGCTGCGAGGCCTGCGGGCTCGATTACGCCTTCATCGACGCCGGTGACGGGCCGGCGATCTTCATCATCATGATCGCCGGTGCGATCGTCGTCGGATCGGCCCTGGTCGTGGAGATAAAATACCAGCCGCCGTTCTGGCTGCATGCGGCGTTGTGGCTGCCATTAATTCTCGCAACCACGCTGTTGCCGCTACGCTCGATGAAGTCGCTGCTGATCGCGCTGCAATACCATCACAAGGCCGCACCCGGCCGCCTGATCGACCGCGAGCCGAAATGACCGGCGTTGTTGCGCGGCGGCGTGGTACGCTCGGCTTTGCCATCTTTACGCTCGTGATGATCGTGACCTGCCTGAGCCTTGGGATCTGGCAATTGCAGCGGCGCGTCCAGAAGCACGCGCTGATCGCGGCCCTCAACGAAAGGCTGGCCGATGTGCCCAAGGCGCTGCCGGAGCAGGCGCAATGGGGCACGCTGACACCAGCCAAAGACGAATTCCGCCGCGTCAGCTTCACCGGAACTTACGAGCGGCTTCCCGATGTGATGGTCTATAGCTCCGGCTCTTCGGTCCGTAACGACGTGTCCGGTCCAGGCACCTGGGCGTTCCTGCCGGCGCAAAGCGCCGATGGGGCAATCGTCGCGGTCAATACCGGCTTCGTGCAGAACACGATGCAGGATCGCGCGCAGCAGGATCGCGCGGTCGGCCGTCTCGTCACCGGCCAGCCGGTCAAATTCACCGGCTATCTTCGTTTTCCCGAAGCCGCCGGCACGCTGACGCCGTCAGAGAATATCGCCAAGCGGCTCTGGTTCACCCGCGATCATCTTGCGATGGGGCGCGCGCTCGGCTGGGGCGAGGGCGGCAAGGCGGTCGCGCCGTTCTATATCGATCTGGAATCACCGGTGCCCGAGAGCGGCATCCCGAAACCGGGGCCGCTCAATGTCCATCTCAAGGACGACCACATGCAATACGCCATCACCTGGTTCAGCCTGGCGGCGGCGGTCGTGATCGCCTTCGGCGTGTGGTGGCGCGCGCAAAGGCGGAGCGCAGCTTCGTAGCTTCGTGGTGTCGTAGGGTGGGTTAGCGAAGCGTAACCCACCATCTTCGTCCTTTACCTGAATGAGCTCATGGGTATTCCCGCCAGATCGCAACCGGGGGACAAAGTTGTCCCGCCCCGATCGTGCTCCGAGCTCCCTCGGAGATATCCTCAGCCGGATATCTCTCGTGATCCTCGCGGTATCCCTGCTGTATCTCCTGCTGTATTTTTTCCTGAAATAGCTCATAGGGTGGGTTGGCGTAGCGTAACCCGCCGTCCGCGCCCTTACTGCGTGGAGCGGGTCGGCAGAGATTAGATGATTATGACCGAGACGTTGAAAGCCTCCCTCGCGCACCTGCCGGTTACCCTTGGCGATATCGAGGCGGCGGCAGGCGTGCTCGCCGGCTTCGTGAAGCGGACGAGCTTCGAGTCCAGCCGTACATTGTCCGACATCACCGGCGCGAACATATGGCTGAAATTCGAAAACCTGCAGTTTACGGCGACGTTTAAGGAGCGCGGCGCGCTCAATCGGCTGTCTGCGTTGTCAGTCGACGAACGGCAGCGCGGCGTGGCAGCGGCCTCGGCGGGCAACCACGCACAGGGCGTGGCCTATCACGCGGCCCGCCTCTCGATCCCTGCGACCATCTTCATGCCGGTGGGCACGCCGATGGTGAAGATCGAGAACACGCGCCGGCACGGTGCGACCGTGATCGAAGGTGGGGCGACGCTGGAGGACACCGCCACGCTCGCCACCGACTACGGTCGAAAACAGGGTTTGACGTATATCCATCCCTATGACGATCCGCTGATCATCGCGGGTCAGGGTACCATCGCGCTCGAGATGCTGGCTTCGGTGCCCGATCTCGACGTCCTGATCGTTCCAATCGGGGGCGGCGGCCTGATATCCGGCATCGCCGTTGCGGCCAAGACCCTCAAGCCGGATATCGAGATCGTCGGCGTTCAGGCCGCGCTTTATCCCTCGATGTACAACCTCATCAAGGGGGAACATCTTGCGATGCGCGGTGATACGCTTGCGGAGGGCATTGCCGTCAAGGCGCCGGGCCAGATCACGTCTGACATCGTGCGCGCGCTTGTCGATGATATCGTACTCGTCACCGAACAGCAGATCGAGCACGCGTTGAGCCTTTTCATCACCATCGAGAAGTCGGTGACCGAGGGCGCGGGGGCGGCGGGCCTGGCGGCGGTACTCGCCGATCAGGCCCGCTTCAAGGGCCGTTCGCTCGGCCTCGTGCTGAGCGGAGGCAATATCGACACGCGGCTGCTGTCCGGTGTGCTGACGCGTCAACTCGCGAGGGAAGGCCGGCTTTCGAAGCTGAAGTTCGACATCGTGGATCGGCCCGGACAGCTCGGCATGGTCGTCGCCGTTTTGGGCAAGGCAGGCGCCAATATCGTCGAGGTGTCGCATCAACGCATCTTCACCGACCTGCCAGCCAAGGCGGTGGTGCTTGAGGTTGTCATCGAAACCCGAGACCGGACCCATCTTGAGGCGACCGTCGCCTCGCTGAAGGCCGCCGGCCTCGATGTCGATGTCGGTGGCGACTAGGGGGCCGAAGCGTTGCTGCATGCATGACATGCAAGGGCTGGCTGGACCGTGGATTTCAAATGATGGATCATTCGCTACCCGCAGTTCAACCACAGGCCACCGATGTCCGACGCGCCCTCCGCCGATCCCGCACGCCCCCTGCTGTTCCAGCCCTTCAAGATCCGCGATCTGACGCTGAAGAACCGCCTGGTGGTGCCGCCGATGGTGCATTACCGCGCCGATCCCGGGGCGACCTGCGGCATGTTTCATCAGGTGCATCTCGGTCGTTACGCGCTCGGCGGTTTTGGTCTTGTCTTTGTCGAGGCCACCGGCGTCGAGGAAATCGGCCTGATCAACGAGTTCGATCTCGGCATCTGGAACGACGCCCAGGTCGAAAGTTTCAAGCCGCTGATCGCTTTCATGAGGCGCGAGAACACCGCGATCGGAATTCAGCTCGCGCATGGCGGCCGCAAATCGTCCTCGCAAAAGGCGATGAATGGCATGGGGCCGCTCACACAAGATGAGATCAAGGCGGGCGCCAAGCTGTGGCAGCCGGTCGGCCCGACCAGCGAGCCGGTGGCGCCGGGATGGCTGACGCCGCGCCAGCTCACCGCCGAAGACTGTCGCGCCATGGTGAAGACCTGGGCGCACGCGGCGAAGAACGCGGTCAAGGCCGGCTTCGACGTGATCGAGGTTCATATGGCCCATGGCTATCTGCTGGCCTCGTTCCTGTCGCCGATTTCGAACACCCGCAACGACGAGTATGGCGGCGACCGCCAGGGGCGGATGCGGCTGCCGCTCGACATCGTCGAGGCGGTACGGCGCGAAATGCCTGATACGATGCCGCTGTTCGTGCGCGTGTCCTCGGTCGACGGCGCGCAGAACGGCTGGAACATGGATGACACGGTGGCGCTGGCGCATGAATTGAAGGCGCGCGGCGTCGACGTGGTCGACTGCTCCTCCGGCGGCATCTCGGGCTCGGCGACGGCCGCCCAAGTGCCGCGCGGCCTCGGTTTCCAGGTGCCTTACGCCGAGCGCGTTCGGAGAGAAGTCGATATCGCCACCATGGCGGTCGGCATCATCCTCGAGGCCGAGCAGGCCGAAGCGGTGCTGGAAAAGGGCCAGGCGGATCTGATCGCGGTCGGGCGGCAATCGCAGTACAATCCCAACATCGCCCATCACTGGGCCCATGATCTCGGCATCAACCGCCGATTCGAGGACTGGGCGCCCGAATATGGCTGGTGGCTCGAAAAGCGCATCCGGACCATGGAAGGGTTTGCCAGTCCGACCGGCGCGGTGAAGCGGTGAGCTTTGTAGGGTGGGTTAGCGAAGCGTAACCCACCATCTTCGTTCTTGGCATCACGGTGGGTTACGGCTTCGCCTAACCCACCCTACGAAGTCGTAATCGGCAATTCCGTTTCCGGATCGAAGAAGTGCAGCCGGCCGGGCTGTGCCGAGACACGGACCTGATCGCCGCGCGCGATCACCGTTTCTGCCGGCACCCGGGCCACCGTGATGCCGTGGCTCCCCACACGCGTTTCGAGCAGGATCTCGGAGCCGAGCTGCTCGACGACTTCGACGTGGGCGTCAAAGCTGGCGCCCGGCGCACCTTCGCCGAGCGCGAGATGTTCGGGCCGCGCGCCCATGATCACGGGCTTGCCGTTGTAAGCCGCGAGCGCGCGCGCATCGGCGCCGCCGACCGTCAGCTTGAGGCCATCAGCCTCGACCGTCGTCGCGCCGCCATCGCTGCGCACGGTGACGCTGACAAAGTTCATCGCGGGCGCGCCGATGAAGCCGGCGACGAATTTGTTGGCGGGCTTGCCGTAGACCTGCAGCGGCGTGCCGACCTGCTGCACCCGGCCGTCGCGCATGATCACGACCCGGTCGCCCAGCGTCATGGCCTCGACCTGGTCGTGGGTCACGAACACAGACGTGGTCGGAATGGCGGCATGCAGGCGCTTGATCTCGATCCGCATCTGCGCGCGCAGTTTTGCGTCGAGGTTCGACAGCGGCTCGTCGAACAAAAACACTTCCGGATTGCGCACGATGCAGCGGCCGAGCGCGACGCGCTGCTGCTGTCCGCCGGACAATTGCTTCGGCTTGCGCGCCAGCAATTCGTGCAGCCCGAGCATGCCCGCGGCGCGGTCGATCGCAGCCTTGATCTCGGCTTCGGACGTCTTCTTGTTGCGCAGGCCGAAGGCGAGATTGTCGTAGACGCTCATGTGCTGATAGAGCGCGTAATTCTGGAACACCATCGCGATGTCGCGGTCGCGCGGCGGCAGGTCGTTGACCACCCGGTTGCCGATGCGGATGTCGCCGCTACTGATGTCCTCAAGCCCTGCGATCATGCGCAGCGTCGTCGACTTGCCGCAGCCGGACGGGCCGACCAGCGCCACGAATTCCTTGTCGGCGATCTCGAGATCGACGTCCTTTACGGCGTGGAACAGCGAGCCATAATGCTTGTTGAGCTTGCTGAGTGAAATCGCTGCCATTTACCCGCCGTTACCGTACTAGAGCGTTTTCGAGCGAAGTGGATACCGGTTCGCGTGAAGAAAACGCGTCAAGGAAAAGACCTGTTGACCCAAAATAATCCCGCCGCGATTTCCCGCGGCGGGATATTGCTTTCGACTTATTGCGCCGCCTTGCTGACCAGCGGCGCGCCGTCGGCCAGCACCTTTGCGATATCCTCGCGCTTGCCGGTGACGGCCTTGGTGACGGTGTCGTTGAACGCCTTGTGCACGGCGGGCCATTGCGGGAAGTAATAGGCGCCGCGCACCTTGTCCGGCGAATCCAGCACCGATTCCTTCAAGAGCTTCATGAAGGCGTCTTCCGCCGCGATTTCCGCCCAGAACTCGGTGTTGGGTGGCGGCGCGCCGGTCGCCTTGAACAGCTTCTTCTGGCCTTCCTTGTCCAGCATCATCGCGTTGAGCATTTCCTTGGCCTTCTTCTTACGCTCCGGCGAGATTGACTTCGGGATCGCCCAGCCCCAGATGTCGTCCCAGGCGAACGGCTTGGCGCGGTCGGGACCGAGCGGGAAGCGCGTGGCAGCCACCTTGCCTGATATCTTCGACTTGGCGGGATCGTTGAACGTGCCCCACCACAGCGAATCCGCCACCGTGAACGCGGCGTCGCCGGCCATGAACACGGCGTTGGCTTCGTTGCGGTCATAGGCCGGCATGCCGCGCGGCACGATCTTGTGGGTGTTGATCGCATCCCACCAATATTCGACGTTCTTCTGCATGCAGGGCTCGGTCATGCCCGATTTCCAGCCGTTCGCGGCGAGCTTCTTGTTGTCGCGCTCATAGGGCGGCAGCAGCACGTCGCAATTGTTGCCCCACATCGACCAGAACCAGGTGAACCAGGAGTTGTTCATCGACGCGCCGGCGACATAGCCGAACTTCACCTTGCCGTCAGCCTGCAGCTTCTTGCTCACGGTGACGAGTTCATCCAGCGTCTTCGGCACCTCCTCGGGCTTGACGAGGTCGGATCGGTAGAAGAACACGCTGAAGGTCTGGCCCATCGGCACGACGGTGTTCTGGCCCTTGTCGTTGCCGAACACGATCGGTGACATGCTCCACTTGGAGGCAAATTTGTTGGCTTCGACGTCATCCATCGGCTCGAGCAGATGCGCCCAGGTCTGGCCCCAATCGTCATTGTGCCAGATCACGTCGTACTGATCGGAGTTCGACGTCAGCGACGCCGTCATCTTCTCGACATAGACGCCGTAGGAGTTCGGCACCTTGACGATCTTGACGCCGTTCTTGGCGCCCCAGGCTTCGAACATCGCAATCGAATTGTCCTGGATCGGGCTCGGCTGGTAGCCGATCCGCAGTTCGCTCACCTGGGCGCTCGCGCTTCCCGCGGCCGCCCACAGGGCCACCGTCGTTGCGACAGCCAGTTTGGTCAGTTGCTTCATCGCTTCCCTCCCTCGTTTTTGGTGTTGTTTCCTCGTCGTATTAAGCGTCCCCGTCGTTGTTAGATACGCAGTCCCCGGATCACATATTTCTGCCCGAACAGCGCCACCAGGAACGCCGGCACCAGCGCCATCACGGCGGTCGCCGCCATCAAATTCCAGCGCAGCCCCATCTCGGTGACGAACTGCGCCATGACAACCGTGATCATCGGCACGCGGTTTCCGGTCAGGATCAGCGCGAACAGGAATTCGTTCCAGGTGAACAGCCAGCACAGCACCGCCAGCGCCGAGATCGCCGGCAGCGCCGACGGTATGGCGACGCGGATGAAGGCGCCCCACCGCGTGCAGCCGTCGATCATCGCCGCGTATTCCATGCTGGGATCGATGCCGTCGAAAAACCCCTTCATCAGCCATGAGAAGAAGCAGATATGCACCGCGACATGCGGCAGCAGCAGGCCGGTATAGGTGTCGTAGAGGCCCCAGCTCTGGGTCACGAAGTACAGCGGCAGCACCCAGGAGATATAGGGGATGCAGCGGAACACGTAGATGGTGCCGAACCAGATCCGCGACGCCGGTCCGGTGAAGCGCGACAGCATGTAGCCGCTGGAGACGGTGACCAGCAGCGAGAAGATGGTCGCCAGCGTCGAGATCAGCGCGCTGTTGAGGAAGGCCGACACGATGCGGTCGTCGGTCAGCACCTCGGCGAAGCTGGCCAGCGTGAATTCGGTGCCGCGATGGACGTAATAGACGCCGGATTCCGGCCGCAGCGAGGTCAGGATCAGCCACAGCACCGGAAACGCGAACGCAAAGCAGATGCCGAACAGCGCCAGCGCGAACAGCGTCTTGCGGCTCCATTTCGGCAATCCCGGCAGGAAATCGGGGCGGGTTACGATCGGCATGGGATATTTCCTTGGCTCATGCCTTTGCGATGCGGTCGACGAGGCGGTAGAGCACCACGCCGATCACGAGGATGATGAGCCCGCCAATGATCGCCGCCGCCGAGCCGCGGCCGAGATCGAGGTTCAGGAACGCGTGCACATAGGCATAGAGGCTGAACAGCTCGGTCGAGCGGCCCGGTCCGCCACCGGTCAGCGTCCACACGATGTCGAAGGTTCGGAAGGCATCAATGGCGCGGATCACCACGCACACCACGATGACAGGGCGCAGCATCGGCAGCGTCAGGAACCTGAACACGCGCCAGGTCGTGGTGCCGTCGATCGCGGCGGCCTCGAACGGCTCTTTCGGCAGGCTCTGCAATCCGGCAAGCAGCAGCAGCGTGAACCACGGCGTCCACAGCCAGATGTCGGTGAGCAGGATGATGCCGAAGGCGCTCCAGCGCTGCACCAGCCAGGGCTGGCCTTCCAGCCCGATCGCCTCCAGCACCGTGTTGACGATGCCGAACTGGTCGTTGAACATCCAGCGGATCATGATCGCGGCCACGACCGGCGCCACCATCAGCGGCACCAGCAGGATGGTCTGCACCAGCTTTTGCCCGCGAAACGGGCGGTTGAGCAGCAGCGCCAGCGCCAGTCCCGCCACCAGCGCCCCGGCCACGCTGAGGATCATGAACAGGAAGGTGTTGGGCAGCACCGTGTAGAGAAACGCCGGATCCGACAGCACCGCGTAATAGTGGCTGAAGCCGACCCAGATCTTCTTCGGGTTATAGAGCGCCCAGTCGCGAAAGCTGGCATTGGCGCCGATCACGATCGGCAGCACCTGAAACAGCAGCATCAGAAGTGCCGCCGGCGCAATGAGAAACAGCATGAACCGCTGTTGCTCGCCGAACATTGGACGCCGCGATGCCGACAAGCCTGTTACCCCCGCCTTTGCACTGATTGGTCACGACTCTTGTGGTCGCTACGTGCATAAAGCCCCTTGCATCGGGATTATGGGCGCGGCGTCGGAGGCTAGTCAATCGGCATTGTAGCGTATGCGGACGCGGGACGTATGCAGGCGACGGAGCTGCAAGGATAGTGGCGATGCAAACGCGCTGCCAAGCTTGCATCCGCGGGCTCACCGTTTGCACGGATTGTCGCTACCAGAGATTGCTGGCTCGAAAGCACGGTTGTCTGAATCAGCTGATCGGGCATCTGCCGCGGCCCCGCGCGGAAAACGCAGCGCGCCGAGTGTCGGGGTGACGCACGGTTGACCACCCTCGTGCCTGGAACTTCCGTGGACCCAATTTGTTTTTGGTTCCAAACTGAATTGCGGCTAACCGGTCAGTGCGGCCCATGGACATGTCGAATCTGCCCAAAGATACTGCCAAGGATACCGCCAAGGATATCGCGAACGATATCGATCAGGTGGCTGTTGTCGTCGATTGGCTCGATGCCTGCCGGCGACAGGAGCTTGGCCCGCTGCTCGACCTGTACGCGTCCGAGGCAAGCCTCGAATGTGACTGCGACGGCGCAAACATTTATGCGGGCCGGGCTGCGCTGGAATCGTATTGGCGGCCCCGGCTCCAGGCGTTCTCGCCCAATGCCTTTGGACTGGAAGAAATTACGCCTGCTGCTGACGGGGTCATGCTCGATTACCTGAACTCCGAAGGCAAGCCCGTTCGCATTGTGTTCACGTTTGACGCTTCCGGGAAGATTCTGCAAACCCGCTGCGCTCCGTTCGCGCCGGCAACGGCGCGGGATGGCGCTGGCGCGCGGGATCGCGCATGGTGACGACGCGGTCGCTACTTCAGCTTTCAACCTGATGTTCTTTCGCGCTGCATCCTCCGCTGCATCCTCCGCTGCATCCCTGGCCCAGCGGTGCGCCTCACACGCCAGCCGGCAAACGGCACCGGACGTAGGTCCGACTGTTCTGCCGCTTGAATTCGAATGTCCCGCTCAGGGCCCGGACACGCTCGTGCATTCCCGTCAATCCGCGGCCAAAGGGCTGGTCCGGTGTAAATCCAACACCATCGTCGGAAATTTCCACCAATACCTGGTTTCCTTCGATCGTCGCCTCGACGCTTGTCGCGCTGGCATTGGCGTGCCTGAGGACATTGGTCACGCCCTCCTGGATAACCCGGTAGATGGTTTGGGAAAGCAGCCCATCGACGTCGTTCAGACGGGGATCGATCCGCACATTCAGCTTGAGGCCGGGCGCCTGCGATCGCGCATACTGCAGCAGGGTCTGGACACTCTTCTCGAGCCCGAGCTCCTGGATATGAAGCGGCCGCAACCGGTCGAGGATACGGCGGTTCGCCAGTTGCAGGGCCTCGACCGATTTAAGCATCGCCTCGACCGAAGCGCCGAGTTTCCTGCGCTGTGCCGCGCCATCCTGTAGCGCCACCGCGTTGGCCCGGATCCCGAACAACAATGGCCCGAGTTCGTCATGAAGGTCGCGCGCGATGTCGCGGCGCTCGTCGTCCTGCAGCGACACGACCTTGCGCAGCAGGCTGCGATTGTCCTGGCTCAGTTGGTTCAGCGTGCGTGCGAGTTCATTGGCCAATTCGGAACTCTTGCGTATCTCCGGCGGACCCTTCGCCGCGATCAGGTGCTGGTAGTCCCCCGTCCGCATCCGGGTCAGGCCTTCGCCCAGATTCCGCAGTGCGTCGACCACGGTGCCTGCGGTCAAATAGGCGATAATGCCGGTCACGAGCATCAGGGCGATGACGGATGAAACGAGGGCGAGAAAGCCGACCCATTTCTCGTAGATGTCGGCTGAAAGATCGGGTGAAGACAGGATGTCGCCGACCTGCGTTCCATCGATCCTCACCGGAAACGAGGCGCCAATCTCCGGCAGGCCGAGAAGATGGACGAACCAGTGCGGCACGCGTCCAAGGGGAGTGTGTGTCTCCGCCGGCGAAGGCGTGGTCGTCTCTGTGCCGGTACGGCGGAAGCGGATGGCTTCGGATGAGCCCATCGCCTGCACAAATGCGTCGAGCGTTTGCTGCGGGTTGGCGGACGTCAGCAGCGCGCTGTTGAGCGCCTCGGCAACCACCTTGGCCGATCGCGATGCCGGCTCGCTTTCATCCTTAAGTTGGGTCCGCGCGAAAAGCTGCAGCGAGACGGCCCCGAGCAGCAGCGCGGCCACGAACATGGTGCCGAGCGGAAGAATCAGCCGCATGCGAAGGGAAAGATTCTGCCACATTCGGACTATTCTAACTCCCGTAGCGCAGGTTTCACTTTTCAATCATCGCGAAATGCCTATTTATCCCAAAAGGGGCGGCAAGGATGCAGAACATCGCCAAATCGGCAACCAGGATCCTGATCGTCGACGACCATCCAGTGGTCGTTTCCGGATGCCGTTCGCTGTTCGCTTCGGACGCGACGGTGAAAATTGACGAGGCTGCGGACGCAAAATCCGGTCACAAGGCCTTTATGACGCGACGGCCGGATGTCACAATCATCGATATCAAACTTCCCGACGTCTCGGGATTTGAGCTGATGCGACGGATCCGGAAGGAGGATCCGGACGCGAAAATCATCATGTTCAGCATGAATGACGACCCGGCCTTCGTGGTTCGCGCGGTGGAAATGGGCGCGCAGGGTTACGTCGCCAAGGGCGACGATCCACGGACGCTGGTAAAGGCCGTCCGCAAGGTGGCTTCGGGAGAGAATTTCATCTCGCCGCAACTGGCGGAGGCGGTGACGTTCTCGGGCGCCTCCATCAAAGCCAATCCGGCCTCGCAAATGACCGCGCGCGAACTGGAAATCCTGCGCCTGCTGGGCCGCGGCGACAAAATCGTCGAAGTCGCCGACGCGCTCGATATTTCCTACAAGACCGTGGCCAACACCACCTCGCTGCTGAAGCAGAAACTCGGCGCCAAGAACCATTCCGACCTGATCCGGATCGCCGTCGAGATGGAACTGGGCTGACCGGTGTCAGAAACTGAACTGGCCGCGCCTGTTGGGCGCGACCGTCCATACCGCCGTTGCCTGCTTTCGTCGGGGCAATGGATCGATGAAAGCAGCACAAGACGAATCAGAGTTTCAGTAGAAGCGACGGTGATGACGCCAGCCGTAATGGTGTCCGCGACCGCGGCCCCAACCACGGTGGTGACCTCGGCCCCAACCACGGTGGTGACCCCGGCCCCCGCGATGTCCGCGACCGTGCCCACGTCCGTGCTTGACCTGGGTCACCCCGTCATCCGACACGGTGAGCGGCGCAATTCCCAGCCTGGCGGAAGCGGATGCGGTCATTGCCAGCAGCAGCGCGCAGCCAATCAATGCAATGCGTCTCATGCAGTCGTCCTCCATCGCATGATTGCGATCACGTCGATAAGTTCCCGGTCTTATGTTTGTTCCGGGGCCCCGGAAAGACTGAGGTCTTTACTGGGCGGTACTGCCGACTATTCCCGACCTGTTTCCGAGCTGCCCGCCGCGCATAGACCGTAATGGAATCCGGGAGCTGAAAACCATTCGGGAAAAAGTGGAACATCCGGTTTCTCCGCGGGTTGCTGATGGCATCACTAAGAACTCGGAGGAGCATACCTTGAAGAAATTTCTGATGATCGGCGCGCTGGCGTTTGCCGCAACGAGCGTAGCCGGGACCGCGATGGCTGCCGAATATTACGTGGTTCGCGACAGCACCACGAAGAAGTGCACGGTGGTCGAAACCAAGCCGACCAGCATGACCACCACCATCGTCGACAACGGCATCTTCAAGACCAAGACGGAGGCCGAAACCGGCATGAAGACGACCAAGGTCTGCACCGAGTAACGACAGACCCTTCCAGGAGAAAGGGCCGCGGTTTTGCCGCGGCCCTTTTTGCGTTTCGATCTGGCTGTGCGTGCCCTGTCAGTTACGGTCGTTCGACGTTGGTAATGGTTTTGCTGCCACCCGCGTCGGTGAGCGTAAACTTGACCCGGTCACCGGCGTGCAGGATGTTCAACAGATTGCCCTGGATCTTGGTCTTGAGCTCTTCGGCCGGACCGTCTGTTTTGGCGCCGCTGGTGCTGGCGCCGACGGTACCGCTCTGCGTTGGAGTCCGGTGCAGCTGGATTGCGATCGTCCCGTCGGTCCGGTCAATTCGCGTGACCGTTCCCGTCATCGCTTGCTGGGCTGAGGCCGCCGAAACGAAGGTGAGGGCGGCCAGTCCAGCCAGCATGATCTTTGCCGTTTTCATGGAAGTCTCCCGGAATTCGAAGCGTTGACGATAATGCCGACAGGACCGGATTGTTCCCGCGGTATTTTGGTTGGCGGGTGCAATCTGATTTCCTTGTGTGTTTTTAATCTGATTTGTTTGTGGGTTTTTGATGCGAGCGAGCCCATTCCCTTCCGTTCATGTTGACGGCTGGCCGCGACAAAACGACCCGACGGGCAAATCAGTTCTGATTTGCGGAAATCGTGTCAAGCAGAAAGTTTCTGTAAATCAAAAATGTTTCTGTTGTCGGTCGACCCAAATCAGTGCGCATCTATCGCCATCCCGTCCCACTCAGAGGGCGTCGGCCGTCGTCACGGACGTTGGACGGGTTGCGGTGGACGCTGGTTTACGCTGAGACGATGGCGTGGATGAGCGTACGGCAAAACCGTGTGGTCCTGGCACCCGTTGCAGGTGTCAAGCTGTCGGGTAGGCGAGAGCTGAACGGCAGCGACGGAGTCAACCAAGAACTCGTCTCCGGGGAGATCACGGCATAAGCCGTAAA